>DATBGU010000272.1:0-20896 GCA_036557825.1 Gemmataceae bacterium
GCAAGGTTTCGAGGTGCTGCCACAAGGCGTCGGTAACCAGGGGTTTCATCGCTCCTCCTCCCTTGACTGGGGATAAGATCGTCCAAAGGAGAAGGCCGCAGCCAGCGTGCCATTGGCTCATTTTTTCCGAACGCTCTTAGCGGGGGCGTCAGCCCCCGAGTCTTCTCCCTACTCGGATGGCTGACGCCCCCGCTAAGGTGATAGGTCGCGCAACTTTCGTACAACTCTGACGATTGAGCAGCCGGAGCAGAGGGCTCCGCCGCAGATCAGCCGCTCCGACTCGGCGTGGCGGACTATTCCACGAAAACCTCGAACCCCTGCCCCCGCAGCGAATTAGCAGCCTCCTCAAACGTCACGAGAGTGCGCAGCAGACGAAAACCGGGCCGGTCAACAGCGAGTAAGGCCCGCGCTGCCCAGATCGAAGGCAGCGCCGGGATGTTCAGTGCCTCGCGTGGCGCTAAGTAATTCACCGCCCCCAGGACGTTGCCAGCCATGCCCAACGCTTCGATACGCAGCCCGCCGACGCGCCCGCCAACCAGGTTCGCCAAAGCCACCACCGGTCGCGCCTTTTCGGCCAGCGCGATCCAGGTGCGATCGCGGAAGCGAGGGCGCAGGTAACTCAGGGCCCGCAACGCGTACACGATCCAGGAGCGGTCTAATCCTACCCAAAACCGCGCGAGGACACGCCGGTCTCCCAGGTTCAGCCCTTGCTCATCGAACGGCGATGGATAGCGCCCGAACAGACGCGGACCCAGGCCGTGCAGATGTCGCCGGCGTAACTGGCGATAGGACACGCCACCATCGGGAGAGTGCAAACGCACACCCAAGGGGAGTGTTAGGGTTGCAAGTAAGCCCGGGGTGAGGCGGTTGGCGCTGCCCATCGAGAGGAAGATCTCGAAAGCGGATGGCACCGCGCCGAGGCGCTCGGTCAGATGAGCGGCGGAAAGCTCGATGAGCCCGGGCATCGTTGAGGCACCGGGACAGATGGCGATATGGGCTTGACGACGCTCGTTCCACGAGTGTACCGCGGCGAGGAATTCGGGCTCGCTGGCCAAGTCGATGTAATGCGCGCCGGCGGCCGCACAGGCGTCGAGCAAAGGTGCAGGGTCGTAGGCATACGGGCCTATCGCGTTGATGACCACTGCTACGTCCGCCAGGGCCTCGCGCAGGGTAGCCGGTTCCTCAAGTCGGGCGATGACCACCGGCGCCCCGGGCCCAAACTTTTCCATCCCCTCTTGGCGCCGCACTCCCAAGCGCAGCGGGGCGCTGGCCCCCTGCGACGCCCACAGGGCAGCGATTCGTCGTCCCATCCCACCGTTAGCTCCCAGAAGCAACACCTGCGGCATGGCACCCTCGACCTGGATGGGACCTATGGCCCTCGACCGGGCCATTCGACGAGGAGGTGGAATCAGTCCGCTCAGCGGACGAGGACGGTATCCGCGTGAAGATTTGCGCGATCGGAAAGCAGACGAATCGTTCGTGGTAACACCTGTCCAGACCGACCTCAGCGGCGTGCGGCGAGCTGGGTCAGCAGGTTTGCCTCGCGGATCATGCCGGGGATGAGTATCAGGTCGATGGCTTGCCCGAAGAGGAAGAGTCCGCCCGTGAACAACCAGATGAGGCCACTGATCCACTTGCCCGCGTAGAAACGGTGGATGCCCGCGAAACCGAGAAACACCAGGCACCAGAGCAAATAGGCCACCACCGCCGATTTCATGGTTTCCTCCTGATGCCTGGGCGGTCTGAAGCGCTGGCGTTCGCATCGCGGTAGCGCGTTGGCGAATCGCCGACCACAGTGGAGTTCTCGTTACCCGCGTCTACCTTCTCTCTTCGTCGGGGCGGGCCGTTTCTTTCACCATTTCGATTCACGTGCAGGCTCTGCACTCCGGCGACGTTCCGCCGCGAAGCCGTTCGCGTAATGACTATGCCCTCACTTCATTTCCGCAGGCGGCTCCAAGCGCACCAGTGTCCATTGCTGAGTGCGGTCCTTGCCGATGTGAACCAGCATCGACGTCTCCGGCTGCGACAGGTTGCCCACACCCGTCTCGTACACCGTGTCCTTCTTGTCGCCGACGGTCCAGGCGGCCCGTTGCGTCTTCTTGTCCACCGAGCCGTAGATGGGGACCGTCATGTCGGTCAGGCCGTTGAAATAGTTTCCGCGGATCGCCCCATCCTTGTTGATCGCGATCTGGAAGATATTGTTGGCGTCCTTTTCGTCGCCCTGGACCATGGCGAACACTCCCAGGGACTGCCACTCGTCCTTCTCGGCCGGCTTCGCCGCCTGCCCCGCTGCAGCCAGGTCCGAGGCTTGCGCAGCGTACGCCTCGGCGGTGGCGATCGGCTCGCCATTGTAGAAAACGCGATTGTCCTGGTAGACGACGTTGGAGCCGTAGTCGTAAACCACAGGCGTCTCGGGGTAGCCGCAGAAAGTGGCGATGGTGGCGTACGGCCTCCACCTCCAGTAGGCCGCCGCGGTCCACGCGGCCGCGCGCCACGCACCCGGATGGGCCGTGTACCAGCCCGCGTTGAAATAGTGGTAGCCGGTAAAGCTGGTGCGGACGTATCCGGCCTGGGTGCGCAGCGCCGCCGCGCTTCGGTAGGTGGTGAAGTGACCCGCGGCTCCGGTCACGGCAATCCCGCGCGAAGCGGAGGCGTAAGCGCCGTAGGGGTTGGACGCGGCGCTCCAGTGCGAGGCGCCAGCGATGGTACGACCGGCCGGGCCGGTGGCCGTGCCAACCCGAGTGCCGCCGCCAACAGCGCCGCCCGGCCCAAGAACCGCACCGCCGCGGGACGCGGTCACGCCGCTGCCGTGCGGGCCGCTGGTGCTACCGACCGAGCGGCCGCTGACCGCCCCGGCCCCTCCCGGACCCTGGACGCCGCCGACGGAGCCGACCTTGGTCGCCGTCTGGCCGCTCGGGGTCGTCACCTGCACACCTCCGACCCCGCGCCCCGCTGTGACGCCGCCCGGACCCGTGGCGGTCCGTCCCGCGCCCGCGTAGTCGATCGTGGTCCCGCGACCGGTCGTGTACGAACCGCTCGCCGTGCCCGCCGTCCTCGAACCACCCGCGGGACCGATCACCGTGCCGGTGCTGCGGGAACCGCTCCCAGCGCCGCCGTAGGGCCCGACGACGACTCCGCCGCGGCTGCCGCCGCCGATCCTGCCACCTCGGCCGCCCCGCTGTCCGTAGACATCGTCCCCCGGAATCCACGCCAGCGCCAACGTACCGATTAGCGCCGGCAAGCACTTGGATCGCATGGATGTCTCCTTTCTTGGCTGTTGCCGTCGCCGTTACTTGACGCGCGTGACCTTCACCGGCTGGATGTTCGGCAGTTCTCCGCCGTCAAGCGTACGCTCGGTGGACTGCCACGTGAACGTGTCCTTGTCCACCTGCGTTAGGATGTTCGTCGCCGTCAACTCGCCGCCGTCAGCCTGGACTCCGGCCGCCGCGATGACCCAGCGCTTACCGTCGCGCGTCCAGGTGGCCTCCCCGAAGCCGCCGTCGTCGTCGAACAGCCATGAACGCAGCTGGCCGGTGCGCGGATCCTTCAGCAGAACCTGCATCGCGGAGACGGTGCGGTCCGTGCCCTTGATCGTGATGCGGCAGCGGATCGACTTCTTCTTGGCGTCCCACTCGTAGGTGGTGCGCACCTCGCCCTCGTCGGTCTTCGCTTCCCAGGTGCCGATGAGCCAATCGAAGTCTCGCAACGATATGCCCTCGTCAGGCCATTCGCGCAGCAGGCCCATGAGCCAGCGACCGCCCTCACGGACGTGCAGCACGCTGTAGCGGCTGGCCGTTGGGAACTCCGAGCTGCCTTTATACGATTTCGCGTAACCTTCCTCGATGGCCGTGTCCTTCGAGAGGAAGCGGATCGACTCGACCGTGATCTCGATCTTGAGCTTCTTGTTTTTGGCGAAAGCCTTGGCATAAGCCGTTTCGATGGCGGCGCGTCCACGGACGGTCGTCCCGTCCTCGCCGATGTACTCGCCCTGCTTGGTCCAGGAAGCGGCGACGGCCTTCGCGTCGCCCTTCTCGACCGCCTTGAGGAAGTCGTCGGTCGCCTTGCGCAAGGCCCGCTCGTCCTCGGCGTGTTTCGTATCCTTGGGTTTCGCGGATGCAGGCTTCGCCGGCGCGGCTGTGCCGTTTTCACCAGCCGAGCGAGCGGGAATCGTCCGGAACACAACCAGAATGACCAGCATACCGCCGGTCGCCATCAAACATGCCTTCGTCTTCATGGGAGTTCTCCTCAGTCGGCCGTCTCCATCTTGCTTGCGCCGTTCCGCGGTCGTCAGTATTTCTCGGGCACGAATGTCTTACCCTTGAGGGGCGCCTGATCGTCATACTCCCCTTTGGACGATCGCTTGGGGAGCTTGACTTTGTCCCGGGGCACCTCCTTGTAGGGAATTAAGTTCAGGAGATGCGAAATGCAATTCAAGCGCGCGCGCCGCTTGTCGTCGGAGCGAACGATGTACCACGGCGCCTCCTCGGTGTCGGTCGCTTCCAGCATCATGTCGCGCGCCCGCGAGTAGGCGTACCAGCGGGCATACGACTCAAGGTCCATCGGGCTCAGCTTCCACTGGCGGAGCGGATCCTCGATGCGCGCCTCGAAACGCCGCTGCTGCTCCTCTTGACCGACCTCCAGCCAGAACTTGATCAGGAGGATTCCCGCCTTGACGATGTGGCTCTCGAATTTGGGACAGTTCTCAACAAATTCCTTGTACTGATCCTTCGTGCAGAAATCCATCACGTACTCGACGCCCGCTCGGTTGTACCAGCTGCGGTCGAAGATGACGATTTCGCCGGCGGCTGGGAAATGCTGGATGTAGCGTTGAGCATAGAGTTGGGTTTTTTCGCGGTCGGACGGGGCCGGCAACGCCATCACACGAAATACGCGCGGGCTTGCTCGTTCCATAATCGCCTTGATGGTCCCGCCCTTGCCTGCCGCGTCCCGCCCTTCCAACACGACAATCGCTCGGACTCCCGCATGTACCACCCATTCCTGCAACCGGCACAATTGCGTCTGTAGCTTCCGCAACTCCTTCTCGTATCGTTTGCGCTTCATCTTGGGTCGGGTTTCTTCTGACTGCTGCTTGGACATGGATATCTCCCAACTCCGGAGCTTGGAAACGAACCGATACGAACCTCTCCTCTCCGCCCCATTCAACCGCTCTGAAACGCGGACCCCCAGACGTTTCTCAGTCCAGGGGGCATGGCATTGCGTTCCAGATGCCGGCGGCGTAATCGGCGATGGTGCGATCGCTGGAGAATTGTCCCGAGCAGGCGACGTTGAGGATGGCTTTGCGCGACCAGGCATCCGGATCGGCATACAACTCCCCGAGGCGCTGCTGGACCTGGGCGTACGACGTCAGGTCCGCCAGGTGCAAGTAGTAGTCGCCCCGTTCCAGCAGTGTCTCGCGGATCGGCGCGAAGATGCCCGGCTCGTCGCGGCTGAAGTGGTCCTTGAAGATCAGATCGAGAGCATCCCGTGTCTCCTGTTCGTTCTCGTAGTGCCAGAGTGGGCTGTACCAACCGCGGCTGGTCTGTACCTGCTCGGCCGTCAACCCGAAGAGAAAGAAGTTCTCCTCGCCGGCCTCCTCGGCCATTTCGATGGTGGCCCCGTCACGGGTTCCAACGGTGAGCGCGCCGTTCATCATGAACTTCATGTTGCCGGTGCCGCTGGCCTCATAGCCGGCGGTCGAGATTTGCTCCGAAACGTCGCTGGCCGGGATCAGCCGCTCCGCCAGCGTGACGTTGTAGTTCGGCAGGAACACCACCTTGATGCGCCCGTGGGCGGCGGGATCCTCATCGATCATCCGGCCGACATTGTTGATCAGTTTGATAATCAGTTTGGCCAGGCGATACGCCGGGGCGGCCTTGCCGGCGAAGAAGAAGGTGCGCGGCGGCATCATCATGGCGGGATTGGCTCGCAGTCGGTTGTACAGTACGAGGATGTGCAGGACATTGAGCAACTGCCGCTTGTACTCGTGGATGCGCTTGATCTGGCTATCGAAAATGGTGTTCGGATCAACAACCTGTCCCGTCGTGGCTTTCAGCCAAGCCGCGAATCGCTCCTTGTCGGCCTGCTTCGCCTGGCGGAAACGGGCGCGAAAGGACGCATCGTCCGCAAGCGGGAGCAGGCGGCGCAATTGGCTGAGATCGGTCACCCAACCATCGCCGATGACCTCCGCGATCAACCTGGACAGGTCCGGATTGGCCAGCAACAACCAGCGTCGCGGCGTCACCCCGTTGGTCTTGTTGTTGAACCGCTCGGGGAACAACTCGGCGAAATCGCGGACGACACGGGTGCGCAACAGGTCCGAATGAATCTGGGCCACGCCGTTGGTGCTGTGCGTGCCCACGATGGCGAGGTTGGCCATGCGCACCTGGCGCGCCGGAGTCTCTTCGATAAGGCTCACTCGCCGCAGGCGGTCCTCGTCATCCGGGTAGCGCTGCTGCACGTTGGCGAGGAATCGACGGTTGATCTCGTAGACGATCTCCAGCAGTCGGGGGCAGATCAGCTCGAAGAAACGGACCGGCCACTTTTCGAGGGCCTCGGGCAGCAAGGTGTGATTGGTGTAGGCAAGCGTGCGCACGGTCAGATCCCATGCCTCGTCCCAACCGAGTTTCGCCTGATCCAGTAGGATGCGCATCAGTTCGGCCACGGCCATCGCCGGATGGGTGTCATTGAGCTGGATGGCAACGTGGTCGGGAAGGAGACGCCAGTCGTCGTTCGCGCGCCGGAAGCGGGCGACGATGTCCCCCAGTGAGCAGCACACCAGGAAATACTCCTGGACGAAACGAAGGGCCTGACCGGCGACCGTGGAATCGTCGGGATAGAGTACACGCGTGACGGTTTCGGCGATCACCCTGTCCACAATCGCGCCGACGAAGTCGCCCGAGCTGAACTCGCTGAAATTGAAGAACTCGGGTGAGGCCGCTCCCCAGAGCCGCAGGGTATTGATCGTCCGGCCTCCATAGCCCACCACCGGCCGGTCATACGGCACGCCGAGCAAATGAGAAGAGTGGCCAGGAATGGCATGGAGGACACCCTGCTCCAGATGGAAGGAGCAGCCGAGCGGCACGGGGACCGTTTCCTGCGTCCGGGCCACTTCCCAGGGATCGGGCTGAGCCAGCCAGCGGTCCGGGAGTTCGACCTGGAAGCCGTTCTCGATGGTCTGCCGAAAGATGCCGTATTCGTAGCGCAGGCCGTATCCCATGGCCGGGATCTGCAGTGTGGCCAGCGAATCGAGGAAGCAGGCCGCGAGCCGACCCAGACCGCCGTTGCCGAGTCCGGCGTCCGGCTCAGTCTCGAGGACTTCTTTCCAATCCTGCCGCGGGTCCGACTGCAAGTCGTTACGGACGAACTGTTCGACTCCCAGGTTGATTATGTTGTTGACCAGGGTGCGGCCGATCAGGAACTCCATCGACAGGTAGTAGACGCGCTTGGGGTTCTCCTTGTCGTGAGTCTCCTGGGTCAACAACCAGCGCTGGGCAAGTAGATCGCGCAACGAGCGCGCGACCGCCTCGAAGCGCTCGCGCTGGCTGGCGTTTTCCACTGAGACGACATGATCGAAGATCAGGTGCCGATCGTAGTAGTCCAGATCGGACCTGTCCGTGAAGCGGAAGCTGCCGCATTCGTACTGCTTCAACTTTCTCGTCGCCGATGCCGTCGTCATGGGAACCGCTCTTTCTGAAATGTTTGTCACGCACCAAGCACCTCAACCACTTCCCTGAGCATGGTCACATCTTCCCGCGTTGCGATCACGAGAATACGACCGCGGGAGCCTGGACGCGCCACGTCCGCATCCGGCTGACAGGAGGCATTGGCTTGGATTTCCAGCTCCAGGCCGATGCACTCCAGTCCGGCACAGACCGATACCCTGACCTCACGCGCGTGCTCGCCAACTCCGGCCGTGAAGATCAGGGCATCGACGCCGCCCATCGTCACCGCCAGCGCACCGACCGCCTGCCGAACGCGGTACGTGTAGATCCCCAGGGCCAATCGAGCTTCGGCGCGACCTGCACTTGCGGCGGCCAAGACCTGACGCATGTCTCCCGAAATGCCCGACACGCCCAGCAGGCCCGATTCACGATTGAGCGCCGTCTCGGCCTGCGCCGCCGTCAGGCCGTGGTGCTGCTGGACGTGCAGCACGATGCTCGGATCGATCGAGCCGCTGCGCGTCGCCATCATCAACCCTTCCAGGGGGGTAAAGCCCATGGTCGTATCGACACATCGGCCGCCGCGCACCGCCGAGGCGGAGCAACCGTGGCCCAGGTGGCAAATGACGAGCTTCAGGTCATCCGACGTCCGCTGGAGCATTTCGGCGGCGCGGCGGGCGCAGTAGGCATGGCTGAGTCCGTGGAAACCATAGCGACGGATGCCCCAGTCGCGCGTCCAACTTGCTGGAACGGGATAGGTGCGGGCCTCGGGCGGAAGCGTGGCGTGGAAGGCCGTGTCGAAGACCGCCACGTGCGGCACACCCGGCAACTCCGTTTCCGCCGCGGCCAGTGTTTCAAGACTCGCGGGGTTGTGCAGCGGCGCCAGGTCGGCCAGCGCGGTGATACGCGAACGGATTTGCGGAGTGATCCGCACGGAGGACGTGAACTGCCCGCCGTGGACCACCCGATGCCCGACGGCCGCCAAAGCCGACGCATCGGGCAGGACAACCGGCTCCGCGTGCAGCAGGTCCGAGACGAAGCGATGAACGGCCTTGGCGTGTCCTCTCCAGGGCACTTCCTCCGAGCGCTCCTGGCCGTCCCTACCCGCATACCGGTAATAGGACTGCGACCCGGCCCAGTCGGCCAGACCGCGCGCCACAACCCCTCCGTCCGCGGATTCCATGAGCGTGCATTTGAGGCTGCTGGAACCGGCGTTGAGCAACAGGATGTTCATGTCAGAGTCTTCTCTCGAACAGGTACGTCTACACATTGTCGCCTTCGGTCGAGGTGCGCCGAGTGGACCGCGCGCCGGCGCCGTCCCGCGACGCCCAGCGCCAACCGATATTCGGATAGATCTCGCTGTAAGTGCCCTCCAGGTAGGCGTGGGCCACCATCGACGGGCCGCGCAGGCAGATCACATCCGGATCGTGTTGATGCAAGTCCTATCGAGATCGTTGTTAACCGGCATGATCCTGTCCCTCATCTTCCCCTGCACCACCGCAGGGCGTGTGCGAACAGGCTGATCTGGCTTGCCCCTACCCATGAACACAACACCGTCAGCGCGATCGCCGTACACGTCAACCAGCCGGGTATCTTCGTCTTGATGCGGGCCAGGTTGCCGCGAGCCGCGTCCAGGTCGGACTGCCAGGCATCTACCGTGGCCTGACAATTCTGCAAGAAGAGGTCCACCTCACTTGTTGCGGCGGCAACCCTCTGTCTACCGGTTTCGGCGTCCCCATCGCCGACCGCGACTTCGAGCCGTCGAAGGATCGACGATACCCGCTGCGCCTCGTCCGCCCGGCGTTTCAGCTGATCCGGATCAATTTGGGAACCTAGCGAGAGCGGAACCTCTTGAAAACTCTCCAGCAAGCTGGCGACAGCGACCGCGCTATCCGACAACGTCGCCAGGCGCCCGCCCAAGTCATCAATATCCGGACCCGCCTGCTGCCGGACGAGCGAGCGGATCGTCCGCGCCGCAAGACGACTCTTCGCCCCGCCACCGCCCAGGTCGGCCGATTCCTTGCGGACATTGGCGACATCGGCGCGGGCCTTTCCCACCGCGAGTTGGACATTCCGGTTCGCGGCCGACACACGTTGCAGGCCGGCATCGACCCGGTCGGTGATCCTCTGCACTCTCTGGGAAACTCTCTGATACAAGATCCACGTGCCGATGATGCCGGTGACACAGCAGACGGTCCCCAGCGTCGAAAGAAGCAGGACGACTGCTCCCACAAGCCGCCACAGCAACCCCATATCGACCTCCTCGCAAGGGATCGTCCGGCCATGCCGGGGCAGCCTCGTCATCTGCCGGTGCGTGCTACGCGATGGCGATCTTGTTTTGCTCGGCGAACTCGCGGCGGGTTTCCGCGCCGATGAAGTAGAACTTCCGGCCCTCCCACTCCAGAGTCGTGGCCGCCGCATGCTTGGGGAACCGGACGTGGGCGATGGGATCCTCGACCATGTAATCCTTCAGGTAGATCTCATTCTCCCCCATCGCGAAGTACGTCTGCACGAAGTCCACGATCCGGTCGTCGATCCACTTCGCGACAGCTTCCGTATCGACCTTGTCCAGCGGGAATTCCACTTCGTCGTGAGGTTTGAAACGCATCAGAACGGGAACGATCTCCAGATCGTAACTCAGGATCAGCTTTTGGATGTCCCGGTCGGTGAACGCGGAGAGTTTGAGACGGACGCGGGCCAGGTGCGACTGAAAGTCGAAGGTCGCCTCTCGGGACGATGGCACGATCCGCGGGGTTGCCTCGACCCGGCCCTCGAACTTCTTGACGAGCAGTTCCAGGCGCGGCTTCCAGATGTCGCGCAGCTGGTCGAACACCTTTCCGAGCTGTTCGAGGCGCTGCTGCCTCTGCTTATGCGCCTCCACCTGCTCGGCCTGGAACTTCTTGGTCTTCTCCTCGACGGCCGAGAACTCCGCGTCGAGCCGACTAGAAAGGCTGTTGATGTCCGGCATGATGGAACCCTCCTGTACGGTAGATGGTTTGCCTCGTTTTCATGTTTTCACGGGTCGATCGCGGACCGATCGATGCCCTGCTCACAGACTTATTTCCGGCACTCGCGCCGCTTCTTCCGCAATGGCTTGGGTTGACGACTCCTCGATCTTCGTACCGTTTGGCGACGCCGAGGTCAGTCGGCCCCAGCACAGGGCCACCAGCGCCATGACGATCGTCTGAAACAGCGCGAAGGCTGTCGCCGCCGTCACGGCTTTCGTTCCGGGGAACGAGGCGGTGGCGATTACCAGGCTGACGCCCACGTTCCGCACAGACGTCGCCATCGCCATGGCCTTGCGGTTGGCGCTGTCCGGCCCACCCAGCAACCAACCCGCGAACGCGCTGGCAATCACCAGAACGAACATGCCGACAAATGCGCTGAAGGGGATGCCGATCAACATCCGGTACTGGACGATCAGGATGATCCCCAACGTGACCAGATTGAGGACGATGCTCAGGAGGCTTGCCGGTTTCTTCAGCCGATCCGCCAGGGCCGGGCGCCACTGCCGTATCGCAAGCCCGACGCACAAAGGGAAGACCTGGAAAAGAAACAGGGTTCCGACCATCCTGACCACATCGACTTGTACCCCTTTGTCGCCTGACATCAAGGGCAGCAGGAGACGCAAAAGGACCGGCGCAACCACTGCGGACGAGCCCGCCAACATGACCATCAGGCCCACCGAGACGACCACATTCCCTTTGGCCATCCGCGTGAAGGGCGGTCCGTAGGGAGCCCCGGGACAAACCGCGGCGATGAGAAAACCGGCGGCGATCAGCGGGAACTGTTCGGGTTCCAGGGAGTGGGGCCGGAACAGGAATAAGAGACCCACCGCGATCGCGGGGACGCAGACATAGTTGGCCAGCGCAGCCTGCCCTACCAGGCGCCAATTTCCGGCCATGCCGACGACCTCGGGGAACGTCGCCCCCAGACCGATGGTCACCATCAATTCAAACAGCGTGACCGTGGAGAGGAGGCCGATCAGCAGGTTGAGTTGGTCGTCGCTCATGAGGAGGACACCTTTTCCCCTTTCCGGTCCGCGTGGCTGTGCCAATCCTTTCCGCCAACACCCTGGAAGTCGCTGACATCCGCCAGGGCTCGGTCCTCAGGCTCGAGGAAGAAGCGTTGGGCGGATTTATGCAACAGGTGCAGCTCTTGGCGGAGCAAAGGGATGCGTGCCTCCGGCAACGTCTGAATCAGGTTTTCCAGCATGGCCCGCAAGCGCCGCGCGATTTGGATACTCTCGCCGCCGAAGTGGCGGATTTCCGTGACGGCCAGGTGAACGAAGTCCTCCCAGTCCGGCGTTCGGTAGACGAGCCGCACCTGGCCCGCCGCGTCCCGCACGCGCTCGTCGTCCAGGCACCTGCTGCCCACGTTGCGGAGGAGGTGGTGAATCTGGTCGAGGGCGAGAACCGCCGTGGTCGGGTCGTTGATTCCCGGAGACAGCCCCTTGGAGGCGATGTCCACCAGGATCCGGAACGCGAAAACCGGATCCTGCTCCAGGGTACGTTCCGCGCCGAGGGCAATCGATTGGCACAGGGCGTCGGCTGACAAGCTGGCTCCCTCGCCGAAAACCCGGAAGAGTGGATCGCTCGCCGCGATGGAATCACCCACCTGAGGTACAAGTTCGATGACACAATCGGCACGGCGGGCCAGAGATACCAACCCCTCGACGTCGAAGGCGAGGATCACGCCGTGCCAGGGACTCCCGATCGTGCGGGTGAGCTTTCCGCCCCAGTCGTTGGTGGTTTCCGACAACGCCGGCCGCGGCTCGGTGAGCATTCGCGGATAGGCTTTCTCGATCACTTCACGTCCCAGCCGGGCGACCGATCGCAAAGCCCCACTCGGGCGCACCCGGTGGCCGATGTGGTCGATCAGGTAGAGAAAAACGCCGAGGCTCACCGCGGAACCGTAGGAAGCCATGTACGCCGTGAGCGGGGGAACCGAGTTGATGATCCCGATCAGGGTCGCCAGGCAGAACGTGAAAGTAAACACAAACAGGGTCAAAGACCACCGCGTGATGGGATCCCTGAATACGAAGGCGATGACGCGCGGCGTGAGCTGGGCGCTGGCGAGCTGAACCGCGATCAGCAGCGCGGACGAAACGAACACGACGAAGGTGAACATCGACGCGGCCATCGTCCCTAGTACCGTCCGAGCGGTTTCCGGACTGATGTCCGAAACCCAGCCCATCTCTCCCTCGATCCAGTGCAACAGTCGCACCAGCGCAAGCGCGGCCGCCATGCCGAGCGCGGGGAATATCCAGATCGAGTTTCGGACGTAGAACCGAACCCTGTAGCGCTGCAGCCAGGTCATCGGATTGCCTCCGTTCGGCCCTGGGAGCCGCCGTTCTTCGCTGGTCGGTCGGCAAGTCCCGCGGCGGCGCGGCCGGTGTTGGCTCCGCCAGACCGCTTCCAATCGCGAACCGAAGATTCCGAATGGTCAAATGGCTCGTGACACTCCGTCTTTGTTTTCATCCAGGAGGATTCGGCAACCCGCTCTGGATAGCCGTCTCGACTCCAGGCTCCCGAACGCTTGGGCCGTCGATCGGCGCGGCTTCCACCCTCACAGCTTTTTTTTCGGCAGGTCCAGGAGCCTTTGGCGCGGCAGGCTTCCGCTCGGTGAACCAGCGGATGACGACGTAAAACACCGGCGTGAAGAACAGGCCGAAGAAGGTCACCCCCAGCATCCCGCTAAAGACGGCGACACCCAGGCCGACGCGCATCTCGGCGCCGGCGCCCTTGGCCAATACCAGGGGCACCACACCGAGAATGAACGCGAACGAGGTCATCAGGATCGGCCGCAGTCGCGTCGTGCAGGCATTGATCGTGGCCTCGGTTCGGCTGACCCCTTCATCCTCGTGCTGCTTGGCGAACTCGACGATGAGGATGGCGTTCTTGGCCGCCAGGCCGATCAGCACCACCAGGCCGACCTGGGTGAAAATGTTGTTGTCCAGTCGGGCCATCCAGACGCCCGTGATGGCGGCCAGCAGGCACATGGGCACGATGAGAAGGATCGCCAGCGGCAGCGACCAGCTCTCGTACTGGGCCGCCAGCACCAGCAGAACGAAGAGCACGGCCAGCGGGAAGGCCAACAACGGAGGCAGCTTCCCACTTTTGAGGTTCTCGGCGACATCCGCCGCCAGCACTTGCTGGTAGGTCAGCTCAGTCCACTCGAAGCCCATTCCGGGAGGCAGTTCGCGGCGGGCCAGCTGCTCCATCAAGGCAATGGCCTGGCCCGAGCTGGTTCCCGGTGCCGTGTTCCCGGTGATTTCGGCCGACGGTTTCGAGTTGTAGTGGTTGACGATGGACGGTCCGGTGATGTCCTTGACGTGGATCATGGTGCCCAGGGGCACCATGTCTCCGTCGGCGTTGCGGACCTTCAATTTGCCGACATCCTGGGGGCGCAGCCGATAGCGGGCGTCGGCCTGGACGTTGACCTGCCAGTTGCGGTTATACAGAGTAATGTCGTTGACGTACGCCGAGCCGAGGTAAGCTTGCAGCGTGTCAAAAACGGTATCGAGGTCCACACCCTCGCTCTGGGCCTTTTCCCGATCCACATCGACATAGAGCTGGGGTTGGCCCGTGCTGAAGGTGCTGAAAAGCCCAACCAGGCCCGGCTGCGAATTGCCCTTGTCGATCACGTTGGCCACGGAACCTTGCAGCGCTTCCAGACCCATCCCGCTTCGATCCTGGATCTGCATCTTGAAACCGCCGGTTGAGCCCAGACCGTCAACAGGAGGAGCGCCAAACACAACGACGCGTGCTTCCTCGATCTCGGAAAAAGCCTTGCGCAGCCTGGCCATCACCGCGTCCGCACCCAATTCCGGCTTTCCCGCGCGCTCCTCGAACGGCTTGAGAATGATGAACATGCCGCCGGTGTTGGAGATGTTACTGCTGGTCAGCACGGAGTAGCCAGGCAGACCGATGGTATGGGCGACGCCCGGATCGGCGAACGCGATGGCATTCATGCGTTCAACCACCGTGTCGCTTCGATCCAGGCTGGCCCCATCGGGCAACTGAGCATTGATGACGAGGTAGCCCTTGTCCTGCTGGGGAATGAACCCCGTGGGAACGACCCGGAACCCCAGCGCCGTCAACCCGATCAGTCCGCCGTAGACCAGCAACATAATCACGGAGATGCGGAGGACGCCCCGCACCAACATGCCATACCCGCGCGTCAGCCAGTCGAACACCCCGTTGAAGCCGGCGAAGAAACGGAGCAAAGCGATGTTGACCGGTCGATTGAGAACCCAGCCCAGGCAGGCGCCCACGAGGGGTACGCCGATCCGCACGCTCCAAAGAGCAACTGGATTGGCCGCGTGTTCGACGGCTTCCCCATGACTTTCGCCTGCCGAAACCAGGCCGAATTGATGCAGGACCGTCGGCACAAGGAAATGAAAGGCGAGCAGGCCGCCGATCCCGGCCACGCCGAGACGGGGCAAGGCTTCCCGCCGATCGGAATGGTGGTCGTGGGGTTTGATCAGGGTGACGGCCCGCGCGGGAGCCATTGTCATGGCATTGATGGCCGAGATGATGGTCGAGGCGGCGATGGTCAGGGCGAACTGCTTGAAGAACTGGCCGCTGATGCCGGCAATGAAGGCGGTGGGGATGAATACCGAGCTGAGCACCAGGGTAATGGCAATCACGGGGCCGGTGATCTCTCCCATCGCCTTGATGGTGGCCTCGCGGGGCGCCAAACCCTTGGACATCCAGCGCTCGATGTTTTCGACGACCACGATGGCATCATCGACGACGATGCCGATGGCCAGCACCAGGCCGAACAACGACAGGTTGTTGAGCGAGAAACCCAACGCCGCCATGACCGCCAAGGTGCCGATCAGTGACACCGGCACGTCGATCATCGGCATCAGCGTCGCTCGCCAGTCTTGCAAGAACAGCAGGACAACGATGAATACCAGGATGAACGCTTCAAAGAGCGTCTTGTAGACCTCATGGATCGACTCGTTGATGAAGACGGTGGTGTCGTAGTGGATGCGGTAATCGATGCCGGCGGGAAAATTCGCTTTGAGTTCCTGCATTTTCTTCTTGAGCGCCTCGGCGGTTTTCAGCGCATTGGAGCCGGGCAATTGAAAGATGGCGATGGTAATCGAGGGGTCGCCGTCCAGGTAACTGTTGACATCATAATTCTTGGCGCCCAGTTCAACGCCTTTCTGTTCCACTCCATTCGGGGGCTTTCGGTCGTCGGCGACCACGTCGCGAAGATAAGTCAATTCGCCGTTGTCGCCCTTCTTGACGACGATGTTGCGAAACTGCTCTTCCGTCTCCAGCCGTCCCAGGGTGTTGAGAGGAACCTGAAAGTCCTGGGCCGTCGGGGTCGGCGGTTGGCCGAGGCGTCCGGCCGCGACCTGCTTGTTTTGTTTGCGGATGGCGGTCGTGACATCGCCCGCCGTCATGTTGCGCGAGGCCAGTTTTTCCGGGTCGAGCCAGATACGCATGCTGTAGTCGCGCGGCCCCAAAAATTGAACGTCGCCCACTCCGTCGATGCGGGCCAGGTCGTCCTTGATCTGAAGGGTCGCATAGTTGCTCAGGTACAGCTGGTCATACTTGAAGCGCTCCTTCCCGGTGGCCGCATCGGTCTCCTTCGCCGAGACGAGATTGATGCACAGCAGGATGCTGGGTGATTTCTTCTTGGTGGTGACGCCCTGGCGCTTCACTTCGTCGGGGAGCTTGGCCTCGGCGATGGCCACGCGGTTCTGAACGAGCACCTGGGCCATGTCCAGGTTGGTGCCCAGTTTGAAGGTGACGTCCAGCGTCATCGAACCGTCGTTGGTGCAGCGCGAGAACATGTACAGCATGTTCTCGACGCCGTTGACTTCTTGCTCGATTGGCGCGGCGACGGTATCGGCCACGACCTTGGCGTTGGCACCGGGGTAGCTGGTGGTGACGCTGATGGTTGGAGGAGCGATCTCGGGGTACTGCGCGATCGGCAGCATGACAAGGGCGACGACGCCGATGATGATAATCACCACCGAGATGACCGTGGCGAAGACCGGGCGGTCGACGAAGAATCGTGCAAACATGCTACGGCCGCTCCTTTATTTCGGGGTGTCTTTTTTCTGGGAGGATTGGTCGGCTTGCTTTGAACCGGGCATGGGAGCCCGTCGCGGCTCGACTTTCATTCCATCCCGCACGCGCTGAATGCCGTTGACGATGATCCACTCGTCGGGCTTCACCCCCTGCAGAATCTCTTGCAGTCCATCGCGCAACACCCCCAGGGCGACGTCGCGGCGCTCGACGGTATTGTCCGCGTTGACCACGTAAAGGAACTTCTTTCCCTGGTCGCTGCCGATGGCACGCTCAATAACCAGAGTGCCCTGGTGGGGATCGCGGAACGGGACGCGGACACGGGCCCGCATGCCATCTTCGAGAAGCCGCTTCTTGTTGGAAAGCTGGCCGCGTACCATCTTCGTGCCGGTGTTCGGGTTGACGTTGTTATCGGCGAAGACAATTACACCTTTGTGCGGAAAATCCTCCTCGCTTTCCAGGGCGACCTGGACGGGGATCTTTAATTCCTTCACCGTCAGCTGCAGTTCGTTGTCCTTGGGATCCTTAAAATGGGTTTCCTGGTAGCGACGAAGGGAGCGCTCGTCCACGTTAAACTCGACGTAGATCGGATCCTCCGTGACAAGGGTCGTCAACAGGGTTTCACTCCCCCCCGCGTTTACCAGGTTGCCAAGCTCTACATTCGTTTTGCTCAGCCTGCCGTCGAAGGGTGCCTTGATCTGGGTGTAGCTGAGATCCAGCTCCGCTTCTCCCACAGCGGCCTTCGCCTTGAGGAGATTGCCCTGGGCGACTGCCTGCTTGGCGAACCGCAACTCGACTTCTTCACGGGTTGAGCCCCCTTTGGGAAGCAGAGACCGCTCCCGGTTGTACTCCGCCTTGGCAAACTGCAGGCTGGCATCCGCAGCTTTTTCTTGTGCTTTGGCCCCATCCAGAGCCACCCGGGCAGGCCGGGGATCGATCTCATAAAGCAGATCCCCTTCTTTCACCAGGTCGCCGTCCTGGAACGTGACCTTGGTCAGATGCCCGCGGACGCGAGCCCGAATATCGCCTTTCGGTTTGGCGACGATGCGCCCCTCGAAAGGAACCTGGTCCTCCACCGGGCCGACGATGGGCCGACTGACGGTGACGGGAGGTGGCGGCGTTTCCGCGATGGGAGGGGGACCAAGGCCGCAGCCCGAGAGCATGCCGGTTAGGACGGCGGCCAAACCACTGAGCCAGGGAGAGGGATGCCGGGGTATCATGTTGAAGTCCTCCTCAAGAACGAACGGGGCACGGAATGACTCCCTGATCTCCGAATCGTGCCGCACCCTGTCGTGACGATATTGCTGGTCTGCTATGGTGTCTTGGTTATCCGGCTGAAGGTTCGCCGGAGAAGCAGTTCGTGTGCCGCCAATCGAATTGACTACGGACAGATCCGGTAACGCATCCCTGAATCGTATCTTGCAATGTCACTGCCTATGCGATTGCTTCGACGGGATAGCTGGAACGATCGACCCGGAACGCACAGCGGAGAATGCGGCAGCGTCACGAGGAGCGCGCTGTGAGCAGTTAAGCATCCCGATCTTTCCCAGACAAACGCCCACTGGGATCTCGGCCGCGACTCCAGAGGGTGAATCTATCCATGCGGGAGAACGATTGCAACGATTTTCTCCCCGAAAGCGCCGCTACGCCGCCAATCGCCACCCCATCGCGTCCTGCGCCCGGCGCGCAGGACACTTCTCATTCACTCATCAATGAATGGAGATCGTACGATTTTGAGGATAACCCCTTTCACCCTCCCTACCGCACAGCCCAGACCTGCACCAGCAGCGGGAAACCGAAGAGAGTCGTCTCATCATCCGCCAGCGCGATCAGATCCGTGGCAACCCGGTCAACCTCTTCCTGCGAAGCTAACCCCTCCCTCACCAACTCGGGAGCAAACTGCGCAAAGGTCATGCCCAAAAGCCGCTTCTGTTCTCCCCGCAGTGCCAGCGGGAAGTTCGCATCGACTTCGGGCGTGCGAAGCCGACCTCATGAAACAGCCGATGCAACGAGGCGCCCAGGAAGAAATTCTTGCCATGGCGCTGGCCCAGAGCGGCGTTCAGGGAGAAGAAGCGAGTCCTCGTGGCCGCCGGAGGGTCGCAGAGCCAGCAACCGATATCGATCTCCTCCCAGACGACCAGGCCGCCGGGCCGGGCCAAGCGGCGCATCGCGGCCAGCGCCGCCGACTGCGTGAGATGCGACAGTACCAGGCGGCAGTAGACCAGGTCGAACGAGCCTTCCGGCAGCCGGGGCGAGTAGGCGTCGGCCACTTGGAATTCGATGTTCCGCAGGTTTCGGTTCCGCTCTTGCTTGCGCGCCCGTGGCCGAACTTGTTATCCATCGTGATAGTTGTCGCTTCAAACCGATCGCCGATCAGCAGCCAGAACGATGGATCTCTTCAACCTTACGGCCCTTGACATCTACACCGCAACCACACGCACGGCAACGCCATACGACGCCGACCGCATTCCAGCAATTTCGCACTCTGGGTAACGGCACTCCACAATCAGGACATTTTTTCCGAGGCAGCAGCAGGACCAGCAGCAAAGGGCCGAGAATGCCGCCAAGGATGCCCGCAACAATGCCCAAAAGCATTCCGACAAAAAGGCCGTCCACGAGAACGCCTCCAACCACAACAGCCACTGCGGCGGCGGACTTGTTAGTTGAACGCGCGCCCGAAGGTGGTGCTGAGGGCACGCCCTAACTTTGTCCCACTTCAATCTCCCCGTGTTTCCCCGTCAAGGGAAATCCTCGCCCCTACCGCGTGAAATGGTTTTGCGAGAAGGAACAAAGGACGCGGTTCTACACCACGGACTCCAGCCGACCGTTGCCCGTCTGGCCGTTGGCGTCTTTCACATCGACGAGCAGGATACGTCCGCGAATCGGATCGCCGACGAGCTGGACGCGGCGCGGGTGCTGACGGCGACGGTGCCAGCCGCGGTCGTACTGCTCCTCCGCGAAGCGGCGAACCGACTCGCCGCCGAGCTGCTCGAAGGCGCGGCTGACGTGACGCATGTCGAAGAACAGTTGCTGCTCGGCGGCGAGCTGCGCCGGCGTGCGGATGCGCACCCCCGCCGCGCCGTCGCTGAAGCCGATCCGCCGCAGGTTGTCCTCACTGTAGGCGCACACCTCGCGCGAGGCCTCGTAGAGAAGATCGATCGCGCTGTCGTCCACGCCGACGAGCCGCAGGTTGGCGTTGATGAAGCCGAATCGCTTGCCCAGCGTGTGCAGGCTCGCGCGCATCACCTCGACGAAATGTTTCTTTTCCAGAGCCAGCATCGGGATCGCCTCGAAGCGACGCACCAGTTCAGGCCGCTTGTTGCCGTAGCGGTCGGTGAACGCCTCGGCGAGCACGTCCTTGACGGCGCGTTCGCTCATGTGCCGGTGCAGTCGCTCGGCGCCGGCGTTGGCGGCGCCGACGATGACATGTCCCGGACGGCGTACCGTCTCGCCGTTGCCGGCCGTCAGGATGGCGGCGTCGAAGTAATTCATCAGTGCCGTGTAAACGTCGGGGTGCATCTTCTCGATTTCGTCGAAGAAGACGATGGCCGAGGCGTTGTCCTCGGCGAAAACGTAGAGGATGCCCTTGTCCGGACCGACGTAGCCGCTCGGCGAACCGATCAGCCGGGCCACCGTGTGCGACTCGGAGAACTGCGCCCCCTCGACGTGGAAGAACGGCATGTTCATCGCCAGCGCGAACTTCATCATCAGCTCCGTCTTGCCAACCCCGGTTGGACCGGGCAGCAGCAGCGCCAGCGGCCGATCCACGTCGCGCACTCCCAGCACATGACTCTTCATCCGCGCGCCGATGGTGCGGATGGCCTGCTCCTGGCCGAGCACCTCGAACGGGGCGCGGGCGAGGAACTTGTCCACGGCGGTCTTGCGGTGGCGGATCTGCTCGCCGTCGGGCAGGTGGAAGATGGCCGGGGCCGCGGCCGCCACGTCCTGCTCGGTCAGGCCGCGGAAGCCCTCCATGCGGGCGTGCTGCGCCGCCCCGTTGAGCGTGTGCAGCACGAGGTTGAGGTTGTCCTGGTCCGGCCGGCGGGTCCGCTTCACCAGCGCCGCCGCGAACTCGAAGATCTCCCGGCCGATCGGCTCCTCCAGCCCCAGTTTGCGCCGCAGCGCCGGCTCCTCGGCGACCAGCCGGTCCGCGATCTCGTCGTCGGTGAACGGCTGGATCAGCACCTG
>DATBGU010000273.1:0-26344 GCA_036557825.1 Gemmataceae bacterium
AGGGCAAAAGGAAGGCCAAATAGCTGGCCTATTGCGACAATAAGCTCAGGAAAAAGCCCCTGTTGAAAGACAAGCTTTCCAAGACCCAGGTGGTCAACTTCTTCATGCCGATGTGGTCAATTTCTTCGCGCCGATCTCCAACGGCAAGAGATCCAACCCGACAGAAAGGCGCGGGCTGACCTTCCGCGCAGGCATGCTACCGAGACGACACTCCGGCGCAGTCGTCGCCGCGGAAGACGGCAAGCTGTACTGCCTGAGAGGGAACGGACGCCGCGATAAGTAGAGGAATCGGAGCCGCGTTCCGTTCGCCGCCAGCAGCCGGCGTCGGCCAGGAGAAGGACGAGCGCCCTGACCCACTTAGATCTCGTGCAGCCGTTCCCTGGAGTCCCCGAAACTATCGAGATGCACACCCATTCGATGCATCAGCGACAGGTACAGGCTGCACATCTTGCGGTTGGGCTTGTTCAGATAGTCGAGAATACGGCCGGTGCGGATCGTTCCACCGCCGCGGCCAAGCATCACCACGGGCAGTTGCCTGTTGTCGTGCCCCCCGGTCATCATGCTCGAGAGATACAGGACCATGCTGTTATCCAGAAGCGTCCGGTCTCCCTCCAGAACGGTGTCGAGCTTCTGGGCGATGTAGGCCACCTGCTGCGTGAAGAACTGGTTGACCTTGAGCCAGTCGGCCCCGTCGGTGTGCGAAAGCAGATGGTGGATCATGTAGTCCACCTTCAGATGCGGGAAACGCAGCGACGAGTGGTCGTTGTTGAGCTTCAGAGTGCAGACACGCGTGGTATCGGTGCGGAAGGCAAGCACCAGGATGTCGCACATCAGCCGCATGTGCTGGTCGATGTCCTGCGGGATGCCGTCGGCCGGCCGCGGCATGTCCGGCTTGAGGAGGGAAGGCCGCCAGCCTTGCAGCCGGCGGGACTTGCCGGCCTGATCGATGCGCTGCTCCACCTCGCGGACGCTCGCCAGGTACTCGTCGAGCCGCTGCTGATCGGCCTTGCTAATGGTGTTTCGCAGTCCGCGCGCGTCCTCCAGCACCGCGTCCAGCACACTCTTGTCGGCCTTGCTCACCTCCTCGCGAAACAGACGGTCGAAGGCGAGGGCGGGATACAGCTCCAGCGGGGCCGGCGTGGTCGGCGAACTCCACGAGATGTGCGAGCTGTAGATCATCGAGTAGTTTTTGTGGATGGCCGCGATCGATGGCTCGCAGCCCAGCACGAGGCTCGGTACCTTCGTCTGGCTCTTCAGCCGCTCGGCGACGATCTGGTCGCAACTGGCTGCGGAGCGGATCTCGCCGCCCGGCGCCAGGTGGGCGCCGGTGAGCAGGTTGCCGGTCTGGCAGCTGTGGATGCCGCCGATGAGCGCCTCCTGGTTATACAGCCCGCGCAGGAACAGGAGCTTCTCGCGGAAGGGACGGAGCGGGTCCAGCACCTTACCCAGCTCCATGTTCTTGCCTTCGCCCCTGGCCCACCACTCCTTGCTATGGAAGCCATTGCCGGCGAACAGGACGACGAAACGCACCGGCGGTTCCGAGGAGGTATGCTTCGGCTTATCGTCACCCCACACGGGGAGCGACTCCAGCCACGGCAGCGCCATCGTCACGCCGACGCCGCGGAGGAAGGCGCGGCGGGAAAGAGGCTGTGGGAAGTGTATCGTCATCGCCATTCTCCCGTGGGACGGTCTGTCACTCGTTCTGCGCGCTGCCGCGGATCATTGTAAACTGGGGGCTGCGGACAATCATCTGCACGGCCGCTGAAAGCTTGCCATCGTTCCTGTCCAGTTCGGCGACCATCTCGTCAATCAAGACCTGATCGGACAGCGTCACCGAACGTCCGAGAGCATAGCCCAAGAGTCGCCGGCAGAAGAGCCGGACGATCACGTCCTTCTTCTTTGTCAGCAGGTAAGTCCGCAACCCGTCGATCCCCTCAAACTCGGTACCGTCGCGCAACCTGGCCCGCGCGTCCACTGCCAGTCCACCGAAATCCTTGTTCCGCAATCGGCCGATAGCGTCGTATTTCTCCAGGGCGAACCCGAAGGGATCGATGCGGACGTGGCACACGGCACAGGCCGATGCCTTGGCATGCTTCTCGACCTGCTGTCGCAGCGTCAGGCCGCCGTCCCCCTCCTCGGGGAGGCGCGGCACGTCCGCCGGCGGGCGCGGGAGTTTCTCACCAAGCAGCGTTTCCACCACCCAGTTGCCGCGAAGCACCGGGCTTGTCCGCGCCGCGCCGGCCTGTCGGGCCTGCACGCTGGCCAGTCCCAGCAGACCCCCGCGGCCATACTTCCTCACTCCCTCGACCCGCCGCCACTGCGGCCCCGTTACGCCCGGGATGCCGTAGTGCTTCGCCAGTGCCTCGTTGAGGAAGGTGTAATCCGCATCGAGGATCGCCGTCACCGGGCGGTTGGCCTGGAAGAGATCCTGAAAGAACAGGATAGATTCCTCGTAGATCGCCTTGCGCAAGTCGGCATTGAAGGTCGGAAACAACCTCTCGTTCTTCTCCTTGAACTCGTCGAAGCCGCGGACGTGGATCCACTGGGTGCCGAATTCAATGGCCAGCGCCCGGACGCGGTCGTCCTGGAGCATCCGCTGAACCTGGGCCGCGATCGCCTTCGGATCGCGGAGTTGCCCCGCCGCGGCGAGCTTTCGCAGCTCGTCATCGGGCATGCTCGACCACAAAAAGTAGCTCAGGCGCGTAGCTAGCTCCCAGTCGTTGACGGCCCTCGTCTCCTTGCCCGCCGGCGCCTGCTCGATGCGGAAGAGAAACGCCGGCGCCACCAGCACGCGGGCCAGCACCCCGCGGAAGGCTTCGTCGTGGCCGGCTCCCTTGTCACGAATCGTCCGGTACAGGGCGAGCAGGTCGGCCCGCTCCTTGTCTCGCAGGGGGCGCCGGTATGCCTTGCCGGCGAAGTCCAGCAGCGCGTCCAGCTGCTTCGGGATGGCTGCTTCCTCCTCTTTCACAAACGCGTCAGCCCGCTTCTGAAAGGCGGGCCGCTGGCCTTCGAAGAATGCCACCATCGTCTTGGGCTGGTCCTGGGTGACGAAGCCGATGAACAGCGGCAGGTATTTGTTTTCGGCCACCGGCTGACGGCTGATGAAGCGATGCTCGGTCCACAGGTGATCGAGGCGTCGCTGCTGTTGGGCATCTAGGAACAGCCGGGCGAGCGGTTCGTCCTCGCGGTGGAACATTTTCAGTGTCACCACCTCGTCGTTGGGGACGACCTGGGGAAAGCAAAGGAACAGCGGGAACACGCGGCGGAAGTCGGCGTATCCCTGAAGGAGCCGCTTGTAACTTGCACCGTCCGGTGACGCCAGCACAGGGCTGGTGCCATCCCACCGGACTTCGGGGCCGGGCGCGGTGGTCCGTACCTGGAACTGTACGACGGGATCGCCGGGGGCGCCGTCCAGCTGCCCCTCGACGACGAACGCGCGGCCGGCAAACAGGCCCGCCGGCAACCGCACCTCGATGACCGTGTCCGCCGCGGCGACGAGGCTCGCCCCGTCCACCGGCTTGCCCGCCGGCCGTGTGCCGAACCGCTCCTTCGGCAGGGCATACCTCACTTCCTTCGGCCGCGACTTGGCGAGCCGGGCGGCATCCACGCCCGCCAGCAGCGGGCTGTCCGGAACCACCAGCCTGTCGTAAAGGAGGCGATCCGCGTCCTTCGCCTTCGCCGGTCGCGGGCCGGACAAGAGGGCTTCCACCTGCGTGGCCAGCCGGGCGGCCTCGTCCTGTCGGTCCCGGTCCGCTGCGGCCGCACGCCACTGCCCGAGGAGAGAGTCGGCCGGGATCAGCGCTGCCGACTTCGCGCCGCCTCCCTTGGATGCCCCGCGCACGAAACTCCAGGTGTCCGCGTTTCCGTGCCTGTCCGCGTGCGGGTTGCCGGCGAGGACGGAGTTGACCACGTCCGCCGCCAGATCCCACACACGTCCGGGCTTATCATTTTCCGTGATGGTGAACCCAATCTCGGTCAGATCGCAGACATGGTTGCCATCGCGCGCATCCACGGCCAGCACGAGCAGGTCGCCCTTCTCCACCTTCAGCGTCCTGGCCGGCGGCTTCGTCGCCTTGCCGAGATCGAGCAATCCCTCGCCGAGGGTGGTCGCCCGGCCCTCCCGGCGTTGTTCGACCCACCAGGCGACCCCGTTGCCACAGGCCGGGTGCGCGTGGGCCACTCGGACCGCAACGCGGACTTTCCCGGCGACCGGGCTTTTCCAGGCCACGGCAACGAACTCACTGGGCAGCGGATGGACCGCGACGCCGTGAGCCGAGATGCGGCCGGGGATCTGTTCCGCCCGATCCGATGCATTCGTTACCAGCACCGGCAGGTCGGCCTCTTTCTTCCGCCAGCCGTTGATGGCCGGCCGTCCGGCGTTTCTGGGAACCTTCTCCTCCAGTAGTTGCAGGGGCACTGCCGGCGCCTCCCGCGGAGCCTCATCTTTCGTGAGCGGGGCCACGGCCAGCACCTCGACCCACCGCTTCAGCAAGGCAACGTCGAGCCGGTGCTTCCGGGCCAACTCATCCAGCGTCCGCTGCCGATGGTTGGCTGCCTCGATGGCGGCGCGGAGATACCGGGAACTATCCGCGAACACGGACGGGTAATCCATCTCGAAGGCCGGTCCGAAGTCGGCGTAGTCACGCAGCAGGAGCGGGGGCTTGCCGGGGGACTCGAACCGGGGGCGGTGCCAGACGACATACCTGCCGCCGGCCGGTGTCCGTTCGCGAGCCGCGAGGTACAGCACCACATCGCTCTGCCCCGGTGCCGGCTTGACCGCCGTCCGGAGCGGGATCGATTCGGCAGCGATCGGGTCGATCGCCACCTGCCGTGTTGTGTTCTCAATGTAGCCCTTGCCCTCCGGGCGGATGTAACTGCCGACCCGCGCCGTCTTCCACAGCGCCGCCTGCCAGCCGGCGACCTCCCCGACAAGGGCCGGCACATCCTTCTCCGTGGCCGCTCGCCAGCGGGCGCGGATCGTATCGAGCGGGTGAGATGGAGTCTTGTCGGTCAGGGCCTGCCAGAGAATCCCGAAGTATTTGGCGTTCAGCTTCTCCCTTGCCGAGACGTCTTCGGGCGTTTCCTTGCCGGCGAGCAGTGCGTCACGGTGCCGGATGGCGGCCGCGAGGCACGGCTGAACCGGCAGCCGGCCGTCGCCTGCCGCATACGCGGCATAGAACCGGCGGAGTCGAGCGGTACTTTCGTCGGTCCAGTCGCGGCGCGTCCGGGACGGCGAGAAGCGGAAGCCGTCGGGGAGCAGAACGGCATGTTCGGCGATGTCCTTGGCCGCGGCAAGGTACTTGTTGAACAAGGTGGGTGAAATATCCGACAGGGCCTCGGCCGCGTTGGTGAACCCCTCCCCGGCGGCCCCATTGGCGGGGAACTCACGCGTCGGCCGCAAGTCCACGCCGGTCAGGTCGCGGATGGTGCCGTCGTACTCGGCATTGCTCAGCCGGCGGAGCGGAACATGGCCGGGATCACCAGCCCGAGCGCGGGCCTCGGCATCCAGAAAACCACGCGCCCAGTCGAGCAGCCGTTTTCGCTCTTCAGGCGTCGGTTGCGGCTTCTTTTTCGGGGGCATCTCCCCGGCCTCGACCTGCTCGATCAATTGCTGCCACGGTTTGAGATCCTTGCGGACCTGATCGGCAGACGCGAACTGCTCCAGGTCGAGGCCGCCCTTCTTCGCCTTGGCCGAGTGGCAGGCCAGGCAGTACTTCTGCACAAGGGGCTGAACGACGGTGGCGTATTCGTCCCTGCTGCCGGCGTCCGGTTTCTGGCCCCTGCTCATCCCGCCGGCCAGCAGGACGAACAAGCCCGATCCGGCGAGGATGCCGGCAACCAATCCCGGCCAGAGTGATCGGGAGTGTGAACGACTCATCCGGACACCTTCCTGAGCGCGCTATGCTCGAGCGTATCGCGTGACGGGGCCATGCGGTGACGGCGAGCGAGGTGTTCGATCAGCCCATTACCGGCGTTGGGAACGATGGCGGGGGTCTCCGCAGGGCATAATTGCCGGCTCAGACGCTGGATGTCCACGGGCAGCGCGCGCACCGCCGGCTGAATCTTCCCGGCAATCGGCTCCATCGGCTTCCGAGGCGAAGGCAGGGCGTGCCAGCGTTGACGCAGCCAGTGCAAGAAAAACCTGTCCCTGGAATCATCGCCCTGCAACGCCTCCACAGCGACCGTACATACTTTGGGCTGAGAACGCATTCGCAGATTGCTGGACATCGAATATCTCATTACCTGTTACAACAAGCGCCGTTCGCAAGCCGTTTTCATCGGCTGTTCCCCTTCAGTCCTTGTCGGCAAGCTGCTTGCGGGCATACTCTTGTTGCTTCCGCGCGTTCTCCACCGCCGCCTGGGCATCCTCGCGGAGTTTTTTCGCTTTGGCCGCTCGGTTCGCACGCTGCCGGATCGGCTCGGTCTCCGTCTGCACAGCCTTCAGGGCTTTCTGGGCCGCGTCGAAGGCTTTGTGAGCATCATCGGCCCGTTGCCTCGCCTCTTCGGCGCTTTTCGTTCTTTGTGCTGCCTGCTTTTCGAGTGCCGCATCGCCCGGCTTGTTCCGTGCCTCCCTGGCGGCAGTCTCGGCCTGCGCTTTCAGCTCCGCGGCTCGTTTGCTGGCCCCGTCGGCTGTCTTTCTCGCCTCGTCGGCCAGCTTCCGGGCCTCGTTGATCCGTTTCGTCGCCTCATCCACTTCCTTCTTCAGTTGCGCCGCCTTCGGGGCCAGCTCTTCCTCCTCCTTGGTGGCCGCCGCCAGCGCCGCTTCTGCGTCCGCCAAGGCCGACCGAGCGATTTCCAGCGCCGCCTGGGCCCGTCGGCGGTCGCGTGCCGGATCGGGAACCAGACGAAGAGCCGGCATGGCCTTTTGCAAGCCGGCGATCCCGTTCTTGGTCACCCTCGTCCGCCACACGAAAAGCTGCCGGAGTTTCGGCAGAGCTTTCAGCCGCTCCAGCCCCCCATCCGTGATCTGGGTGCCATACAGATTCAAGTATTCCAGATCGGTTAAACCTTCCAGGTGTTTCAAGCCCGCGTCGGTGACCGCTGTCTTCTCCAGGTGCAAGCGTTTCAGGCCGACCAGCTTGCCGATGTGGACGAGGCCGGCGTCGGTAATCGCCGTATCGCTCAGGCGCAGGATGACCACCTTCTTTAAGGCCGGAAGGTACTGCAAGTGTGTATCGCGGAGATCGGTGCCGTATCGGAAATCAACCTCCAGTTCGTCGCCGCTGGGGGTGAGCCGGCGCACGGACCCTCCCAGCTCTTCAATTTTCCCCAGGGCGTCCTCGATGCTTGCGGCGGGCCGATAGGGCAGCGGTTCCCTCCCCAAAACGGCTGCCTGGGACAGCATTTCAGTAATCAGCAGTATCCCCCCGACGAGGAACGCCGGGGGCAGCCCGATTCTCCTCGTCATGACAGCAGCTCCTTGATCGGCTGGGCGGTTTTATCGACCAGCGGCAGGGGGCGCATACCGGGAGCCATGAATTCCTGGCGCGTGTCGATGCCCAGCGCCAGGCAAAGGGTGGCGACGTAGTCGGGCGCGGTGATCGGTCGCTCCACGATGGTCGAGCCGGGGTTCTTGCCCGTCTCACTGGTCTTGCCGATCACCTGGCCGGTTTTAAGGCCGCCCCCGGCCCAGACGGTGGACCAGGCGTTACAGAAGTGTCCATCGCCATTACCCGGCGTCCGACCAAACTCGCCCATCCACACGACCAGCGTGTCATCGAGCATACCGCGCAATTCCAGATCGCGGATGAGTGCCGCCATGGCCGTATCTAGCCACGGCGCCCGTGCTCGGACGGGTTTGGCAGCCCCCTCGTGATCATCCCAGCCGCGATGAACCACCTCGATAAACGAGACGCCCGCCTCCACCAGCCGCCGGGCCAGCAAGCAGGACTGCCCGAAGCGATGCGAGCCGTAGGCCTCACGCACTCGGGTCGGCTCCTTGTCGATGTCGAAGGCGCTGGCCCGTCTGGAGCGCATCAAACGCACCGCTCGCATGAACGCCGTCTGTTTGGCGCTGACGGCGGGCAGGGCATAGTCGCGGGCAAAGCGGCCCTCACCACGGGCCAGCATCTCCAGACGGTCCGCGAGGTCATCGCCGGCCGGGCGAAGGTTCTCCAGCCCCTTTTGCGGGTCGTTGACCGCCAAGGGCGCGTGCTGCGGCCCGAGGTAGGCGGGCACAGAGCGATAGAGCCGGCCGCCGTCGGTTCGCAGGTCGTAGCCGGCGTCGATGGTGACGAAGCTGGGCATGTCATCATCGGAGGTGCCGAGTTGCGAAGAGGCGATGCAGCCGATAGCCGGATGCTCGAAGGCACTGGTTCGCTTGTAGCCGGTGTGCAGGAAATACTTGGCGTCGTAGTGATCGTTGATCTCCGTCTTCATCGAGCGGAGCAGGACCATGTACTCCATGTACTGCGACAGCTGCGGTAGGCAGTCGGCGATGTGGATGCCGGGCACTGTGGTGGGGATCGACTTGAACTGGCCGCCGGGTTTGGGGTCGAAGGTGTGCTGCTGGCTCGGCCCGCCGTCCATCCACAAGAGGATGCACGCCTTGCCGCGGGGCCGCTTCACCGCGGCGGCTTGCGCCAGCGACTCGAACCAGGGCACCGAAACCGCGGAGAGTAGGCCGGCAGCAGACAACCGCAGGAAATCCCGTCGTGGCAGTCGCAGTTTTGGTTGAAACATGGAAGCCCCCTTAAGGTCAGCGCACAAACAGGAATTCGCTGCGGTTGACGAGCATCCACAGGATGCCATTGTAGGCCTTGGCCGGACTGCTCGCCTTCTTCACATAACGTTGGGCGTCGGCCTGCTCCTCATCTGTCGGCCGGCGCGCTAGCGTCGCCAGGTAGAGCCACTCAATGGTCTGGTCCGGCGTGGGTATCGGTTTTGTCTTCAAATAGTTGTCGAGGGTCTTGCTGCCGGCGAGCAGGCGCGGGTGGTTGAGGAGGGTCAGCATTTGCGGAATGCCGTGGGTGAAGTCGGTGGCGTCCTCCTTGTTCGTGCCGAAGCGGCGGAGGAATTCCAGGTATGCATCGGCGACCGGAGCGCTCATGCCCGTCGTGATGCTGTTCCTGTCATCCAGGGTGCGCAGATCCAGCTTGGGGTCGCCATAGATCTGTTGGAGAGAGTCGTAAAGCACGTCGGCGGTCATGACCCGCAGCGGCATGCGTCCGAACGCTGCCGTCAAGGCAGCCACCATCTGCTCGCTGGCTCCGGACGGCACCCGACTCGTCCGCTGATACGCCTTGGAGTTGCAGATGCAGCGGATCAGGTGCTTGATATCGAACCTCGATGCGGTGAACTCGTTGGTCAGCAGTTTCAGCAGGCCGGGGTGCGAGGCAGGATTCAGCTCGCGGAAGTCATCGACCGGATGCACGATCCCGCGCGAGAAGAAGTAGAACCACGTGCGATTCACGTACGAGCGGGAGAAATAGGGGTTGTCTTTCGCTGTCAACCAGTCCGCGAAGGGCGGTCGCAGCGCGTCGTCCTTTTCGGGACGGAAGGGCTTACCGCCCAGGAAGGCCGCCTGCACGCCGGTACCAGCGTTCTTGAAGGCCGAGGGCGGAATGGTGATCTGGGCTAATACTTTGTCGGAGGCCGGCGCCGGTCCCTCGGTGATCTTGTTGAAGCCGCCGGTGGTCTTGCGGAAAAAGGCGGCCAGCGCCCAGAACTCCTTCTGCGCCCACGGACGATAGGGGTCGTCGTGACACTGGGCGCATTGCAACTGCACCCCCATGAAGAGAGATGCCACCGCCCGCGCCGTGCCGCCGGCGGACGGCTTGCCTCCTTCGCCGACCAACCCGAAGAAGATGACTTGCGGCTTGTTCTTGATCTCGCCATCCACCGTGAGGATATCGCGGGTGATCCGGTCCCAGCCGTCGCCGGCCGCGAAGCGCGCTCCGAGCCACTTGCCGAAGTTCTGGGCCTCCTTGTGGGGCTGCTGTCCGCCATTGCCGTCGGAAGGCAACTCCGGGGGACAGATCCAGTCGCGCCAGGTGCGGCCCAACTGTTCGCCGAACTGCGGCGTGGCCAGGAGCGCGTCGATGAGCTTCGCGCGCCGGTCCGGATCCTTGCTTTCCAAAAACGCTACGGCCTGCTCGGCTGTCGGCACGCGGCCGTTCAAGTCGAGGTAGATACGGCGCAGGAACTCGGCGTCATCGGCAAGCGGAGCGGCGGTCAGCTTCGCCGCTGTCAGCGCTTGGTCCAGATGCCGATCGATGGCCGCTGCCACCTGTGCCGGTGTATGCAGCTTGTTGGGAGCAAGCAGCGGGTCGTCCTTCTGCTGTTGGGCCACCGTCGGCAGTCCGGCGGCGATCCATTGCTTGATGGCCGTCTTCTCGGCGTCCGCCAGCTTTTTCTCGTGCGGAGGCATCTCATCGGCGGCGATGCGTTTCCATATTTCACTGCCGTCGAGGTCGCCGGGCTTTACCGCCGGCCCGGACTTTCCGCCTTGCAACATCGCCGGGAGCGTGCGCAGGTCGAGCTTGCCCTTTTGACGTAATCCGCCATGACAGCCGAGACACTGCTTGGTTAGGATCGGCAACACATCACGCTCCAGCAGCGACTCCTCGGTGCGCGCGGGTGCGGGAGTGGCGAGAACCACGACGCAGAGAGGCAGAAGGAGTCGTAACGAATCGGCAGGCATGAAGTCACTCTCGACGGCAGGCAGGAGGGTGGGTCAGGAAGGCACGACCCAAATACTGATTCTACTTTCCTGGCTCGTTTTCCCAAGATAAAAAGTCAGAAAAACCGACCGCCACGGAGAAGCTACAAAAGCCCCGCTACCCCCCGGCATGGCGCTCCAAGCGCGTCAGCCATCCGCACACCACGGCACTGATCACTTCCCCTGACTGGCGCAGAGGTCATAGCAGTACACGCCGTCAGAGCCGCGCATGAAGATGCGGCCCTCGACCTTTAGGAAGGTCATGAATTTGTTGTGGTAAGAAGTTGTCTGCGGGTTGGACCAGGAGCGAATCGGAGAATTGCCATGCAATGACGCGACTTCCTCCTTACTGGTATCGGTGGCATTTTGGCGACCGGTGTCCGACCCCTGAGGCCATTTCCACTCCGGCCTCGGCGTGGCGGTCACGTCGATCCCCTGCCTCCTTTTTCTCGTGGTCGGCCAGCTGCGTGAGAAAAGCGAGGCGGTCAGGGCGACCCGCGCGTAGCCGGTGCCGGCAGCTGGCCCGTCGGCCCGACGACCGTCACCAGCGCCTCGCTGACTGGCCCCTGGCTCCGCCCGTCGATCAGCACCTCGGCGGTCATCAGGCGCCGAATCCCGTTCGCCGCAGCTGGCGCTCGGGCCCGCATCACCACCTCGCCCCGCCCCCCCGGCTTCAGTCGTAGCGTCGCAAAGGTCTCCTCCGCTTCCCAGCCAGGTGGAGGCCGTAGCCTCGCGGCATACTCTGCCGCCCGCCCGAGGTTGTTCCGCACCAGCAGCCGGTAGCAGAGCTCCTGGCCGGGCCGCGCCACGGCCACGTAGGGCAAGAGTCGCACCCAGAACAGGTCGATGAACTGGTCGGCCGGCGCGGCCACCAGCTCGTGGAAGGCCCGCTCCTTTCGGGCGATGAAGTCGCAGTAGGCGTCCAGGTCCTTCTTGAAGCAGGGCAGGACGTCGCGGTGCCCCGGGCAGATCAGCTCCGGGGCGAGGTCGCGCATCACCTCGGCGCAGCGCCGGTGCATACCCAGCTGGAAGCTGTTCCGCAGCACCGTCGTCTGGTAGGGCAACACCTCCGTCTTGCCCCCAGAGACCACCTCCGCCACGAAGTAGTTGTCGCCGGTGAATGCCACCTTCCGGCCGTCGATCATCCCGGCGTAGACGGAGTGGAACTCGGTCTGCCCCGGGGCGAAGCGGATCTCGAACTCGTACTCCTCCCAGCGGAAGCGCTCGCCGTCGGTGAGCGTGCGGTCGATGCGGATGGGCTTCGGGAAGGTGCATGGGGTGCTCGCCCAGGAGGCCGGGTCGGCCAGCACCTGGGCGACCTCCGCCAGCGCCCAGCACCTCGTGCCGTGGTGCCGCTGCAGGTAGGGGATGCCGCAGGTGTGGTCGTCGTGGATGTGCGTCGGCACCACCAGGTCGAAGGCGGTCACCCCGTAGTCCTCGCGCAGCTCGTCGAGGTGGTGCTCGATGAACCGCATAGTCTCCAGCCCGTCGTGGTCCGGCCCGATGTGCATGTGCGGCCAGAAGGCGTGGCCGTAATCGACGAAAATGGCCTTGCCGCTGTCGCTGAGGACGACGTAGAAGTTCGAGCAGGTCCACACGCCCCCCCACAGCAGGTGCCGCGACAGCGGGATCAGCCTCGGCTCGGGGAGGAATACCGTCTCGGGGATGCTCTCGCGGCCGGCCACGCGCATGCCGCGGCCCAGCCGCACGCACTCCATCAGCCGACGCTGGAGCCGGTCGATGTCGGCGACCACCTCGGTGATCGGCCCGCCGTGCGAAGGCAGGCACAGGTCGGGGCGTCGCTTGCACAGGGCCTGGACGGACTGGAGGGTGAAGAGCACGCCCTCCATGGAGCCGTAGGTGTACTCCATGGCGTGCAGCTGGTAGAGCTTACCCCCAGCGCAGAACAGATCGCCGGTGAAGGCCACGAGCCGGCCGTCGATGTCGGCGAGCAGGGCGCTGGAGCCGAGGGTGTGCCCCTTGGCCGGCAGGACGAAGAACTCGTAGCCGCGCCAGCGAAACGTCTCGTAGTCCTCCAGGTCGGCATCGACCCCTACGTCCTCGGCGAGGGTGAAGAAGGTGTTGCGGTCGTTGTAGTTGTCGAAGGTGCGGCGCGCCCGCCAGAACAGCTCGGCCTGCTCGAAGAGGTGCCGCTCGTGCTCGGGCACGGCGACGCGGGCTCCGTGGCGCCCGAGCCGCGGGGTGCCCCAGCACTGGTCGCGGTGGTGGTGCGTGTGCAGCACCCACTCGACGCGCTCGACCCCGGCAGCAGACAGGTGGTCGAGGACGGCACCGGAGCCGGCGTCGATCAGCATCCCGGCGTCGCCGTCGGCGAGCAGGTAGACGTTGCAGGTGTCGTCGAAGCGGTAGAGGTGCTCGCTCAGTCGGGTCAGTCGGTCGCTCATGGTTGCCCCCGGGTGACGGTCGGAGGGTAACGTCCCTCGTCCTGGCTGTCGGAACAAGCAGCACTCTTGATATAGAGGGGGAGACAGGCGGAGCACAACCCGGCCGTCCGCGCCGCCGCTGCCACCCGCCCCCGAAGGTTCGTGTACAGGCCCGCGGCAGGCGAAGAAGGCCGGTATCAGGCTTGGCAGCATCGCGAACCCGCCGCGACTCCTTCCGCAACCGCTCCTTGACCGGCCGCCGGGCCTGAGCAGAATGACCTTCGTGAGAACCCCCTTCGGTCCCGGGATCGTGTCCTGGGGACGGACGGGCGTTCCGTCAGCCTCGAACGTCCGAAGGCCCGATCGTTCGCCCGCCTGTGTGACTGGTTTCCCTCTCGGCTGAGTCGTTGCGTTCCTGGTTCCACAGGGCCGGCGTCAGCCCATCCGGCATCTGTTCCCGGACATTAAGCAGCAGGCGGTGCTGGGCGTATTTGGGTGATCCGGCAGTCGGGTGAAGTCGGAAAATGTCACGTCTTTACCTCGCCCATGCTGGGTGGCCGCCATCGCAATCACCTCCTTGATTTGAGGTTCCTTATTTCGTAATCCGTTGACCAACCGTGGTTTTTTACTGTTCAGGCGGACTGACTTTTTCATCGCCCTCGGGATGTCGGATCGAAGCGCGCAGGCAAACGCGGCTCAGACCGGAGCGCGTGGATCGGAGATCGTGGATCGGAGATCGTGCGCGCGTCCCCTTCGGACCTGGACCTTCTGTCGACTGCCGGGCCGCTCTTGCCGATGAGGTCGGCTCGCCTACCCTGACGCCAAGAAGGTTTCCAGGCCGCTCGCCCGCCGCCATCACTCTGGAGTCCTCACGGAAAGGAGCGTGTTTTCATGGTGCAGCGTCACTTCCTCCTCCTCGTCCTGGGCGGCACGCTCGCCCTCGCTACTGCGGTGCTCCGTCCGGCCACCGCCCAGCCACCGCGACGCCAGCCGATCCCCAACGACCAACTCGTCTCGCCGCAGGTCCTTTCCGACAAGAAAGTGACGTTCCGGATCTATGCGCCCAGGGCCTCCGAGGTGTCTTTGCGCGGCGATTGGATGGCGGGGGCCGAGCCAGCCCGGCTCCGCAAAGACAAGGAGGGCGTCTGGTCGGTCACCGTCGGACCACTCGTGCCCGACTTCTATAGCTATGGGTTCACCATCGATGGCGTGCGAACCCTGGACCCGAAGAACCCGACCATCAAGCAGGGGATCGCCAGCCTGGACAGTATGTTCTTCCTGCCAGGCCCGGAGGCCGCTTTCGAGGACAACCGACCCGTTCCGCATGGCGACGTCCGGAAGGTGTGGTATCCGTCGGCCACGCTGGACACACAGCGACGCATGCACGTCTACACTCCGCCCGGCTACGAGCGAGGAAAGGATCGCTACCCGGTGCTCTACCTGCTCCACGGCGGAGGGGACGAGGATTCCGGCTGGAGCACCATCGGCCGCGCCGGCTTCATCCTCGACAACCTGCTCGCGGATAGAAAGGCGAAGCCGATGCTCATCGTGATGCCCAACGGCAGTCTGCCGCGGCCGAAGGACCTGCCGGCCCGACCGGCCCCCGGCGAGACCCCCTCGCCCGAGTTCCGGGCGGCGATGGAGGCTCTGCAGAACCGGTTCACCGATGAGCTGCTCAAGGACATCGTGCCCACTGTGGAAAAACGCTTCCGTGTGAAAGCGGGTGCGGCGAATCGAGCCCTGGCGGGGCTGTCGATGGGCGGCGGCCAGACGCTTTGGGTCGTCACCACTCACCCGCATCAGTTCGCCTATGTGGCCGTCTGGAGCGCTGGCATCGGCCGGAACGCGGAGGAGTTCGAGAAGCGGAACAAGGCATTCTTCCAGGAGGCGACGAAGGTCAACCAGGGGGTCAAGCTTTTCTCCATCAGTGTCGGCGACAGGGACTTCACCCTGGCCGGCTCGAAGGCCCTGGCGGAGTTGCTGAAGAAGCACGACATCCATCACGAGTTGCACGTCAGCGGCGGGGGCCACACCTGGATCAACTGGCGGCACTACCTCAACGACCTCGCTCCGCGGCTGTTCCAGGACGGCCCGGCAGAGAAGTCGAGTCGGCCGGAGGGGGGCAAGGGCAAAGAGCCCACCGTGCCTACCGAGCGGCGATGACACAGGCGACTGTCGTGCAGCCGAGAAGGCCAGGCCACGATGGAGGCCCGGAATGAGGTCAGGTGCGTCGCCTCGCTTGTAAACCGCTGCTGAAACTGCGGGGTCCGCGACCTACAGGGCGATCTCCGCGTGGCCTTCCACCAGGGACGACGAACATGCCGAAGCGAGCGCTGGTCCTGATCGACATTCAGAATGACTACTTTCCCGGCGGTAAATGGACACTGCGCGGGATCGAGTCCGCGGCCGACAACGCGGCGCGGATGCTGGATGCGGCTCGCGCTGCCGGCGACCTGGTCGTTCACGTCCGGCACGAGTTTCCGACCGCCGACGCGCCGTTCTTCGCGCCGGGGTCGGATGGAGCGAAGATTCATCCCAAGGTCCGCGACCTCGAGGGCGAGCCCGTCGTGCTGAAGCACCACGTCAACTCGTTCCGCGAGACGGACCTGAAGGCGATCCTCGACCGCCACGGTGTCGAGGAAGTCGTGATCTGCGGGGCGATGAGCCACATGTGCGTGGACGCCGGGACGCGAGCGGCCAGCGACCTCGGCTACAGGTGTGTCGTCGTGCATGACGCCTGCGCCACGCGCGACCAGGAGTTCGAGGGGGCCATCGTTCCCGCCGCGCAGGTCCACGCCGCCTTCATGGCCGCCCTGCGTTTCGGCTACGCCAAGCTGGTCACTACGGAAGAGTACATCAGGGAAACACGCGCCTAGAATGACGCGGTGTGGCCATTAGCGGGGAACCCAGATGATTCAACGCGAGTTGGGCAGGAGCGGCGTCAAGGTTTCGGAGATCGGGCTGGGCTGCATGGGGATGAGCGAGTTCTACGACCCCAAGCAGATGAACGACGAGGAGTCGATCCGCGTCATCCACCGCTATCTCGATGCCGGCGGCAACTTCCTCGATACAGCCGACGTGTACGGAGTGGGCCGCAACGAGGTCCTCGTCGGCAAGGCGATCCGGGACCGGCGTGACAAGGTCATCCTGGCCACGAAGTTCGCCAATGTGCGCGGCCCGCAGGGCGAGTTCCTCGGCGTTCGGGGCGACCCGCAGTACGTCCGGCAATGCTGCGACGCCAGTCTGAATCGGCTCGGCATCGACCATATCGACCTCTATTACCAGCACCGGGTGGACCCGAAGACGCCGATTGAGGACACCGTCGGGGCGATGGCTGAGCTGGTCAGGGCGGGGAAGGTCCGTCATCTCGGCCTGTCGGAGGCATCGCCGGCGACGATCCGCCGGGCGGCAAAGGTCCACCCCATCGCAGCGCTCCAGACCGAATATTCCCTGTGGACGCGCGATTCCGAGGCGGAAATCCTTCCCACCGTCCGCGAGCTGGGAATCGCCTTTGTGGCCTACAGCCCGCTGGGCCGGGGCTTCCTGACCGGGCAGTTCAAGAAACTCGATGACCTGCCGGCCGACGACGTGCGCCGAAACCACCCACGTTTCCAAGGCGAGAACTTCCAGAAGAACCTCGACCTGGTCAAAAAGATCGAGCAACTCGGGCAGGCGTTGGGCTGCACGCCGAGCCAGCTCGCCCTGGCGTGGGTGCTGGCGCAGGGCAACGACATCGTGCCGATCCCGGGTACGAAGCGGGTGAAGTACCTCGACGACGACCTCGGGGCGATCAACGTCCGGCTGACCTCGGAGGAACTGACCCAGATTGACGCGGTCCTGCCGGTGGGGGCAGCGGCCGGCGAGCGGTATCACGCGCAGGCGATGAAGGCGATCGACAGATGACCGCCCGCCGGATACTTGGTAAGCTCACCCGACATCCGTCCTCCTGACCGCCACGGACGGGGCGGTCGTCGATCTGTCCGTGCTCCTGGGCCGGGTCGTGGTCTACGCCTACCCCCGCACCGGCAGGCCCGGCGTGGAGAACCCCGCCGGCTGGGACGTGATCCCCGGCGCTCGCGGCTGCACGCCGCAGTCCTGCTCGTTCCGGGACCGGTGTGAACGAAGCCCGAATCGTGCGGGAGATTTTGGCATGATCCCCATCAAGATCGGCAGGTATTATCCGCGTCCGGCCGGAAAGTAATGAGCGAATGGAAGTCCTCCCGACCACCCCCTCTCCTGATTCCCTTGCTCCGGCATCCTCCGGGCGGGACGTCCTGCGTCTGCGCGACCTTTCGGCCCAGCAGTGGAAGTCCGGGATCGCCGCCTGGCTGGGCTGGCTGTTCGATGGCCTGGACATGCATCTCTATGTCCTGGTAGCGGCGCCTTTCGTCTCCGAGTTATTGCACGCCGGCAGCGAGAAGGACGCGCTGGTTGGCTACTATAGCTCCTGGATTCAGGCTGCCTTCTTGATCGGTTGGGCGTTGGGAGGTGGCTTTTTCGGACGCATCGCCGATCGGCTGGGTCGAAGCCGCGCCCTGGTGCTGACCATCCTCACCTATGCCCTGTTTACCGGTCTGTCGTACTTCGCGCAGACTTGGTGGCAGTTGCTTATCTTTCGATTTCTGGCCGCCCTGGGCATCGGAGGCGAATGGGCGGTAGGAGCATCGCTCCTGTCGGAGACCTGGCCGCGCCGCTGGCGACCGTGGATGGCTGCGATCCTCCAGACCGGCGTGAATCTTGGTGTGATCCTCGCGAGCCTGGCTAACTTTCTGCTGTCTGGTTCTCCCCCGCGCACCGTGTTCCTGGTTGGCGTGCTGCCTGCGTTCCTGGTGCTGTGGATTCGCCGCGCGGTGCCCGAGCCGGAGGAGTGGCAGGCCGCCAAGCAACGATCCGCACATAAGGAGCCGGGCTTCTTGGAGTTGTTCCGCGGCTCGGTCCGCCGTACAACCCTGTTAACCCTCCTGGTCTGCGCCCTGGCGTTGACAGCACACTGGGCCTTTCTGTTCTGGTACTTGCAGCACTTTCGGAACCTCCCGGAGTTGAGTGGTTGGACCGATTCGCAAAAGAGTCAATTGGTCAGCAAGGTGGTCTGGCTGGTCACCTTGTCCTCCATCGTAGGTAACTTTCTCGCGGCCTTGCTCGCACGCTGGCTGAAGTATCGGCGAGCAATCGCTTGCCTCTGCCTGGCTTATTTCCTGTCGATGGTTGCGACCTACGGTTCGCCCCTTGACCACAAGAACCTGTGGTACCGATTCACAGCGATAGGCCTCTGTCATGGGGTGTTCGCCCTGTTCACGATGTACTTGCCGCCTCTTTTCCCGACTTTGTTACGTACCACCCGGGGCGGGCTTCTGTTACAACATCGGCCGCATCGTCGCCGGTCTGGGCACGGTGTTCTTCGGGCTGTTCGCCGAGGTGGGGGATTACCGTCTGGCGCTTCTCTACGCGGGGTGCTTGTTCCTCCCCGCGGCAGGAGTCGCCTGGCTCTTGCCGGAGTCGGCAGACGAGAAACCGATTACACGGACCACCAGGTCCGGGAGGTAGGCCAGAGCGTACGCGCAGTTCCCGCAGCGGACATTCTCGTAGAAGACTAGCTGCTGACAATTATCGCAATGAAATATTTTCATAGATCCACGGTGAAAGGCGGCAAGCTCATTTCGGCATCGTCGGAGTGAAGCACGTCCACCGCCACCCGCACGGAGTGACGCGCGCCGCCGAGATTGTGACGCCTTTGATGGGGCTAACCTACTTCAGCGTCTTGTGGAACTCCTCGAAGTTGTGCGGCAGCATGTCGGGCACCACCTGCACCTGCGTCGTGAATTTGTACGGGGCCTTCTCGTCACCGCTGTCGAACACCAGCTCGACGAAAAACGCCGTCCAGCCCGCCTCCAGCTTCTCCACGCGGCCGATGTATACTCCCTTGCCGTCGGCCTCCAGCGGGGACGATCTGTACGCCTTGCCGATCGTCATCAGCCGGAAGTCGCGCGCCTTGGGGTTGGTCGCCTGCCAGAGGTTCACCTCTTTCGGCTTCGTCTCCGTCGCGACGGTGATCGAACCGTCCTTGTTCATCTTCCACTGGAACTTCGGCAGGGGCGATCCCGCCACGATGGCGCGGTAGAACGCCAGGATGCTGGCGCCCGCGTCGGTGCCGCGCAGCGAGTGGTCGCCATTGGGGACGTAGCGCAGGTACTTCGGCCCTCGCAGGTCGTCGAAGTAGAACTTCGACGAGTCCGGTGTGAAGAACTGGTCTCCGGCCGCGTTGACGACGTACTTCGGCAGCGTGAGCCGGTCGAGATAGAAGTAGGGGTCTTCGATCTTGTTCAGCGCCTCCATCCGGGGCGCGTCCCAGCGGTCCATGACTTTATGCTGCTTGGCGTAGTTGCCGACGGCCGGGGCCCAGAAACCGTAAGCGGCGTAGTGGTTCATCATGCTCGGCCGGACGTTGACGACGTCGATGACAATAGGGATGATCGCCTTCACCCGTGGATCGACGGCGCCGGTCAGCCACGTCGTCCAGCCGCGCTTCGAGCCGCCGGCGACGACGAACGACCTGATGGCGATCTTGCCGCCCTCGGCGGAGGCGAGGAACTCCGTGGCAGCGTCCATCGCCTTGACGGCGCTCTTGACCATCGGCAGCCGTGTCACCCAGGTGGCGTCGCCGGTCTGCAGGAACTTGATGTGGCAATAGGCGAGGAGATCGTCCTCGACACGCTCCTTGCCGTCCTTGTTGAAGATCAGCGGCTGGTTCGGCACCTGGCCGAGCGACACCACGACGGTGCCGGAGCGCCGGGCGCGGTCGATGGCGTCGCCGGGCGCGGCCGTGGGCGCCGCGCCGCCGTTGCGGCCGCCGCCGATGCTCAGGAGGGCGGTGTCGCGGGTCACCTTGTCGGGCTTGGTGATCGTCAGCCAGTGCTGCCAGACCGGCCGATCGACCTCGGGGGTCGAGCGCCAGGTCTGCGACTTGAGATCGAGGATGTAGCTGGTGACGCCGTCGCCGAGGATCGTCTTGACGAGCTTCCAGGCGTAGGTCGGGTTGGGCTTGGCGAGGTAGTCGTCAAGCGGGGTCTTCTTCGGCGTGTCGGCGGCGACGGGCGGCACGAGGGCGCAGAGAACGAAGGCGGCGTGCAGGGGTCTCATCTCATCCTCCAGGAAGTGTGGCGACGAGGACTACCCGGACATAGTAGGGAATCGCACCAGGGCGACTATTGATGCGCGTTGGTCCGAAACACCGCGGGACGATGCGACCGATGCACGTTCCGTCTCACGCGAGCAGTTCGCTGATCACCTGCTGTTCCTCGACACCGGTGAGCCGCTGATCCAGACCCTGGAACTTGTACGTGAACCGTTTGTGGTCGATGCCGAGGCAGTGCAGGATCGTGGCATTGAGATCGTTGACGTGCGCCGGCTTGTCCACCACGTTGTAGCTGAAGTCGTCGGTCTCGCCGTAGACCGTGCCGCCGCGCGTGCCGCCGCCGGCCAGCCACATGCAGAAGTTGCGTGGGTGGTGGTCGCGACCGTAATTGGTCTTCGTGAGCGTGCCCTGGCTGTACACCGTCCGCCCGAACTCGCCGCCCCAGACCACCAACGTCGAGTCGAGCAGACCGCGCCGCTTCAGGTCGATCAGCAGGGCCGCCGTCGGCTGGTCGGTGTCGAGGCACTGCGAGCGGAGGTCCTTCGGCAAATTCCCGTGCTGGTCCCAACCGCGGTGCAGGAGCTGCACCACGCGCACGCCGCGCTCCACCAGTCGCCGGGCCAGCAGCGCGCTGGCGGCAAACGAGCCGGGTTTGTGGACCTCCGGCCCGTACAGCGCCAGCGTCTCCGACGTTTCGCGTGTCAAGTCGGTCAACTCGGGGACGCTCGTCTGCATCCGGAACGCCATCTCGTACTGGGCGATCCGCGTCAGCGTCTCCGGGTCGCCGTATTGCGTGAAGGTTCGTGCGTTCAGTTCGCCGAGGGTGTCCAGCATGGCCCGGCGTTGGGCGGTTCCAACGCCCGCCGGGTTCTGCACATAAAGGACCGGGTCGCCGACGCTCCGCAGCGCAACCCCACTCACCTTGCCGGGCAGAAAGCCGCTCGCCCACATGCGCGAGAAGAGCGCCTGAGCCGCGGCGCTTGAGGTCCAGAACGGCGTAAACACGACGAACGCCGGCAGGTTGTTGCTTTCACTGCCCAGCCCGTACGCCAGCCACGAACCGATGCTCGGCTTGCCGGGCACCTCGCTGCCGGTCATGACGAACGTGCAGGCCGGGTCGTGGTTGATCGCGTTGGTATGCACCGACTTCACCAGCGCGAGGTCATCGACACACTTGGCCGTATGGGGCAGCAGCTCGCTGACCCACATGCCGCACCGGCCGTGGCGCTTGAACTTGAACATCGACGGCGCGACCGGAAAGCGGGCCTGACCGCTGGTCATGGTCGTGATCCGCTGTCCCATGCGGACGCTGCCGGGCAACTCCTTGTCGTAGAAGGCGGCGAGACCGGGCTTGTAATCGAACGTATCGAGCTGGCTCGGCCCGCCGTTCATGTGCAGGTAGATGACCGCCTTCGCCTTTGGCGCGAAGTGCGGGAACCCCGACAGCGGTAGGTGTACGCGGGTAGGTTCGGCCAACACGGCAGGCGCCGGCCGGTCGGCGAGTAGGGCCAGGGCGGCGCCACCGAGACGAAGGCCGGTCGAGCCGAAGAACTGACGGCGGGTCAGGTGCTGGGTGCGTTCGAGGAGCGGGTGCATGGGAGTCAGTTCCGGTTCAAGGTTTCATCGAGATTCAACAGCAGGTTGGCGACCATCGTCCACGCGGCGGTCTCGTCCGCCGGGGCCACGCCGCGCGGCTTCGACTCGCCCGTGGCCACGAGCTTCCGCGCCGCCGCCGGGTCGGCCCGGTACAGTTCCCGCTGTCGCGCCAGGTTGGCTGTCACGAGGCGCAGCTCGTCGGCGTCCGGTCGGCGCGACAGGAGCGTGCGGTAGAGGAAGGTAATACGTTCGTCTGTTGTCCTACCACCTTCGGCGAGGGCGCGCTCGGCCAGCGCACGCGCGGCCTCGATGTGTTGCACGTCGTTCATCAGTTGCAGCGCTTGCAGCGGTGTGTTGGTACGGTCGCGGACAGCGCACAGCTGCTCGCGGCTGGGGGCATCAAAATTGGCCAGGAACGGGTGCGGCGCGGTCCGCTTGATGAACACGTACAGGCTGCGACGGTACAGGGCGGCTCCATGGTCCTGCAGGTAATAGCGGGTGTTGCTGTCACCGTAGCCGACCGGCTCCCAGATGTTCGCGGGCTGGTACGGACGCACGCCCCGGCCACCCATCGTCAGGTCGATCAACCCGCTGGCGAACAGGGAGTTGTCGCGTACCTGCTCGGCGGCGAGCCGGAACCGCGGGCCGCGCGCCAGCCAGCGGTTTTGCGGATCCTTCGCCTGGTCCGCCGCCGTCTGTCGGCTGTCCCGCCGGAAGGCATCGGACATCACGAGCATCTTCACGAGCCGCTTGGTGTCCCAGCCGCCATCGCGGTACTCGGCCGCCAGCCAGTCGAGCAGTTCGGGGTGGCTCGGCGGCTCGCCCTGCATGCCGAAGTCGGCACTGGTCCGGACCAAGCCGACCCCAAAGAATTGTTGCCAGAGGCGATTCATCGCGACACGGGGAGTCAGCGGTTGGTCGCGGTTCACGAGCCAGTTCGCCAGATCGAGCCGGGTCGGTCGGGCGCCCGGCTGGGCGTTACGGAGCGGCGGCAGCACAGCCGGCACGCCAGGCTCGACCTTGTCGCCAGGCCGATCGTACTGCCCACGGGTCATCACGAATGCGTCGCGCGGCGTGGCGCGATCGGCAAAGGTCATCGTCCCGGGAATGGCGGCCTCGGCGGCCTCGCGGTTGGCCCGCGCCTTCTCCCACGCCGCTTGCCGGGCGGCGAGTTCGTCCGTCGCCGGCCGAGCGATGTAGGCGAGGTAAAATGTCCGCAGCTTCTTCACAGCGTCGGCCGGTTGCGGCTTGTCCGGCCCGGGGGCCACAACCGCGCTCAGCTCGGCAGGTAGTTCGGGCGGGGCCTTGCCGCCGAGACCTTTCCACCACACGCGGAACGAGGCGAGCGGGTCGGTGGCCGGCCGGCTCTCCCCACTCAGCGCGACGGCGTCCCAGTAGGCGATGCCGCCGTACACCTGGAGCGTGACGGCTGACACGGGCCGACCGTCCTTCAACCCGAGGTCCGTCGCCGCGACGTTCAGTTGTGCCCACTGGCCCGGTGACGGCAGCGGGCCCTTCCGCGTCCCGCGCGCGCCGCCGGCGTACGGCGTCTGGGCCACCGCCTCCGCGCCCCACCATACCTTTGGACCGTTGTTGACCTGAAGCGCCAGGGCCGTGGGCGGGTGGCCGGGGTCGAGCCGTATCCAGGCGGTGAACCTCCCATGCGTCGGGACCACGCACGGCCGCAACCGGAGCTTGATTTCGTCTTGGTGGAAGAACGCGTTCGCTTGCCGGAGCACGCGCCGGCCGGACCGTGCCCCGAACGCCGGGTCCGTCAGCCAGTCGGCCGCGTTCCGCGTGGTGTTACTCGTCGTCGCCGCGAGCGGGAAGGCGTCGTCGAAGAGGACATCGGTGACCGCGCGCGCGTCGCCGGCCGAAGCAGCCTCGGCCGGGTCGGTGTACGAGGCCGCGGCGCCCGCCGCCTCCAGCCGTCGGCGCGCGTCCGTCTCGGCCTGGATAGCGGTGTTCAGTGTCTTCCGCTGGGCTGGCGTCGGCAGCTTCACGAACGGGGGAGTTGTGCTCACGTTGCCGTCGAGTGCCGGGTCCACGGAACTGAGGAAGAAGGCGTAGAGCGAGTAGTACTCCCGCATCGAGAGCGGATCGAACTTGTGGTCGTGACAGACAGCACACCCGGCGGTCAGCCCGAGCCAGGCCTGCACAGCGGTACTGGTCCGATCGACCGTGTTGCGATATAGCCACTCCGCCTCGATCGACCCCCCTTCGCCGGTCGTTACGCCACACCGGTTGAACCCGGTGGCGGTCAACTGGTCGGGCGTCGGATTCGGCGGCTTTGTTGCAAAAGTCCAGACAGTGGTACTCTGGGGAAGCCAGGCAACTACCCAGCTTTGCCAACTTGTCTTTTTGAGGAGTTTTGCAACAAAGCCGGATTCGGCAGCAGATCGCCGGCCAGCTGCCAGACGGTGAACCGGTCGAACGGCAGGTTCTCGTTAAACGCCTTGACGACCCAGTCGCGGTAGGCCCACATCCGCCGTTCGTTGTCGAGGTGCAACCCGTGCGTGTCCGCATAGCGGGCGACGTCCAGCCAGTGCCGGGCCATCTCCTCCCCGAAACGGGGCGAGGCCAGGTAACGCTCGACCATCCGTTCGTAGGCGTGCTCCGACGTGTCGGCGAGGAAGGCGTCCACCTCCGTCACCGTCGGCGGAAGACCGGTCAGGGCCAACGACACCCGACGGATGAGCGTCGGCCGATTCGCTTCTGGCCGGGGCGTTAGCCCGGCTCGCCGCACCCTGTCGAGGATGAAGGCGTCGATGGGCGTGCGCGCCCCAGCGACCGACGGCACGGCGGGTCGGTTGATCGGCTCAAATGACCAGTGTTTCTGGTACGGCGCCCCCTGGGCAATCCAGCGCCGGATAGTCTCCTTCTGGGCGGCGGTGAGCTGCTTGTGGGTGTGCGGCGGGGGCATCACCTCTTCTTCGTCTTCGGAGTTGATCCGCGTCCACACGGCGCTGGCCTGGGGATCGCCGGGCTTGATCGGTACGGTTCGCTTGCGTTTGGCGAACGCTCCCTCGGGCACGTCGAGCCGGAGCCGGGCCTTGCGGGCCTTGGCGTCGAAGCCGTGACAGGCGAAACAGGCGTCGGCCAGGATCGGGCGCACGTCACGGTTGAACTGGATCGGGGCATCGGTCGCCGCACGACCGACGACGGGGAGAAGAAACAGCGCGAGGAAGGCATATTTCATGGACCGGTGTCTTTCGCGTTAGCCGTCAGGCTCCAGGGGACGGAGGGAGAAAAGCAGTCACGGACAGCGGGGTCAATAGGTGGTTTAATTTTATCACGAATAGGCTTGAAGTATAGACTCGTGCAAGTCCCTCCGACCTCGTTCGCGCACACAATGAATTCTCGCGGCGGGAGCCGGCGTCCGTACCGTCGGCCAACACACGCAGTAACCCGGCAGTCCGCTGCGCACACTTTGGCAAGTGGCTGTCCCGTGCCGAGCCGGCTCAGCATTTCCGGAAGGGAGAGTCGCGTCAGGGCGTCAGTTCCTCGCGCAGCCGGCGGGCGAGGACGACCGTTTGCTCGTCTTTCAAGCACAGCGGGTGAACGATCAGCTTGCCCTCGTGCAGCAGGGCATGACCGACCTGGATCGGTGGATCGCCGCGCCGCAACCGCCGGCAGACCTCCAACGCCGTTCGTCCCAGCGCCGCCTCGTCGAGAGCCACTTCCAGCAGCGGAGCGCTTTGGCCATCTGTCGGGACGTGCAGCCGGGGACGCGCCGGCAGACCTTCCAGGGCCGCGGCGATCTGTTCGAGGCGACGGCGCATTTCGGACAGCTCGCCGTCGTACGCGCCGGAGGCGAACAAGCGGAGGGCAGTCACCAACGCCACGATTTGCTCCTTGGAGACTTTCATGGCGCGGCCGATGCCTTGGCGCGGGAGGCCGCCCAGGCGATGCCGGTCGATAAACGCCTCGGGCGGATCCCAAAGTTCGTAGTGGTCGTCGCTATCGAGCATCTGCAAGGCGGCGGCGGCGATCAAGTCGCGCCGGCCGCATAGAATGCCGGTTGCCTGCGGGCCGCGGATCGCCTTGCCGCCCGAGAAGGCGACGAGATCGGCACCGGCTTCCAAGATGGCCCGGAGGTTCGAGCGTGGCGGCAGTTCGCCGGCCGCGTCCACCAGCACCGGCAGGCTCCGAGCGTGAGCCCGCGCCGCGACCTCGGCCAGCGGCGGGTGAGTGCCAGGGCCATGGACGTAGAAGACACCAGCCGTCCGTGGGCCAAACGCCACCTCGTACTCCCACGCCTCGGCGCGCCGTACCCCGGAGCCGGCGGCCAGTTCGTGGAAACCGACCTCCACGAAACGAGCGCCAGCGACGCGGACGGCGTGGTCGTAGCCGTTGCGCTGCTCGCGGGCGACGACGAATTCGTGGGGCATGCCCTCGGCGTGAGGGAGCTTTTCCATCCTCGACAGGTCGTACCCGGCGAGGACGGCCGCGGAGCCGAGGGTCAGCGCCGCGGCCGCGCCGGAGGTGACGATGCCGGCCTCGGCGCCGGTCAGCTCGGCGAGGACGCGCGAGGCCAGCCCCTGGACCAGCTCGAGCGGCACCGACTCGCCC
>DATBGU010000274.1:0-6986 GCA_036557825.1 Gemmataceae bacterium
TTCGACGAGGAGATCGACGGCCTCGGCTTCCAGCTCAAGGAGTACCCCTGGCACTGGGGCCGCGAGCAGTTCCTGGCGGACCTCAGTTCCAACCGCAAGATCACCAGCGACCTGCCCTGCGGCAACTGCCCCGTCGTCGGCGACCATCTGCAGAAGCTCCGCCGGCAGCTCAGCGCCTACGAACAGGTCTGCCTGCGCACCCTCGGCCAGCTGCTGGCCCACGCCCTGGAGGCGACGTGCCGCACGCTGTCGCCGGGCGACACGGAGCGCGAGGTGGCCGGCCAGCTGTCGCACCGGCTGATGCACCGCGGCGTGCTGCCGCTCAACGTCGGCGTCGCGGCCGACGGCCGCTCGCGCCTGTACCGCCACTTCGGCTTCACCTCGACGCCGGTGCGCCACTACGCGGTGCTGACCGCCACGGCCCGCAAGTACGGCCTGTGCGTGACGGCCGGCCGCTCCATCTGTTTCGGCGCGCCGCCGGACGACTTCCGCCAGGAGCACAACGCCGTCTGCCGGGTCAGCGCCAGCTACCAGGCCTCGACCTGGCCCGACGCGGTGCCGCGCGAAATCCTGCTGGCCGGCCGGCGCATCTACCTCATCAGCGGCTTCGAGCACGAATGGCAGCAGGCGCCGCAGGGCCACCTGACCGGCCGGGCTGCCGTCGAAATGCTGCTGACGCCGCAGACGGAGGAGCTGTTCCAGCCCGGTTGGTCGGTGACGTGGAACGCCAGCGCCGGCGCCGCCAACAGCTGCGACACGTTCATCATCACCGACGAAGGCGCGAAGATCGTCACGCCTACCGAAGTTTGGCCTTTGAAGCGCATCCGCATCCAGGGCGCGGAGTTCGTCCGCCCCGATGTCTTGCAGCGCTGAAGCCATTTCCCTCGCTCCCCAGCGACAACGCGGACCGTTCGTCCGTCGCGGGGCATCGTATAATCCGGACTGCGGAAGAAAGGAGGGTTCGCGGACTCCCATCGTTCCTTGCGCCCGCATTCGAGTTAGAATGAACATGGGTCCGTACCAGTGTGGATGAGGGTGCCATGAACATTCTTGTGATCGACGTGGGAGGAACGCACGTCAAGCTGCGAGTGCAAGGCGAAGGTGAGGTCCGCAAGTGCCCCTCCGGACCGACCCTGACACCGGCCGCGATGATCGAGGAGGTGCGCGAGGCGGCGGCGGGCTGGAGCTACGATCGCATTACCATCGGCTATCCGGGTCCCGTGGTGGACGGCGTGATACAGCGCGAACCGGTCAACCTCGGCGGGGGGTGGATGGGCTTCAATTTCACCGAAGCTCTCAAACATCCCGTCAAGCTTATCAACGACGCCGCCATGCAAGCGCTGGGCAGTTACGACGGCGGCCGAATGCTCTTCCTCGGACTGGGCACCGGCCTCGGTTCGGCGCTGGTCTACAATCAATTCCTGCTGCCGATGGAACTGGGCCATCTGCCGTACAAGAAGGGACTCACTTTCGAGGAGTACGTCGGGCAGACCGGGATGAAACGTCTGGGCCGCCGCAAGTGGAAGCACGCCGTCTTCGACGTGGTGGAGCGCTTACACAACGCCTTCATGGCCGACTACATCGTGCTGGGCGGCGGCAACGTCAAGAAACTGGACGAACTTCCGCCCTCCTCCCGCATGGGCGACAACAGCAACGCCTTCCTCGGCGGTGTCCGTCTCTGGGGCGGCCAGTAACCCACTCGAACAGCACAAGATCGATCGGCGCCGAATCATCCGGGAAGGCGGACACAAAGACGGTCAATTCCTTGTGAGGGCCGACCGGAGGGCGTAGAATCGTAACGCGGAAATCCAGCAAGCCGGGTGGAGGGCCGAGTGTTTGGGGACCGGCTCCGACCCGTTCCTGGGACTCCCCGACTGCGAGGTCACGCCCGCCATGAGCGACCGCGAAGCCCTCGGAACCATCCCCGGCCTTGAGATCCGCGAGAAGATCGGCAGCGGCGGCATGGGGTCGGTCTACAAGGCATATCAGATCGCGCTGGATCGTCCCGTCGCCCTCAAGACTATCCGCCCCGAGCATCTCAACGAACGGAGCTTGAATCTCTTTCAGCGCGAGGCCCGCTTGCTGGCCCGCTGCAACCATCCCAACATCGTGCAGATGCTGGAGTTTCATCCCGAACATCCCGTTCCCTATTTCCTGATGGAGTACGTGGACGGCCTGCCCCTCGATCTGGCGCTGCGCGGTCACGCGCGGGAGGAACTGACGCGCGTCTTTCGGGAGGTGGTTGCCACGGTGGCCGCCGCCCACGAGCACGGCGTCGCCCACGGCGATCTCAAGCCGGCCAACATTCTCGTGGACCGCCGCTCCCGACCCCACATTCTCGATTTCGGTTTGGCGCGGCTGATGCGCGGCGAGACGGCGGGCACCCCGGAGGAGCGGCCAAGCGGCGGCACGCCGGGGTTCATGGACCCGGAAATCTGGAGTGGAAATCCCGTTCCGGGCCCTCTGTCCGATGTCTATTCCCTGGGCGTTACGCTCTACGTTCTGCTCACCGGCGTCCCGCCCTACCAGAGCATCCGGGAGGCGGAGGCGGGGCACGCGCGTCTGCCGATCGAGCACGACGCCGACATTCCCGAACCGTTGCAGCGCATCTGCCTCAAGGCGATGGAGCGGCGGCCGGAGGACCGCTATCAGACGGCGGAACAGATGGTGAAGGATCTGGAGCGGTTCAGCGCCGGCAAGCCGATCTTCGCTCGCCCCACACGCTACCTGCAAGAGTTGGAGGGGCGCATCGGCAATCACATCACCGAAATCGAGATGTGGGAGCGCGAGGGGTTCATCAACGCGCGGGAGCGGGACGTTTTGGTCCAGCCGTATCGCGGCCTGCTGGGCGTCGATTCGCCCTGGTTGTCGGAGTTGCGAGCGGTGCTGACCGGCCCATTGCTGCTCCGCGTGGGGGCGTGGTGTTTGCTCCTGAGCTCGCTGCTGTGGCCGGTCTTTTACTGGTCTGACCTGGACCGGACTGATCGCTTCCTCGGCGCCGCGGTCCCGACCGCGTTGATGGCGATCCTCGGTTGTCGTTACATGCTGGTCGGCAATCGCCGCAACGCCCTGGCCTGCATGGGATCGTTTGTTCTGCTGTTGCTCGTCCTGGAGGTGGTCCTGCTGGCCGAATTCCGCTGGCTGGAGTACCCGCAGGCGCCGTCGTGGGAACTGTGGGGATGGCGTTTGCACGGCGGGACCGCCCCGGCCGCCTTGCAAAAGCCCCGCCCCGCGCCGGCCGTTCCCGCCGAGATGGAGGATTTGGAGGACGAAGTCGATCCGCCGGACAGAGGCGGCGTACACGGCAAGCCGCGAGGTCCGCACCACCCGCTGCTGCCGGGCGCTCGCCCTCCCGGCTCCGGCGAGGAGAGTCGATTGCGTCGCCTGCTGCGCGGGCACGGCGAGTTCATGCTCTCCAACTCGCAGATCTTCGCCGCGACGCTCACGCTGACGGTGTGTATCGCTCTGCTGATGCGTCTGTTGCGCGCGTCCTTTTTCGCCCCCTGGCTGGCGGTGGCCTGCCTCGGCCTATTCAGCGCCGCGCTCTTGCTGCTGGGAGACAAGGAACGCTTCCTCGGCGACGGCGGATCGTGGGTGGCCTTGCACTATCTCGCCCTGGCGCCGGCGCTCTATCTCGCCGGCTATGTGCTGGAACGGCGCGCGGCCGCGCGCGTCGGCCGAGCGTTTTACCTGGCGGGCCTGATCGTCGCGTTCTTGGCCGCCGTCGCGCTGGCCACGTTCGCCACCGAGGAATGGTTCGACCGGCTCTGGAACTACGACGATGAAGTCTGGAATTTCTGGATGATGGCCTACAGTGTTCCCGTGCTCCTTGGCGCCTGGCTCATCGAGCGCCGCGGCACGCCAGGGCAACGGAGCTTGCCGCGCCGGCTTTATCTGCTGGTGCCTTTCTTTCTTCTCTTGCCGCTCAATCTGCTCTTCCATCAGGGACCGACGCTTGCCGTCATCGGGCCGCAACCGTTGCGCCTGTACGAACTGTTATATCTGCTGGCGAGCGTGGTCCTGATCCTGGTGGGCCGCTATTTGCAGATCGGCGTCTTCATCGTCGCCGCCCTGTGGGGCCTGGCCATCTGGGTCTTCCGCACCACCTTCGATCACTTCGACCGGCAACTGAGTTGGCCGTTGGCGGTCGGGCTGGCGGGGGTCATGCTGATTGGGTTGGGGATCTGGCGTTCGCGGCGCGGCGAAGCGGTGCCGGAAGAGGACATGCGGCGAAAGCCGCCCTCGTCGCCCGGATCGACCCATCCACCTTTGCCGGAGACGGTCGCGCTGACGCAGACTTGAGAACGTGGCTTCAGGCGTTCAGACACTCGCGCAGGTAGCGGATGCCGTGGGCCACGTCGCGCAGGCGCTCCTCCTGATTGCCCACCTCGCGCTCGACGCACAGCGGGCCGCGGTAGCCGACCTTCTTCAAGGTCTGCACGAAGGCGCGGATGTTTACCTGCCCCTCGCCCAGCGGAACCTCCTCGCCCCAAACGCCGGGCGTCTTCGGCCGATTGGCGTCCTTGACGTGGACGCTGCGAATCTCGGGGCCGAGCACCTCCACCGCCCGCAGCGGATCGCCCTTGTCGTACAGCAGCATGTTCGCCGGGTCGAAATTGACTTTCAGGTTCGGGCACTTTAATTCATCGAGCGTGCGGCGCAGCAGATCGGCGGTTTCCTGGCCGGTCTCGAAGGCGACGGTGACGCCCTTCTCGGCGGCGAGAGCGCTGACTCGGCCGAGCGTGTCGAGAAAGGGTTTACGGTCGGGGTCGTTCGGCTCGGGCAGAAAGCCGGCGTGGAGCATGAGGTCGGTCAGCCCCAGCGCCCGCGTGCGATCCAGCGCCCAGCGCAGACGTTCGAGCCGTTCGGCGCGCGTGGCGGGGTTGCCGAAGCCGCCGCTGTGCTGGATGGTCTGCGGCGTGGTGTAGTCCTCGCCGGGAAAACCGAGCATGGCGCCCGACATGGAAAAGCCGGCTGTCAGGGCCGCTTCCGGGAGACGATCGCCCTCATCCCAGGCCGCGTGGTGCGGATCGCCGCAAGCGATCTGCACGACCGAGACGCCGAGACGATCGAGGAACTGTTTCAGTTCGGGAACATTCTTGACTTGCAGCGACCAACTGCACACACCGATGGCCAGCGGTTCGATTGCCATGATAACGCCCTTCGCCAAGCGGACACGGGGATACCTGCCGCCGATAGTAGGGCGCGGACGGAGCGTATGCAAGCGAAAGGATGAAGGATGAAGGATGAAGGATGAACAAGAAACGAAACAAGAGGCTTTTCATCCTTCATCCTTTAGTTGGCCGGCTCGATGGTGCAGCCGAGAGGGCCGTAAGGCTCCTCGCGGAAGGTGCCGATCTGCTCGGCCTTCAGTTCGGCGACTTCCTTCGGTCCCGTCCAGACGATGGCTCGGCCGGTCGTGTGCGCCTGGAGCATCAGTTGACAGGAGCGATCGACGGAATGACCGAGCGCCTTGCACAGCACGGCCACCACGAAGGTTTGGGAATGATAATCGTCGTTCTCGATGATGACGTGGTAAGGCGGGAGGCGGCGTTGATGCGTCTCTTGTTCGGGAACGGTTTTTGTCGTGCTCATGGCAGACACCTCAACAAAGGCGCTGTTGCATGGAACCAGGGCAAATGCGCTTGGGAGTTGAATTGAATGATACCACGTCGCCTCGGGCGGCGTGGAGAGCGCTTCGCGGGTTGCCGAGAAAAGAGCGGGGCGGTCCTCGCCGTAACCGGCGTATGCGGTCCCCGGATCCAAGCGAGTCGCCGTCAACTTCCTGTCGCGGATCGACTCGGGGACGGACGGGCTCTTCGCCTGCCCATCCCTTCGGCAGCCTGGCGACCGAGGCGGCGCCCGATAGTCCGGGCGACCGCGAGGGCCCATAGCTTTGCGTCACCGTCTCGCGACGGTTTTGCCCTTTCGAGGATGAAAGGCGTTGTGATCCGGGCAGGACGGCAAGGCCCGCCCCCGAAGTCTGCCACCAAAGCTGACAGCTTCGTTTGCCAACCAACTCTAGTATGCTTTCCCCTCGCGGGCAAATTCGACTACGAACGGGAAATGCATCCCCGTCGCTTGATGCGTATGAGGCGTCACCCTCCTGTTCATGCCGCAACAGGGGGCTGACGCCCCCCGCTCGCCGGTCTTGTGACGACCGCCAACTCCGGCGAGGCTTCTTTCAGCAGATACAAGGGCCGGGCCTTGACCTGCTCGTAAATGCGGCCGATGTACTCGCCGACGATGCCCAGCGAGCACAGGATGGCGCCTCCGATCAGAAACAGGGCGATCAGCAAGGTCTGATAGCCGCTGATGTTGCCGCCCACCAGTGCCCCGATCAGCAAAATCATGGCGTGGCCGGCGCCGAACACGGCAAGCATAGCTCCCAGGAAGAACGACAGGCGCAGCGGCAATTTCGAGAATGACAGCATGGCATCGACGGCCAGCGCCACCATGCGGCGCAGCGTGTACTTGGTCAGGCCGGCGCCGCGGCTGGCCGGGTGGAACGACACCGTCGTGGTGCGGAAGCCCAGCCAGTTGACCATGCCGCGCAGGAAGCGGTGTTTTTCGTGCAGCCGCAGCAAGCTATCGACCGCCTGGCGCGACAGCAGCCGATAATCCGAGGCCGCCGAGCTGACCGGCGTGTCGCTCAGCCAGCGCATCACCATGTTGAAAGCGCGCGATGATAGCCGCTTGAAATAGCTCAGCCGCGGGTCGTCGGCGCGGAAGGTCAGCACAACATCGTATCCGTTGCGCCACTGCTCTAGCAGGGCCGGGATAAGGTTGGGCGGGTGCTGCAAGTCGCTGTCGAGAGTGATGATCGCGTCACCGCGGGCGTGTTCCATGCCGGCCGTCAGGGCTGCCTGCTGGCCAAAATTACGGCTGAAAGACAGGTAACGGATGCGCGGATCGGTCGCCGCCAGATGGCGCAGAAAGTCGAGTGTGCCGTCGCGCGAGCCATCGTCGATGTACAGGATCTCAAT
>DATBGU010000275.1:0-5292 GCA_036557825.1 Gemmataceae bacterium
GGTTGCATGGCTTTGGGCGGTTACGGCGTCGGCTCGATCGCCTCTCGGAGATTCAGGAGGCATTCCTCCGTTTAGGTTGCTCGTTAATTTGTTTGAGGTTCTTGACCCCATAACAATTTCATTTTTTCCGAACGCTCTAAAGGAAAGCACCAACGGCGGTGCGAAACCGGCGGCCGAGGACACCCCAGAGCATTCCTGCCAACAGGCCTTCGTTTCAGGTCTTCTTTTTCAGTCGATAGCCCTTGTCGGGCACACGCTCGACAGTCGCCATCTTCCGCAGCTGCATGCGAACGACTTTCACGAACTTCTTACTGTCGGTGCGGTAGCCGGAGGCCAGGATCTGTTCGGCCAGCTCACCAACCGTCATCGGCTTGCGATGGTTCTGAAGCATGCCCGTCAACACCTCGCGCAGCGGCGGTTGTTCCCCGCGACGCCCCGGTTGGGTCTTCTGGGCCGTTCCGGACGAAGCCGATCCCTTCCCGCTCCTCTCCGTGATGGCGGGCGCCGGCTTGACTCGTTGGTTGGCCGATTTGGGGGTCTTCGTTTGGGCTGATGGACGGGCCTTGCTCTTGTCCTTGCTGGCTCGGTGGGCGTCCGGGGTGAGGAGGTAGCCTGGCTGACCCGACGCTCGCCGCACGACTCCCTGGCTCTTCAAGTCCTGGAGCCGGGCCTCCACGGACTTGATTGGATTCTGGCTGGTCAACGGGTAGCCACGCCGCCGCGCCTCCTCGCTCAGCTGCCGCGCCGTCCTCGGCCCACTGCTCTCGCGCAGCAGGATCACGATCAACTCGCCCAGGCGGGGTTGGACCCCACGGGACGCTCCCCGAGCAGGAGTTGCTGGCGCAGCCGTGGTGACAGGTTCGGGCGGCGCTCCCTCGATGGGTGTGGCTCCCACCAGGGCGTTGACTTCTTTCTCGACCTGCTGGAGTTGCCGTTGGAGTTCCTCCTTGCGGCGTGTCAACTCGCTGAGGTGGCCCTGTCGGGACTCCAGTTGCTGACGCAGCGCTTGCAGTTCCCGCTCGCGCGCGCGGCGATCTGTTGCCGCAGGTCTGGCAAAGTAACAGCAGGCATGGCGGCGTCCCACTCTGGGATAATAAAGGCGACCACACAACTCTTGTATTCAGGGTAGTCTGCCGCCCCTCGCCGTTTCAAGAGTCTCTGGCAGGACAGAGTAGGAAAAAAGTGCGGGAAGTTCGGGCTGGGACGTCTTTACTACCCAGCATAGGCCGCCGGCGTCAGCGCGCCGGCGTGCCGATGAACCCGAGAGATTGTCGCAGAAACGCACCGTCGTGGTTACGGTGCTGGGCGAATGATCTCTGCCGTGGGCCAGCCGATCACTACGGACCGTCGGCAGCCGAGACACAACGGGAGGGACGTTACAGTTAGGGGAACAAACGGTCATCCGATTCCTCCAGGAACAACTCCTCACTCTGACGGGCGAGACGAGCGGCGATGCGGTCGCGCAGGAGGCCCGGACGGAAACTGCCCCGCACTTCCTCGTGGACCCGGTTGAGCAGATAGGGAACTTCCCGGCCCACATAGTTCAACTGGCAGTCGGCCGCAAGGATGCGCAGCATGTCGGTCAGATGCTCCTCATGCACCTCGAAGGCGAACGCTTTCTTTACTGGGCGGAATACGCCACGCAGGATCTTGCGTGCGGTTCTGTCCACGAAGGAATCGCGGACGAACCGCCGCATCTCACCGGCTCGGGCGCCCGCCGGCAGACCGCGCCTTAGCTGGTCCGCCAGTGTCTCGACGATGAATAGCTCGCCCGGACCTAACGCGCGGGCGAAGCGGGCGAACAGAGCATCCACTTTGAGGCTCTTCATCACGCCAACGGCCTTCTTACCGGAGGCAAACAACTCCGCGTACAGAGCCAACCCTTCGTTGGTGGCGGTCAGCCACTCCGAGATCAGCGTGCCGCCGAAGAACAAATACGGCTCGCTGATCTCCAGACCATGGCGGACCATGAAGTAGCTCAGGTAAGCGGTCTGGGAGATGCTAAACTGACCGTGCTGCTGGCGAGCAATGTGCTCGTCGCAATCGCGGCTCTGCTCCAGGTAGGCGCGACTGGACCAGTAGTGGATGGAGTCGCGCATCGGCCGTCGGTGCGACAGACTGCCGACGCCCACGCACAGCGCCTGCCCGGCGGAGTACAACTGCAAAGGCAGGGCGTGAGTGCCGTCCACTGCCGCCACCAACCCGCGCTCCAACTCGGGCGCCGTGCGGAAGTTTCCGAACGGGAGCATCTGGAGCCGCGGGGTGCCGTCGCGCAGCGGACGGGCCTGCTCCATCGCCGCGCGGGCCTCGCGCACGACCTGACGCGCCTGCTCGCCATCCAGCATCTCCATCACGTCCTCCGCGACGCCGCCGAAGTTGGCGGCGAACTCGTCGCGACTGATGCGTCGCGAGCCCCGGATCAATTCCGAAAACATCCTCGACATCGTCTCCCCCGCTGTCTGGGTTCAGAAAGGAACGTCGTCGTCGCCAACACTCCCCCCACCGCCGGCGCTCTCCAGGGAAGGACCGGCCGCGCGCGCGGGCGCCGCAGCGTCGGAGTTGCTCCGGCGCGCGTGGGGACGTCCTACACTGGTATTGTCCTGACGTATCAACTCGTAGGGCGAGGGAGCCATCTGTCCCAGCACCGGGGCGCGGCTCTCGTGCAGCGCTACCAGGGCGTGGCCGGTGCCCAGCCGCATCGCCTGCGCGGCGAACTCCCGGCCCATCACCTCGGTGGCCGCCTCGGCCTCGGCCCGGCTGTTTTGCCGCATGACGATCTGAGTGTTGAGGTTGTTCCGGACCCGGTGCGGGATCTGCGAGGCGTTCTGCAAGCTGAGGAGGATGGAGTGGTCCGCCGACCGTCCCTCGCGCATGACCCGCTCGAAGGCAGCGGCCAAAGCGGGGCCGTGCCGCGAGCGGTTGTCGAACAGCCGGTGCGCCTCATCCACCAGCTGTACCAGGCCGGGCCGAGCCAGCGTTCCGGCCGCGGCGCGGGGCTTGCGGTAGCGCTGGCCCTCGCGCAGGAAGTAGGACAAAAGCACCGCGTACGAGTGGTCCTCGACGCGCGCATAGTCAATCACCATCACGCGGCCGGGTTCCACCAGATGCTCCAGGTCGAACACCGTCACCTGCCGCGCTCCGTCCAGCTCGGAGGCGCGCAGGCGCGTTGGTCCGGTCCGGCCCCGCGCCGCGGGGAGGGGCTGGAGCGTCTGGCCGACGGCATCCAGCCAGGGATACCAGTGCCGCCGCCGGCTCACCTTCTGGAGGATCGACGGACCGGTCTTGGCGTGAATCGTCTCTTCCGGCGGCAGGTTCGGGGCCGCACCGTTCTCCGGCGCCGTGCGGCGGCGCACCTCCGTCAGGATGTCGTCGAGACTGTAGCGGCGACGGTACTCGCCCTCCTGGCCCTGGCGAGCGAGGTGGTTGGCTGCCAGCACGAACCCCTCAAAAGCGTTCTGCTCGGCCGTCTCCGGGCCGGTGAAAAAAAGACCGGCCAGCATGTCGGGGTAGAAGTCCGACGAGCGAAACCCGACAACCTCGTCCACCGCTGCCGGATCGCAGACGCCGAAGAAGCCGATGCGCTTGACGTTGTCCGCTCCGTGAGGCGAAAGGCGCCACTCCTCGAAGCGCTCCCAGATCGAATGAACGCGACTGTCCGTGTTCGGGCCGCGGATCAGCCCGTAGTCGGGCTTGGCGTCGTGGATGAGGACGCACTTGCCGAACTTCAGGGCCTGATCCACCAGGTTGGCCGCGACGTTGGATTTGCCGGAGCCGGTGCCTCCGGCGACCATGATGTGGTAGTTGAACTTGCCGCCGTCGAGGCACAGCGGCACGTCATCGGCGTTGAGGAGGTCGCCGATGACGTTGGTGGTGCCGTCGTCGTGGTAGTCCAGCGGCGGAATCTCGATGACCGCGGCCGTCTCGGCGGCGCCCAGACGAGTAACCCGCGAGCCGGGCAGAGGGCGCAGGCGCGGCGTGAGCAGCCGGCCGTCCTGATACTGTCCGAGGATAAGGATGTCGAAGACCTGCACGGACTGCACGGACTGGACGTCGGGGTGCGTCTGCATGAGGTGCAGTCCGTGCAGGATGGTGGGGTCGAGCCGATTGCCGACGGTGGAGATGTTCTGGTTGGGCTGGACGACTTGCCCGATCCAGGCGGCGTCATCGGGCTGGCGAATGCGAACATAGTCAAACAGGGCGATGCCCTCGCGGATATCCGCGACGGCCTGGATGTGACTGAGGTCTGTTGAGGGGTTGTCATGCAGAATAAGCATGGCACGCTCCGGTGCTGGGTTTGCCGGCGTCGCCCGTTCCTGTCGTCCCTCTCCATCTCGTGTTCAAGAATATAGCAAGAGACAGAAGTTCAGGAAAGGGCGGCGAGAGCAACGGTGTGGAGCAGACGAAGCGAGCGATCGCGCTCTCTGGAGTACGGATGCTTGAGTTCCGCGAGACATTTGTTCTGTCGAAATGCCGGTGAGCCGGGAGTGGAAGCGCCCGGAGCTTTCCTCCGGTCGCTTCCACTCCCGGCTCGCCATTCGATCAGTGCCTCGAAGAAAGTGCCGTCCGCGGGGCTGATGCTCCGCAGGCGAGTTTCAGGAGCGGAAGAGGGGCAGCTGCTCGAATCTCGCGCCAAGAGCTTGCTTCGCGGACAGCCCCAGCCAGTCTTCAAGGATAGTCGCGTAGATGCGCCGGAAGTCGATGCCCATTTTAAGATCGCCGTCGGCCAGGTCTGTCAGGCTCGGCGTCTGGCCGATCAGCCCCGCTCGAACCGACGGACCGGCCAGGAACACCGGGCCGGCCGTGCCGTGGTCGGTGCCGCCCGACGCATTCTCCGCGACGCGGCGGCCGAACTCGCTGAAGCACAAGACCACCACCCGTTCCGCCAACCCGGCCTCCTTCAGATCGTTCAGGAACGCCTGGAGCGAGAAGGACAGATCGGACAGCAGGCGGAAGTGGTTGGGCAACTGGCCGGCGTGCGTATCGTAGCCCCCCTGGAGGGTGTAGAAAACACGGGCGCCGACGCCGCTTTTCAGCAGCCGGACGATCAGGTGCAGCTGGCCGGCCAACGATGAACGGACATTGCGGCCGGAATCCCCTCCCGATTGGGCCGACGCGGCGAGCCGATCGGCGGTGGTGTAGGCATCGAGCATGCTTCGCCGCACGAACGCTGTCAGATCGTCGGTGGGTTCCTTCTTGGACAGCACCCGGCGGGCGTCCGCGCCAGGGGCGAGGACGAAGTCCTCGACTCGTTCGATGGCGGAGGCCACTGCGCGCCGGCCGCGGACAGCCAGG
>DATBGU010000276.1:0-64660 GCA_036557825.1 Gemmataceae bacterium
GTCAGCCCCCTGAGTGGAAGACTCAGGGGGCTGACGCCCCCCGCTCAGACAGCTAAACTCACAGCTTCTTCCCTCGCCCGTGCCTGCTCCGCGTTCTCTCGAATCTTGTGAAGCGTCCGCACCCCCTCTATAATCTACACGCTCTCCTGAACTCCTTGCCTCGGATGGAGGTGGCTCCCTCGTGTCGGATCGACCGCGCTTTCTGGTCCTCGGTGACACCGGCCTGACCGGAGCAGACTGGCTGCGGCGCTGCGGTCTGGAGGGAGAAATCGTCCACGCCGATTCTTGGGACGCGGTCCTGGAGCAACTCCGCTCGCAACACCTCGACGCCCTCGTCGCCAACCCGACCGACCCGGCCGTGCCGCGCGGCCTGCGCGCCATGGTGCAGGCACAGCACATCCTCACCACGCTGCCCGACGGCGTGGCGGTCGTCGATACCGAGCGTCGCGTGCGCTGGGCCAACCCGACCTTTGAGAGCTGGTGCGGCGGCCGCGCGGTCGGCCTCGATTTCTACGAGGCCATCGGTTCGGCCGCCGTCGTCGGTCCCGAATGCTGCCCCTTTCGCGCCGCTCTGGCCGTGCCGCCCGCGCCGCCCGTCACGACGCGTCTGGACTGCAGCAGCGGTCGCGCGCTCGACCTGCATCTAACGCCCCTCAGCGAGGCGGATAGTCCCAAAAAAATGCTGCTCGTTCTCGGCCGCGACGTCACCGCCCTGGTGCAGCAACAGCAGAAGCTCGACGCCCTGCACCGGGCCGGCCGGGAGTTGGCGGCGCTGTCGGCCGACCTACTCGCCGACATGAGCGTCGCCGAGCGCATCGAGTTGCTCAAATACAACATCCGCCGTTTCACGCGTGACCTGCTGCATTACGAGGTCATCGAGATCCGCCTGCTCGATCCGCAGACGGGCCGGCTGGAACCGCTGATGCAGGAAGGCATGACGCCGCTGGCCGCCAGTCGCGTGCTGTTGGCCAGCACCGACGGCCACGGCGTCAGCGGCTACGTCGCCGCCACCGGCAAAAGCTACCTCTGCCCCGACACCACCGCCGACCCGCTCTATCTTCCCGGCGCTCCCGGCGCCCACAGTTCGCTGACCGTGCCGCTAATCATTCAGGACAAACCCATCGGCACCTTCAACGTCGAGAGCCCGCGCCCCGGCGCGTTCGGTCCGGCCGACTTGCAGTTCGCCGAGATCTTCAGCCACGAGATCGCCGCCGCTCTGCATACGCTCGAACTGTTGCAGGCCGAGAAGCGCAGCACCGCCAGCCAATCCGTCGAGGCCATCAGCCGCGAGGTTGCGCTGCCGGTGGACGACATCCTCGCCTCGGCCACCTCCGTCCTGGAGCGCTACATCGGCCACGAGCCGGAAATGGCCGACAAGATCCGCAAGATCATCGTCGGCGCCCGCGCCATCAAGCAGTGCATTCAAAAAGTCGGCGAGGACATGGCGCCGGCCCGTCCCGCCGCCGCGATCAAGGAGCCGGCCCCGCCGTCGCTGAAGGGCCTGCGCGTCCTCGTCGCCGACAACGACGACCGCGTGCGCCGCTCCGCGCACGGTTTGCTCGGCCGTTGGGGATGCATCGTCGAGACGGCCCGCGACGGACAGGAGGCCCTGACGATGGCGCGCCTCAGTGCCTACGACGCCGTCCTGGCCGACATCCGCCTGCCCGACATCTCCGGCTACGAGGTTTATCGCCGTCTGCGCGAGGCCCAGCCGCAAGCTCGCGTCATCCTCATGACCGGCTACGGCTACGACCCCACGCACGCCCTCGTCAAGGCGCGCCAGGACGGACTGCGTTTCGTCCTCTTCAAGCCGTTCCGCGTCGATCAGCTCCGCGACGCACTTGCGGATGACAAGGTGACAAGGTGACAAGGTGACAGGGACGTTTGGTATGGGTTTGTGTGTTCTCGCTTCGGTGAGCAGCGTTTCTTTGCTTCCGTTGTCGCTCGCGTTCCCTCACCTTGTCATCCTCGGAGTGGGCGCCTGCCTCGGACATCTGGCGCTGATGATAATCAGTCATAATTGGTGGTACGGACAAGCTCTGCCGCGCCACACCGGCAAAATCATCCATCTCAGTCACGGCCTGCTGATCCTCGCGCTGCCGGTGGGGCTGGTGTGGGCCTACGGATGGGATCTCGCCGGCCTGCCGCCGCTCTCGACCGAGTTGGCCTGGCCGCAACTGGTCACGATGTATGTCCTCGTTTGCGCCGTCGTCGGCTTCGTGGCATTGCCGCTGAACACGATCCGTCGTCTGCTCCGCCGCGATCCCACGGTTGAAAAGAAGAGTCGCGTCCTCGATGTCGCCAAGCACCTCGGCCGTCTTCCGGTGGGCACGAGCAAGGAACGGCTGTTTGCGTACCTACCCGGCAACGAGGTCTTTCAAGTCGAGCTTGTCGAGCGCACGATTTGTCTGCCGCGTCTGCCGGCGGCGTGGGACGGTCTGACGATCCTGCATCTGAGCGATCTGCACCTGAAGGGCACGCCGGATCGCGACTATTTTCGCTTCGTGATGGACCGCTGCGCCGACTGGCAGCCGGACTTGATCGCCGTCACCGGCGACATCGCGGACAGCATGCACCACATGCGTTGGATCGTGCCGGTGCTGGGCCGGCTGCGCTGGCGCATCGCCGCCTTCGCCATCCTCGGCAATCACGATCACTGGTTCGATCCGCCCTTCATCCGCCGCCGCCTGCGCCGTCTGGGCATGAACGTCCTCGCCAACTCGTGGCAGCAGATCGACGTGCGCGGCGAGCCGCTCGTCGTCATCGGCCACGAAGGTCCGTGGCTGAAGCCCGCCCCCGACCTGCGCGACTGTCCGCCCGAGCCGTTCCGCCTGTGTCTGAGCCACACGCCGGACAACATCCGCTGGGCGCGGCGCGCCGGGATCGACCTGATGCTCTCCGGGCACGTCCACGGTGGTCAGATACGTTTCCCGCTGTTCGGTTCGGTGCTGTTGCCGAGCGTTTATGGACGGCGGTACGACTGCGGCGTGTTCGACGAAGCGCCGACGCTTTTGCACGTCAGCCGTGGACTGTCGGGCGATCATCCGTTGCGTTATCTGTGCCGGCCGGAAGTCACGCGCTTGACGCTGCGACCTTGTTGACTGTCCGAATTCGGACGATGATCGATTATCCTCAAGCGCGGCGGACTTTGCTGGGATAGCCGATCTCTTTGATGTCCGCAGTCAAATCCTTGAGTGTGATTGCCGGATTCAGTTGCTCAATCAGCTTCTTCGTTAGCCGCCGGTGCTCATAGATACGCCGTACCAATTCGACATCCGGCGAGGGGTTCGAGAAGTATTGCGCGGCCCATTTGGTGTAAGTCTCCGGCCGGCCATCGAGGGGCGATAACAAATACGCGGAGCCGTCCGGGTCGTGATGCCCTTTCGGGAACACGATGGGCCCACGCTGCCACGACGCATCCCCGTACCTCCGCCAGATGCATAAGGTAGTGTCGGTGCGGTTGAAAGCGGGTTGGGTCAGGCATTTCGCAAATTCGACAGGTATCGTATCAAGTATGCCTGGCCATACTTGCTGAGAGCCATCGTCCCGATATGGCGACATCGGCGCCTCGTGGGCGAACCCTTTGAACCAACAACCGGCGGTGTTGAACAAGGCAAAGAACTCATCGCCCTGGCCATTCCGCATCGAACCCATTTGCTCTCCTGCAGACCATTTTGAATTAAAGGAGTAATAGCGATATTGCCATTCCGGTTGCAGAATGGCATCGAGCATAGCCATCGATTGCATCAGAGCCTTGAGGCGATCCACATCGGGTAGCAAGGATAGGTTTCGCGTGGAGATCATGGTTGGATTACCGCGCTGTGTGGAGGTGACACGCCGTTAGCCCGCAATAAAACGTGGTGATAGGATACCGCTCTTGTGAGGAAGCCTTCAATGCTAACCGCCGAAGAACTGATTCGCTTGCTTCGCCTCGCACCGCTGCCGCACGAAGGCGGCTGGTATCGCGAGACCTATCGTTCGGCGCGGAACTTGCCGAGCATCGCAGGCTCCGCCGCCACGGCCATCTATTATCTGCTGACGCCGGACACCTGCTCCGCCTTGCATCGACTGCCCACCGACGAGGTCTTTCATTTCTACCTCGGCGATCCTGTCGAAATGCTGCAGCTTGGCCCGAATAGCGAGGACGGCGGCCGAATCGTGACGCTCGGCGCCGATCTTTTTGCGGGGCAACAAGTGCAAACGGTGGTGCCGGCGGGTGTCTGGCAGGGTAGCATATTGCAAGCGGGCGGCGCCTTCGCGCTGATGGGCACCACCATGGCGCCCGGATTCGATTTCGCCGACTATGAGGCGGCCGAACGAGCCGCCCTCAAGGCGGCGTTCCCGGCCTTCGCCGAGCGCATCGCCCGCCTCTGTCCCGAGCCGACTTCGTGAGGTCCGAGCAATGCCCGCGCGCGATCCCATCCAGGAATTCATGACTTTCAATCGCCCCTTCGCGCGGCGCAATCCGGAACTGCTGCGCTTCAAGGTCGCCCGCATGGCGGAGGGACCGTTCGCCTTCTTCCGCGGCACCTTCCACCTGTTCGCCCGAGATGTGCTCGACAAGAATTTGCAACCGTTGCAGTTGCTCAAGGGCGATGGCCTGGAAATGGATCTCGTCGGCGACATCCACAGCGAGAACTACGGCACATACAAAGCTGCGGACGGCGTCGTGCATTACGACATCAACGACTTCGACGAGACGACGCGCGGTCGATTCGATTTCGACGTATGCCGGCAGGCGACCAGCCTCTTTCTGGCGGCCCGCGACGGCGGCGAATCGCTGGCGCGGGCCGTGCAGGTGCCGCTGGCGTTCCTCGCCACCTACATCGACACCGTCCACCGGTTGCTCAAGCGCGGCAAGGATCCGGAGTTCGATGTCAGCGCCGCCGCGTCCTGCGGGTGTCCCCCCGTCGATGGGCTGCTCGCCTCGACCACGGCCGGCAAGCGGCCCGCCTTCATCGCCCGGCTGACCGAACTGCGCGACGGCCGACGACGATTGCTCCGCTCGACGCACTATTTCAACCTGCCCGACGACGAACGCACCCAGGCCGAGCGACTCCTGACCGATTACGTGAAGCGTCATCCGCAAGCGAAGGAGATCGAGGGCTATTACCGCATCGAGGACGTGTGTGGCCGAGTGTCCGGCATCGGCAGCATGGGCCGGTTGCGCTACGTCGTGCTGGTCGGCGGCAAGGGCAGTGCCGAGGGGCGAAACCTCCTGCTGGAGTTCAAGGAAGCGCGGCCGTCGGCTTACGACCTCTATCGCAATCGCGACACCGAAGCGTCCGCCCTGGTCGGCCGAGCGGAGCGCGTCATCGAGATGCAGCAGCGCTCGCAGGCGGCCAGCAGCGGTCATCTCGGTTTCGCGGTTGATGGTCCGCTTTCGTTCCAGGCCCGCGAGTTGGGCCCGGCGGATGCGCGCGTCGATGCACGCGGACTGAAGGGGACCGACGGATTGACGTGCGTTGCTCGGGTGCAGGCGAGCATCCTGGCCCGGACCCACGCCCGCTCGGCGATGCGCGCCGTCGGGCCGGCGAACCCGCTGGCGGAACTGGCCGACGCTGACGCCTTCAGCCAGCGCGTCCTTGCTTTTGCCCTCGGCTACGCCGATATCGCCCGCCGTGACTGGACGCGCTTCGTCGGCGCTCGCGCCGAGATCGAGGACGTCGCCTCCTGGGGCGCGGTCCCGGACGCTTCCGAATCCTCCTCGCTATGAGGAGAACGTAAGCTGTCGCGCCGTTTTCCCTCTGCGGACCAGACGCAACCGCACCACGTCGGTTTGCTTCCAGGCCGTTTGCAAGCACTCCGCGACCTGCTCCACGGTCGGCGTCTTGTCCTCCGGTACAAACAGCGCCATCGTGCCGTGATCGATCATGCCTTGCAGGACGCCGGCCGAACGCAACTGATTTTTGAGCGCTGCCGCAGCGTCCCAGGCGGTCAGCCCCGCCGTCTCCTCGGCGTTGGGCCATTCGTTTTGACCGTCCTTCGCCTCGTCGAGCCGGAAGGAAAACGGACCATCGAGGCAAGTATCCAGGTGGGCGTGGCGGCCGTCCTCGCGCAGCACGTCGCCCAGGCGCTGCACGATTTGCCGTCCAAACTCCAGGGCCGTGCCGCCGGCGCTCAGTCCCTTCTGGAAGAACGAATGCACCACGCTATCGAGTCCCACCGGGGCGACGACCAGGCGAGCGCGATCGAGCAGGAAGCCACTGCTGAGGGCCGGTTCATCGGCGGTCGGGCGCGGTCGGTTGCGCTCAAGGCGTCGGAGATACTCGCGCTTCTGCACGCCGGCGCTGAGCGCCAATCGCGCCAGGCTGCCCAGCTTCGCCAGGAACTTTTGCGGATCGCCCCCAATGCCCGGCTGCACGGCGAGGAGTGGCAGATGCAGGCCCACCATCAGCAACGCAGCCGGATGTTGTCGGTCCACGCCCTCCGCCAGCGCGACCGATCGGCGCGGACGGTCAAAGGTGAAGCTCAAGGGCGCGTCCTCCAGGGCCAGCCGTCCGAGGCGATGCAAGCGCTCGCGCGTTGCCGGCTCGGTTGCGAAATCGCGCTCGCCGAGGTGCCAGTCGATGCGAAGCGCGCCGCCGCATGGGATCGAGTGAGAAGGTTGCAACAACTCCTTCATCAGCTCCTCCGCCAGTTCGCGCAGTTGTTCAGCGTGCGCCGGGCGCTGTTGAGCGGCGAACAGCGGCCCCGCCGCGAGATCGCCCGCCCACGACGGCGGTGCGGCACTGTTGAGATTGACGATGCTGTGCAATCCCGTCAGACGCAAACCGATGGCGAGATCGCGCGCGAAATCACGAATCGATGGCTGCCCTTGCGCGGCGAGGAGATGCTCCGGCCCGTCGAGCACCACGAAACGAGCCACGAAGCGCCGCAATTCCTCGATTGCACCAATGAGGCCGGAGGCGGGATCGAGCGGCGGTCCCAGCACGCATCCGGCCAACTCCGCCGGCGACTCCAACCCCGTCAGCGTCAGCAATCCCGCATCCTGCGCCGCCACCAGATCGCGTGTGTAAACGCTCTGCAAAGTGTAGTCTCGCATACAAGAAGCGAGGACGGCGGCCGGCGGCGTTCCCGGCGTGAAACGCAGAATCAGCTCCGTGGGCGCCACCGTTTCCGCCGCTTGCGGTTTCGCGCGAACCCGCGAACGGTCCTGAGCGAAGCGAGCGAACGCCTCGGCGAGCGCCGGTTGTCCCAGTTCGCGCACCACCTTGATGACGAGTTCGGCGATCTGCTCGGTGGTCGGCGTCACGCCCTCGTTCTCGGCGGTGAGAAAGTGGACGACGCCGTCCGCCAGTTCGCGGGCGAGGAAGGCGTCGGAGCTGCCCAAACTTTCGCCGGCGGCGAACAGCGCTCGACTGATCTTGTCGGCGTCGAACGGCACCCGTTGACCGTCGCGTTTGTAGACCCATGCCGGCGAGCCAGGGGGGAGGGAATCGTTCACGCGGCTACCTCCTTGTTCGGATGGCGGATTCCCCATGCCTTCTCAGGCGGGCGTATCGCGGCCCACGTCGAAGATGGTGAACGCCCAGGCGACGAACGGCACCAGGGCGGCCGCGCTCGCCACGACGACCGGCCACGCCGCCAGCACGGCCAGCATCCAATTGTTCCCCAGCACGGCGTAAGCGGTCAAACCGGCCACGAAGGCCATCATGCCGACGACGACCAGCGCGATCGCCTTGGCGACCATGAACAGGACGTTGCGTCCCAGTGCCTGGAAATCGCCCGGCGTCGCCGCCATCAGCCGCGTTGGGAACAGCAAAAACAGCAGATTGTCCAGGGCGAAGAGCAGAAAGTTAATCGGAGGAACGTAGACCGCGCACAGCAGGGAGGTCGGCAGCAGCCATTCATTCGGCGGCGAGGTGAAGGCGACAACCACCAGGGCGGCCCATTGCAGGACCGTCATCAGCAGCACGGGCGCCAGCATCTGAGCGACGGCCAGACGCCAGGGCGACAGCGGCAGCGTCTTCAGAAAGGCCAGCCGATCAATGTCGCCGCGAAAATCGAAGGGCAGCATGGTCGTCAGAAAGAGCGTCAGCCACAACGCCACCGACCCCATCACGAGCAGCATGTTGTCCTGCCCCTCGCGCAGGCCGGTCAACATCGGACCCACCAGGACGGCGCCGAGAACGAGCAACAGCAGGAGCAAGCGATCCGCTCCGCGCAGCGCCGTCGTCAGTTGCCGCCATACCATCGGGCCGAGTCCGCCCAGCCACGGCAGCATGGGCAGGCTCAGCCGTACTTTGCCTCCGCGCCGCAATCCCTCTCCCGAACCCATGCCGCCGCGGCGAAGGCGCTGCATCCGCGCGTAGATGCGCGCGCTGGCCGTGGCCGACGCTTCCAGAAACTGCGCATCGAGGGCGAAAACGACACCGACCAGCACCAGATCCACCAGCGCCGCCAGGGCGGCTGGACCCAGCAAATCGGGATAAAAGCGCTCCGCCGTGTACGCCACGAAGAACCAGCGCAGCGGCCAGGAGATGATTTGCCAAGCCTGCGTCTGCGAAATCTGGCGCAGCAGTTCTCGCGGTTCCCACTGGGCCGGCGACCCGCCGATTTGCAGCAGCACGCCCACGGCAAGCAGCACGACCGCCGCCGCCACGAGTTTACGGCCGCGCGTGTACAGACGCGCTCCCACACTGATGGCCAGCAAGTTGATCGCCATGCTGAATAGCTGCATGAACAGCACCATCAGCAGCATGGCGACGAACGAGGCGGCGAACCACGAGGAATGCATATGGAAGGCCAGGCTCATGAACAGCGCCGTCGGCACGCTCACCACCAGCGTCGAGGCGATCTTGAAGGCCAATAGTTGGCGACGGGTGAACGGGCCGGTGAACAGAAAATTCACCTCGGCCGGGGGGAAATAGATGGAACGCTCCCCCGTGGAGAAAACGACGTTCATGAAACAGTAAAGCAGCAGCAGCGCGGGGCCGGTTTCGCGCAGGTCGCCGCCGAACCAACCGCGGGGTCGATCCTGTGCGAAGAGGATCGTCATGACCCACGGCACGAAAACGGCCGCGCCGACCAGGGCGAGAAGCGCCCCCTTGACGGTGCGCAAACTCCGCAGCAGATAGCGCAGCCAGCCGCGCAGTTGCAGACCGATTAGAAGCCAAAGGGCGCGGTTCATTTCCCCTCGGTTTCATGGCGAGCGGGGGGGGGAAGCCCCCTGATGGAATCGGGGGTAGGTAACCCCCCGATGATTCCATCAGAGGGCTTATGCCCCCGCTCGCCGATAGGTTCGGTCGGCGTCTCGGTCAGGCGGAAGAACATTTCTTCGAGCGTCTCGTGCCGGCCGTTGCTCGCCAGTTCGCCGCGCAGCTCGTCGAGCCGGCCGCGGAGCAGGATTTGCCCGTGGTGCAGGATCAGGACCGTCGTGATGAGATCCTCGAACAGCGACAACAAATGCGACGAGACGATGAGGGCGGCGCCGGCGGCGGCGTGCTCGCGGATCAGCTCCTTCATGGTGCGGATACCGCGCGGGTCCGGCCCGGTGAACGGCTCGTCGAGCAGCACGGCCCGCGGCTGATGCAGATAGGCGCAGCCGACCGCCAGCTTCTGCCGCATTCCGCGCGACAACTCCGAGGCCAGCGCGTCGCGTTTCTCGACCAGTTCGAGACGTTCCAGCATGTGCTCGGCCCGCCCGGTCCAGTCGCGCAGGCGGTAGGCGGCGGCGATGAAACGGAAATGCTCCCACAATGTCAGACGATCGAACAATTGAGGATCATCCGGGACATAGGCGAGTTCGGCCTTGGCGGCGACCGGCTCGCGGACGATGTCGTGTCCGGCGAGCAGCAGTCGCCCGCGCGTCGGCGTCAGGATGCCGGCCAGCGCCCGCAATGTGGTGGTCTTGCCGGCGCCGTTGGGACCGAGCAACCCAAGGATCTCGCCCGGCTCAACGCGGAAGTCGATGCCGGAGACGGCCACGGTGTCGCCATACGTCTTGTGAAAGTCTTCAACGACGATGGACACGAGTCGCTCCCGCTGGTTGCCGCGATCGCCTTCCTCCGCGCGGTGTATTCTAACAACGACCCCGGCGGGCGCAACAGGCGAACCGTGTGGCCGCTTGTGGACTTCGCGGCGCTGGGCTACAATGTCCGGGCATTTGAGGTAAGACGGTCCCGCGATTGAAGTCCGATTCCACGAAGGGGAAGCATGATGTTGCACCATGAGAGAACCCATGCGCCGCGAAGGTCCGTAGGGGCCTTGGCCGTCGCGATGCTGGCGGCCGCCGCTCTGTCGGCCCCGGTTCGCGCCGAGGACAAGAAACCCGACTCGTCGCTGGGGATGATCCCGGCCGACGCCGCCTACTACGGCGCCATGCTGCGCAACCGCGAACAGTTCGACGCCGTCGCCAAGAGCAAGGCGTGGGCGCGTATCACTCAATTGCCCGCGTATCAGATGGCCGTGGCCCTGCTCAAGCAGCAATACTCCGGGGAAAACGGCAAGCTCGCCTTCCTGCGCGAGTGGATGGAAAAGGACGAAAATCGCGACCTCCTCGCGCTCCTGGGTGACGCCGTCTCCGACGAGATCTTCTGCTACGGCGGCGGCAACTGGGTCAGCTTCACCGATCTGTACACGCAGCTGAATCGCGCGCAGCAGTTCGGCTCCGTTATGCAGATGCTCAAGGATCCCAACGACCAGAAAGCCGTGAGCATGGGGGCGCCCCGCGCCATGCTCCGCGTGCTGGCCCGCAACCCCGACAAGATCAAGGTTCCAGACCTCGTGATCGGCTTCAAAATCAAGGACGCCAAGAAGGCCGAGGCCCAACTCAAGCGCCTGGAAACCTTGCTCAACGCCCTCGTCGCGATGGACCCGATGTTCGAGGGACGCCTCAAGCGCGTCAAGATCGGCGGCGGCGACTTCCTCACCTTCAAGCTCGACGGCGAGATGGTCCCGTGGGACCAGATTCCTTGGAAGGACATCGAGGAGGCCGCCGGTGAATTCGACGGCGTCGTCAAGAGCCTGAAAAAGCTCACGCTGACGATCTCCCTGGGCGTGCGCGACGATTTTCTGCTGCTGTCGATCGGCTCGGCGACCGACGGTCTGAAGCAGCTGGGCGGCGAAGGGCCGCGTTTGACCGGACGCGCGGAACTCAAGCCGTTGGTCGCCGCCGCGAACAAACGGCTCACCGGCATCAGCTACGGCAGCAAGGCGCTGCGGGCCAAGGCGCAGATGAGCCGCGAGGACGTGGACAGTCTCGCCGTCGTCGCTGGGCAAGCCCTCGAAGCCGCCGGCATCCCGCAAGAGAAGAGGAAACCGATCGAGAAAGACATCGCCGGCTTGGCCGAGGATCTGAAGAAGAACCTGCCCTCCGTCGGCGCGTCGCTCAGTTTTTCGTTCCTGAGCGAGCGCGGCTACGAGAGCTTCGAGTACAACCACGGCGAGTTCCCCGAACGGGACGGCTCCAAAGCGCTGACGTTGCTCAATCACCTCGGCGGCAATCCGATCCTGGCAGCGGTCGGCCGCTCCAAGGGGACGCTGGAGTCGTATCAGACGATGTCGAAGTGGATCAAGATCGCCTTCGGCCACGCCGAACCGCTGATCGTCGAGAAGCTGGAGAAGGAGCAGAAGGAAAAGTACGAGCAGATCCGCAAGGCGTTCCTGCCGCTGGTCAAGCAACTCGATGAGGTGACGAGCAAGATGTTGCTGCCGGCGCTGGCGGACGGGCAAGCCGGTTTCGTGCTCGACGCCAAGTGGACGAGCAAACAATGGCACCCGGCGATCCCGCCGAGCGACAAGCCGCTGCCGATGCCGGAAATGGGCATTCTCGTCGGCGTCAGCGACTCCGCCCTGCTGGAAAAGGCGATGAAGTCGTACCGCAAGATCGTCGAGGACGGCATTGCCAAGGCGCGCGAACTGGCGCCGGAGGGTGACGTGCCGCCGATCAAACTGCCGGAGCCGGAGGTCAAAACGGTGAAGGCGGGTAAGTTGTACGTGTTCCATCTGCCGGAGGAATGGAAGCTCGACGCGCGGGTGGCGCCCACGGCGGGAGTGTCGGAGAAAGTGGGCGTGATAACGCTGTCGGCCGAGCACGCCGAGCGACTGCTGACGGACAAGCCCCTCAAGATCGAGGGCGGCCCACTCGCCGACGCCAAGCGACCGCTGGCCGGCGCGTCGTATTTCAACTGGGCGGGCTTTGTCGATGCCGTCGGCCCGTGGGTGATGTATGGGCTGGAGTTGGCCAAGGTAGAGAGAGCCCTGCCCGGCGGTGGGGATGAGAAGAAAGCGCGCGAGGAAATCTTCAAGCAGGTGCGCACCGTGCTGGACGTGCTCAAGTGCATCCGCGTCTCGACCAGCGCCACCTATCTCGAACAGGGAGTGCTCATCACGCATAGCGAGACGGTCGTCCGCGACGAGTGAAAGTCTGTCCGGTAAGCCCCTCTCCCCCTGTACTCAGGGGGAGAGGGGTTGGGGTGAGGGGGCCGGGTTTTCCACGAGGTTCTCGCCCCCTCACCCCCGAAGCGGGGGAGAGGGGCTTTCGGCACTGACGCTGAAGACGCGAAACGTCTCTCGACCAGCCCGTCGCGCCAGACAAGGGCAATCCTTGCGGGCGCGACGGGCTGGTAATCTTTCCGGCCTTTCGTTCGTCTTAGAGATGGAACGTCGGAAACACCCTCCAACCGTTTTCGTGCAGGAGTACACCATGTCCTCTCGATTCTCCTTCCCTCGTGCCGGAGTGATGGCGGCGCTGGCGGCCGTGGTCGGCTTCGCCCTGCCGGCCGTCGCCGCGGACGCCCCGCCGGTTGCCAAGAAAGCGAAACCAAAGATCGAGGTTGTGTTCTGTCTGGACACCACCGGCAGCATGGGCGGCCTGATCGAAGGGGCCAAGCAGAAAATCTGGTCGATCAGCAATCAGATCGCCAGCGGCAAACCGACGCCGGACCTGAAAATCGGCCTCGTCGCCTACCGCGACCGCGGCCGGGACGAATACGTCACGAAGATCGTCGAGCTGACCGACGACCTGGACGCCATCCACGGCAAGCTGCGCGAGTTCAAGGCGGCCGGCGGCGGCGATGCGCCGGAGAGCGTCAACCAGGCGCTGGACGATGCCGTCAACAAGATCAAGTGGAGCACCGACAAGAAGACGCTGCGCATTGTCTTCCTGGTCGGCGACGCACCGCCGCACATGGATTACGCCGACGACGTCAAGTATCCCGTCACCTGCAAGAAGGCGTGCGAGAAGGACATCATTATCAACACCATCCAGTGCGGCGGCGACGGTGAATGTCAGAAACACTGGAAAGAAATCTGCAAGCTCGCCGAGGGTTCCTACGCCCAGATCGCGCAGAGCGGCGGCGTGGTCGCCATCGCCACGCCGTTCGACAAGGAATTGGCGGAGATCAACACGGAGCTGGCGAAATCGACGCTGGTCTACGGCGACGCGAAGATGCGGGCGGCCGGCGCTGCCAAGCGCGACGAGGCCCGCGCCCTGAAGCCGGAGGCCGCCGCGGATCGCGCCGGCTTCGCGGGCAAGTCCGGCAAGGCCGCCGCCTACGACCTGCTCGACGCCGTCAAGAGCGGCAAGGTCAAACTCGAAGAGGTCAAAAAGGACGAACTGCCCGAATCGATGCGGAAGATGACCGTCAAGGAACAGAAGGAGCACCTCGACAAGCTCGACAAACGCCGCACCGAACTGAACAAGAAGGCCGTCGATCTCGACAAGAAGCGCGGCGAGTACATCAAGGAAGAGCTGGCCAAGAAGGCGAAGAAAGAAGGCAAGGACGCCAAGGACAGCTTCGACAATCAAGTGCTCGAAACCCTGCGCAAGCAGGCCAAGAAGCACAAGATCGACTATTAGACGCGCGGTTTCAAACGTCATTCACCAGCCCGAAGCGTCCGCGAGGTCGCCCTTGCGGACGCTTCGGGCTGGTTTGCAAACCACGTCTGGCGGCTCTGCGGCGTCGCGGGCCGAAGTCGTATTGACCGGCGCTTATCGTTCCGCGACACTATGCTCCGCCCAAACGAAGTCCGGAGCAAGGAGGCCCAATGCGGAACGATAAGCTAAAGTGGATGATTGTGGTTGTGGGAACCCTCATCGCCCCGTGCGTCCTCGCCGGCCCGGCCGCGGCCGATTTCCTACCGTCCGACGTTCCCACGGTTGTCAACGAGTTCCAGACCTTCCTCACCGACTTCCCCCAATGGGACACGGCCCATCTCAACTTGCCCTTGATCGCCCTGGCGCTGACCCCCGAACAGCAGCGGGCCGAAATGCTCCTGATGCTTTGGGATATGTGGATGCACGACCACCTGCCCACCCCCCAGGTGGAAACCAAAATAATCTGGATGGTTGGAGGAGGACCGGGAACCGGAACCGGGACTGGGACCGGGGCCGGAAGTGGAAGCGGCGGCGGCACGATTTCCTCCACAGGCGGAGGCGGAGGTGGCTCCCCGAAAAGCGCCCCGGAGCCTTCCTCACTCGCCTTGATCGCCTGCGGAAGCCTTGGACTGCTCGGCTACCGTCTCGTTCAGGCACGAAGAGTTCGGAGTGCCTGAGCGGCTCACTTCTCGCCCTTGATGTCCTTGAGCGCCTTCGCGGCGGCGGCGGCGAGAGCGGTCTGTTTGCTGTCCGCCGCCTCCTTTAGCGCGGCGACGGCGTCCTTCGCCTCCGGTCCAATGCCGCCCAGCGCCTGGGCTGCGACGAGGCGAGCGGGGCCGACTTTCTCGTCTTTGAGCAGTTCAACCAAAGCGGGGACCGCCGCCTTGGCCGCCGGTCCGATCTGTCCCAACGCCGTGGCCGCATGAAAGCGTAGCGGGCCGGACTTGTCTGCCGATTCCTTGAGCGCGGCGATCAAGTCCGGTGCCGCTTCCTTTGCGTCCGGGCCGACGCGTCCCAAAGCCATTGCCGCCTCGACCCGCAAGGGACTGCGTGGTTCCTTGCTCTGGAGCGCCTTCCGCAGCGTCGGGACTGCATCCTTGGCCTTGGGACCGATCCGGCCCAGCACCTGAATGGCTCGCAACGTGGCCAGCTTTTTGGCCTGCGGATCGTCGTTGATAAGTTTTCGCAGCGACGGGACGGCTTCGGCGGCATCCGGTCCGATCTTCGCGAGGATGGCGAGGGCGCGGCCGCGCTCCTTGTCCTTGCCCTTTTCCACGACGTTCACCAGGCCCGGCACCGCCTCCGTTTTCTTCGCGAGGAGCGCGGCCGCGGCCTTGTTGCGGACTTCCAGATCCTCCGACTGAAGATTCTTAACGAGGTCCGCTATGTCCACTTTGTCCTCGCCCGCCTGGAGGACACCCACGCCGAACAGGCCAGCCAAACAAGTCAACAGCAACAGCTTCATGGCCATTCATCCTCCCAATGCCGTGGAAAGATCTCACCAGTCCGCCCCGAGGACTTCCCCACCGTTCGGCGTGAGGGCGAAGTACCAGGTGGTTTCGCTGAGTTTTTCGCTGAGGAAGCGCACGCTGCCGTCGGCGATGCCGACTTGCAGGCCGCCGGGATGCGGGCCCTGCGCCAAGTCCGGATCGCAAGCCTGATCGGACGGATTCACCTGGAAACGGTCGGTGGTGTGGTAGGCGAACACCGGCGTCCACGGCGAGGCGCTCGAATAGGCCCAGGCGTTGGGCTGTCCGCCACAGACTTGCAGGCGCTCGGCGAACACGATCGTGTTCGATGTGCCGTCCAAAAACGTCGTCGGGATGCGCGGCGATCCTTCAAGCGAATTGCGCTGGGGATCGCCGAAAACGAGATAATTGGCCGCGTAGTTGCACGTCGCCAGCCAGCCGTCGTACTGGTTCGTTTTGTCGCCGGTGTTGTCCTGCGGACACAAATACGTCTTGATCGGCTGGCTGTATACATCATTCGTCCAGACTGAGAAATCGTCCCCGGTCTGGGCGCGATTGTAGAGGTTCGCCTGCTCGATGAACGGCAGAACGTAGAAGAAGTAGGTGTTGTGCATTTTGTTCGCCACGGGAAACGAACCGACCGCCGGGGGCAGTTTGTTGTAGGTATCGTTGCAGTTGTGCATGGCGAGGGCGATTTGTTTGAGGTTGTTGGCGCACTGCGAGCGGGCGGCCGTCACGCGGACGCGTACCAGCGCCGGCAGCATCAACGCCAGCAGAATAATCAAGATGGCCAAGACCAACAGCAGTTGGAACAAGGTGAAACCGAAACGCCGTGGACGTGGAGATCGGAGCATCTGTCTCTCCTTTTCGCCGGGGCTGCCGGAAACAAGACATGTGTGCTTCCGCTACTCTACCCAGCTACAACTGGAACGGGAAGCGGCCATCGTGTTCAACGGATCAATCGATGCGCTCGTTCAGGCACTCACTCCTCGCAAATAAGTCAGCGTTTCTTCCAGGCCGACGACATCGGCAAATCGCGCCTGAATGTCGAACAGCGTCCATTCGTGGGCAATCTCCGAGCGGTCCTCCACCGCTTCGCGAACGATGATCGGCCGTAGACCGAGGCTCTTGGCATCGGTGGCCGTCGCCCGCACACAGGCGCTCGTCGAGCAGCCGGTAATCAGCAGCGTATCGACGCGGTGTGCCACCAGATGACCGATGAGCGGCGTTCCCGCGAACGCGCTGGCGTGTTCCTTGTGAATGATGTACTCCGCCGGCAGCGGCGCGAGGCGCTCGTCGATGGCACACGCACGGCGGTCCCAGCGGCGATAGTTCGGCGAGAAGTCCGCCGCCGACTTCAGCGGCGGTTGCTCGGTGTAGGGAGAGGTTGTGTAGACTATCGGAAGGTGTTTGTCGCGCGCGACGGGGAGCAGTTGCCGAATCGCCTCGACCGCGCGATCCAGCCGTGCGGACCCGCCCGCGTAGGCGGGATCGGTCCAGCCGTAGGCCATGTCGATGACGACCAGCGCCGGTCGCTGACCGAAGCCGAAGCGCCCCTGAAAGATGCCGCGCTGCTTGTAGTAGGCATCCACCTCGGCCATCGCCGCCCGCAATGTCTCCCGTGCGTCCATGAATCGGCTCCCCTTTATCTTGGATGTTCCCGCACGGCATCATCGCTCCGACTCGATGAAGGAGCAAGCACAATCAAACGGCTCGTCATGCGAATTCAAACTTCAGCAACCGACACGGAATCTTGCCGTTGTACAACGGAATCTCGGCCGCCGGTGTCAAGCCGATGGCGGTGGCCAGGCGCGGATTGCCTGCGAAGACGTACGCCGACCAGCCGGCGCAGCGCTGGGCGAACACCTCGCCGAGCAAGCGATAGAGACCGAAAAGCTCCTTCTCCTCGCCGATGCGTTCGCCGTAGGGCGGATTGCAGAGGAGAACGCCCGGCGGTCCCTCCGGCGGTTGGAAGTCGCGCACGTCGCGCTTGTCGAAGCGCAGCAAGTGACCGATGCCGGCGGCGCGGGCATTGTTGATGGCGAACGACACCGCGTCGCCGCGCGCGTCCGCGGCGAAGATCGGGGCCGACAGCGTTCGGCCGACCCCTCGCCGCGCCTCGTCGCGCAGCGAGGTCCACAACTGAATATCGAAGTCCATCCAACCCTGAAAACCGAACCGCTTGCGCGTCAGTCCTGGCGGACGGCGCAGGGCGATCCACGCCGCCTCGATTGCCAGCGTGCCGCCGCCGCAGAGCGGGTCCGCGAACGGTCGCTCGCCGCGCCAGCCCGTCAGTAGCACCAGCGCGGCCGCCAGCGCTTCGTTGAGCGGAGCGCGCGTCTGGATGGGGCGATAGCCGCGTTTGTGCAGCGATTCGCCGGAGCTATCGAGGCTCAGCACGGCCTGATCGCGGTAGATGTGCAGGTTCAGGCCGACCATCGGCTCCTCGACATCGACGCTCGGCCGCCGGCCGCAGCGCTCGACGAACTGATCGCAGATGGCATCCTTGACGCGCAGGGCGGCATACTTGGAGTGCGTGATGTGCGAATCGCGGACGTTGCAATCGACGGCCAGCGTATGCTCCGGTGTCAGATATTGCGACCAGTCGAGAGAACGGACGGCCGCGTACAACTCGTCGGGGGAGGCGACGTTGGTTTCCAGGATCGGCACAAGCACGCGGATGGCCGTGCGCAGCCACAGATTGACTTGGTAGAGTAGGGCGCGGTCGCCGCTGAACTGCACGCCGCCGCGCCCCGGTTCCACGCGCGCGGCGCCGAGGATGCGCAACTCATCGGCCAACACCGGCTCGATCCCGCGGCCACAGGTGGCGAAATACTTGTCTGTACTCAACGCGCACTCCCGACGCCGCGATTCGGCGTTGACTTCAACGCGGCGGCAGCCACACTGAAGGAAGACGACACCTTTCATTCTAGGGTTTCCGCATGAGTGTGCTGCCCGCCGGACAATCGCTGACGCGCTTCCTGCCCGACCTGGAAGACCTGCTCCACGATCCGCACGCCTACCTCGCGCGGGAGCCGCTCACGATCGGGCCGCGCCAGATGTATGGCCTTGCTTTCCTGTTCGGCCTGGCCGGCGGCGCTTTCCTGCTGTCGCGCGTGATCGCTGGGGGCGACGACGGCGAACGGTTGGCGATCGGTATCGGTCTGCTTTGCGGGGCGAGCGTCTGGCTCGGTTGGTCGCTGATGATGCGCGGTCATTCGCTCGTGTTGCACGCCGATGGTGTGGAGGTGAAGTATCGAGACACGACGGTGTGGTGCCCTTGGTCCGTGCTCAACGTGGACGGCAGGGCCTTCGTGCCGGACGGCGACAGCCCGCGCGTCGGCCTGACGCTTCCGGTATCACCGGAGTCGGTGCCTTTCGTCGAGCTGCGCCGCGACGACACGCCGATCGCCCACGGAGCGGAGGTCAAAGGCCGACAATGGAACTACATCGACGCGCACACCGTCGTTCTGCCGGCGCGCTATGAGGTGATGGCCGGCGAACTCGGCGAGTTGCTCCTGCTCCTCGGCCGGCGTCTGGGCCGGCAAGTACCGAAAGGCTCTCCGCCGCCGGAAGCGCACGATACACGGCGCCTCGACGAACTTCCCACTGCTCCGAACGCCGGCGGTTGGATCACCGTGCATTTGACACGCTTGGCCTTTCCGCCGAACTGCTGTGATTGCGGCGAACGGACGTAACGAACAATGAGCTTTCCCATCGCGTCGCGCTGGGACACGGTCAGCGGCCTTGTGATCGCGTCAAGCCAGCCGCTGGAGGTTCCGATCCCCCTATGTGAGACGTGCCAGCAGCGCATCCGCGCGCGGCAACATCAGGGCGGCATGCGCGGGATGCAGGTGGGGGCGATCCTCTTCGCGGCGCTGGCGATGCTGCTGGCGTGGAGTCAGGGATGGGAAGATGTATCCTTGCTTCTCGTCGTCGGCCTCGCCGCGTTGGCCGTCGGCGGCCTAACCGGCTTCCTCCTCGGTACGCTGCTGTCGAAGCGGCTGCCGGCGGAACTGGGACGCTATTCACCGAGCCAGGGAACCCTGGTCTTGCGATTTCGCCATCCGGAATATGCCGCGCGTGTGCTCGCCGCCATGCGAACGCAGACGGAGCAGAGCGGACCTCGCTAAACCGCGAGCGGCTCAACGACTCCGCTTGAATTCCACGTCCATTTCGCCCTTCACTTTCATGCGTGCCACGGTGCCGCGCTCATCGAGCGTGAAGACGACGTGCGGCTCGCCCATTTTGAGAATGGGCAGCGTGAACGTATCGTAATGAAAGTGCGTTAGCGGAGCCGTGAAGCGGTTCCAGTGCCACACGAGCGCTCCTTCTTCGAGCGTGATGCGCACCGTGCCGTAGGCGGGATGCTCGAAGTTCCCCGTGTAGGCGCCCAACTCGCGCGAGGGATGGGTGTTGACATGCTGGCGCTTCTGGTCCTCGCGCTCTTTATTCTTGGCTTGCTCCTGGTCCTCATGCTCCGCTTCGCCGACGATCTTATTCCAGTCGCGCGGCGGCAATCGCAGCAGCACGTCCAGCAGGGCGTTGCTCAGCGCGAGGTTCATGCGCGTTTGATCTAGGTTGCACAGCAGCACGATGCCGACGCGCTCTTTCGGCACCAGCGTGAAATGACAGCGAAAGCCGTCGATGGCGCCGGCGTGCTGCAAAAGGCGATGACCGAAATGGTCCTGGATGACCCAGCCCATGCCGTAGCTCATTTGATGCGTCCCGGGGAACGTGGCGCGATCGACCGCATCCATGGGGATGACAATCTGCGGTGTGTGCATCGCTTCCAGATTGCGCTCCGAGACGAGTGGTTTTCCGTGGACGATTTTGTTGTTGAGCTGGAAGCGCAGCCACTTGCTCAGTTCCGCGGCGCTGGCCTGGATCGACCCCGCCGGTTCCGGCACATCCATCGGATACGGCTTGATGCGTTTCGGCCGCCCTTTTTCGTCCAGCCGGTGCGGGCTGGCCTTGTCGGCGATGCCGGCGATCTCCTTTGTCGTGAAATAGACACTTTTCATGTCCAGGGGTTCGAGCAGCCGGTTCCGCACGAAGTCCGCCCAGGACGTGCCGGACGCCGACGCCACGGCGAATCCTGCCGCCGTGAACATGGTGCTTTGATACTGAAATGCCGCCCGAAACGGTTTGTCCAGAGGCAGTCGGCCGACACGACGGATGATGTCCTCCTGCGTCCAGGGTGAGCGATACCACAGCATATCGTGCCCGCGCAGCCCGATGCGGTGCGTGACGAGATCGCGCAGCGTGACCTCGCGGTCGGCCAGCGGGTCGGAGAGGCGGAAATAAGGAATGTATTTCCGCGGGCGATCGTCCCAGCTCATCTTGCCCTCATCCACGAGCAGCGCCATGGCCGCCGTCGTGAACGATTTGGTGCAGGAGGCGATCGGGAAGAGCGTATCCGGCGTGACCTCCTCTTCCGCAGCAACGGAGCGCGGGCCGTGCCCTTTCAGATAAATCACGTCCTCGCCGCGGACGATGGCGACGGCGACTCCGGGAACGTGCCAATGTTCGAGTGCGCGCTCAATGAGGTCATCGACGGCGCGCGCGTTGAAAGGTTCGGCGCGCGCGCTCGGCGATAAGAAGAGCAGGGCGACGAGCGAGGGCATCCAGCGGAGAAGAAGTGATGCGCCGCGCATGGATCAAAGCCCCTGGGTTGTAATGATTCCACTTCACAAGTATATCACTGTCTTCCGTGAACCGAAGTCATGGCTCGTGGCAAGTTCCGCGATCGCGCGGGCGATCTTCGAGCCGCCGGCGAGAGACGGCTCAATGGAGGACAATGGCGAATAATCGCCGGGTTGATCGCACAGCAAGCGGAGGTCAATCACGGGAACGCCGGCTTGAAACGCCTCGCGTAGGATGACGTCGTTGAACACCGCGAGTGCGGCCAGTTCCGCTAGACTGAGTCCCGGAATGGCGTCGTAAATTGTGCAAACCGCCGTCGGCTTCCCGACTGCGCACAACGTCCGCAACATCTTCCGGTACGCATCGTGGAATCTGACTTGAACGTCGCGGAGGAGTTCGAGTGCATCGCCGACCGACGAGACAGACTCGCCTAAGATGGTGATTTCGCCGAGGGCATCGTTACCGCCGACGCTGACGAAAAGGTGTGTCGCATCGTGCGGCAGTCGCTCCAGTTGAGCGGACACATCGCCAACGACATCACCATCAACCGCGAGCAGCGAGGCGCGCCAACCCGGCGGCAAACTCCGCCGCAGTTGCTCGATCACGGGCGGCCGGTCGGGAACATAGCGCTCGTTGTCGAAGATCGAATCGCCGAGCAAAACAATGTGTCCCATGTTCCATTCTCCAGCAAGGGCTTAGGCCGTTGTTGTACGCGATGAAGACTGCCTGTCGAGAGAGAAGTGGAAAGCCTTGCTTCACGGCGCACTCTGATGTAAGAGGTTCCCGTGGGACGTCCCGGCCGTGGAAAAACGTCCCTGGGAAAAGGGAGGCATCACTTGATCGACAAGGACGCCAACACAGCTTTCACGCCCCGGACCTACACCCTCGGCGACGGCTATCGCTGTCATTACCGCGATTACCCCGCCTCCGGTTCGCCGCGCGGCCGGGTCGTGTTCGTTCACGGCATTCAGAGTCATGCCGGCTGGTACGAACATTCCTGCCGCCGACTGGCCGAGGCCGGTTTCGCCGTGTCGTTTCTGGATCGTCGCGGTTCCGGACAGAACACCGAGGCACGCGGCGATACGCCAAGCTTTCGCCGTCTACTCGACGACATCGCCGAGTTTTTGCAGCCGCTGCGCCAGCAATCCCCATCGCTGCCGACCTTTCTCGCCGGCATCTCCTGGGGCGGCAAACCCGTCGTGGCGCTGCAGCGCCGCCATCCCGGCCTGGTGGACGGACTCGCGCTGCTCTGCCCCGGTTTCCGTCCGCGCGTAAGCCCCAGCCGCAAGGAGCGTCTCGCCATTCTGTTTTCGCGCCTGACGAACCCGCGCCGCCTGTTCCCGGTCCCGCTCAGCGACCCGCAGCTGTTCACCGCCGCGCCGCGCTGGCAGGACTTCATTCGCAACGACCCGCTATCCATCCGCGAGGCCACGGCGCGTTTCTTCGTCGAGAGCGTCCGTCTCGATCTGTACCTGCGCTTCGCCGTTTCGCATGTGCATCCGCCCGTATTGCTGCTGCTGGCCGAACACGACCGCATTATCGACAATGTCCGCACGCGCGCCTTCGTCACCCGTTTCCCAGCGGCCGACAAGGAAATTCGCGAGTACGCCGGCGCGCATCACACATTGGAATTTGAACCCGATCCCGAGCTGTTCATCGCCGACCTGATCCGCTGGCTGGAACGGCGAATCGCACGCTGAGAAGAGGAGACGCAACGGATGGACGCGGTGGTGATCGGTGCGGGGCCGAACGGACTGACGGCGGCGGCGACGCTGGCGCGGCACGGCTGGGACGTGCTTGTGCTGGAAGCGCAGCAGCGGCCCGGCGGAGCGGTGTACTCGGAACCGCTGACGTTGCCCGGCTACCTCCACGATGTCGGTGCCGCCTTTTTTCCGTTCGCCGATGAAAGTCCCGCCTTCCGCTTTCTCGATCTGACCGGCGCCGGTCTGGAATGGACCAACGCCCAGCGTGAGAGTTGTCACCCCGCCCCGGACGGCACCGCGCCGACGATTTCGCGCGACATTGAGGAAAGCGCACGTTCGTTCGGCGTCGATGCCCCGGCCTGGCGGCAACTGGCCGAGTGGCGGCGCGACATGGGCGATCGGTTGACGGCCGCGCTGCTTGGTGCTTTGCCGGGCATCGGTCCCGCTTTTCGCTTGGGTGTCGGCAATTTGCTGCGATTGGCCCTGCGTGGCTTGCCCAGCACAGGAGGCTTTTCCCGCAGACATTTTCAGACCGAGGCTGCCCGGCGCGTCGTGCCGGGATTGGCGCTGCACGCCGACCTCGGACCCGACGATTTCGCCGGTGCCGGTATGGGCCTCGTGCTGGCGCTGATGGCTTTGGGCAGCGGTTTTCGTGTGCCGCGCGGCGGGGCGCGGTCCATCACGCACGCGCTCTTGCGTCGCCTCGAAGAGGCTGGCGGCAAGATCCGAGTCGGCACTCGCGTCGAACGAATCTTAGTGCGTGAACGCCGCGCGGTGGGCGTGCGGACGCAGCAGGGCGAGGAGATCGCCATCCGCCGCGCCGTGATCGCGGATGTCGGCCCGCCGGCGCTGTTTTTGAGGATGCTCGGAGAGCGCGAGGCAACATGGTGGTTGCGGACACGGATTCGCCGCTTCCGCTATGCCTGGGGAACCTTCAAGATGGATTGGGCCTTGTCCGGCCCTGTGCCGTGGTTGTCGTCAGAGGCGCGCGAATCGGCCGTCGTTCACGCGGGCGACAATCTCGCCGACCTATCCGTCTTCACGCGACAAGTTCGCGCGGGCCAACTGCCCGACCATCCGTATCTCGTCATTGGTCAGCAGTCGTTGGCCGATCCCGGCCGTGCGCCGGCCGGCGGTCATACCTTGTGGGCGTATTCCCACGTCCCGTCGGTCGTCGAGGGTGGTTGGAGTCAGCACCGCGAAGCGTTCGCCGATCGCATCGAGCGCCGTTTGGAAGAATTGGCTCCCGGTTTCCGGCAGTTGATTCGCGGCCGATTCATCGCCACTCCAGCCGACCTAGAAGCGATGGACGAGAACCTGGTCGGCGGCGATCTCGGCGGCGGCAGCGCTCAGTTCGATCATCAGTTAATCTTCCGCCCCGCTTTCCCGTACTTTCGTTATCGCACCCCGGTACGAGGATTGTACCTCGCATCGGCCTCGACGCATCCCGGTGCGGGTGTCCACGGCGCCTGTGGTTTCAACGCCGCCCACCAGGCAATACGGGATCAGAAGAACTAACCATGGAGTCACAGAGAACACAGAGAAGAAAAATCACAGAAAACAAAAATGAAATGTCAAAAACTCGGCCAACCGCTTCGGTTCCTTTGCCTTTTGTCTTCTCTCTTCTTTTCTTCTCTGTGTTCTCTGTGACTCTGTGGTTAGTTCACTAACCCACGGCGCCGAGGTCGCCGAGGATGGCGGCGGCGCGGTTGGAGTCGGCCACGGTGTCGAACGAGGCGTAGCCGACAAACTTGTCGCCGAGGACCGACATCATCAAGCCCTGCAAGCTCAGTCCCGCCAGCGCCCACTGCTGCGTCAGCCGATGCGCCAGACCGGCCTGATTGTCGCCCTCGACGCGCAGCACCACCGGACTGTCGGTTTCGCTCAGGCCGGCCGAGCGCGCCGCACGCACCTGCATGGCTCCGGTGATGGGGGCGACGTACAGGACGCCCCCGCCCGGCCGGTCCGCTTCGCGGCGCGTGTAGATGAATTCGAGGTTTGAACCGGCCTGCGCCAACAGCGACAGCTTGGCCGCCACGCCGCCCGCCTGATCCGCCACCTCGCCCGACCAGACATGCACGCGATCCAGTTTGAATCCCATGATAGCCACCCTCACCCAGGGAAAAACTCTGTCCAACTGCGGATTATATCCGGCCTCGGCCTCCGGGCGAACGGAGAACGGCCGGAAAATCTCACGAGAAAGGTTCGACCGTTCTTCGCCGAACAAAAATCGAAATGTGGAAAAAAAACGTGTACGCGCGCCCGACGAGGGCGGCATTCCCTGGTGACGGCGTTTTTGCCCGAGAGGGAGCTTTGCAACGCCGGCTGCGGCTCACACCGTCACGCGCTGCGTGAGCAGTTCCAGCACGTCGGCGGGTCCGTCGTCGTCCTCCGCGTCCGGCGGGACCGGCAAATGCACGAGCGTGCCGGCTCCGCGGAACGGATCGCGTAGATCCAGGCAGCGTCCGGTCGGCTCGTGCCACAGGTACTGCCAGTCGGCGAGCCAGTCCTCTTCGCCGGCAACGGAACGGATGAACGCGCCGCGCGCCGCCGCACGCCCCCCAGCTGGCGGTTCGCGCGTGGCCCGCTCCACGTCGACCGAATCCAGGATCACGTCTTCCATCCGTCCCGCCTCGCGCAGCCGATCGTACAGCCCGCCGAGTTCGTGATACTGGATGTCGAGCGCTTGCAGCCGAACCGCGAAGCGCAGGCGTTCCAGTTCTTTCGGCTGACCGACGCCCAGCGCCGCCCGCGCCTGGTCGTACTCGCTGGTCGCCTCGGCCGACAGCCCGGTCGCGCTTTCGACGAGGACCGCGCGGAACGCAGGTTCGGAATAGGCGGCCCGCAGGAGAGCCAGTTTCGCCAGCGCCTCGCGCAGATCGTTCCAGTCGAAACCGCCGCGCAGCAATTCGTGCTGATAAATGAGCAGTTTGCAGTACGGATCGAGCCGGTTGGCGAGGCTCAGCGGATCGCGGGCAAGTCCCTCGATGGTCTGCCGCCAGTACCACACGGCCTCGGGCGCCCAGTCCGGCATTTCGCCGTGCTGCACGGCCCGCTCGCATTCGGCCAGATACGATTCCTGAATCTCCAGCGCCGTGAACTGCCGCCCGTCGGACAGCGGCGCGCGGACGCGCAGCCAGGGATCGCGCGAGAAATCGCGCAGCGCCTGCACGGGGTTCGCCAGATGCACGCCCTGACCGATTCGCAAACCGCGATTGAGCATCTCGACGAGCAGTCCAGTCGCGGCGAACGTCAGATAGATGCCGAAGGGCGCGCGCTGCGAGTCCTTACTGATAAGGTGGATGCGGAACCAACCCTCGTTGGAGTAATCCGACACCTTGCGGAGTCGCGTCGAGAACAGCGCCCGCTCGGCGGTCGTGTTGTGCCCGACGGATTGAACGATGTGCCGGGCGCGCTGCGACAGCTCGAAGCCGATGCCGTGCGGATCGGCGCTGAGGCAGCCCGAGCCGGCGTAGACAATGCGGCTGGCCAGGTGCGGCAGCAGTTGACTCGCCGTCTCGCCGTTCCTCGCCCAGCAGGTGTACGACTCGTGAGTACCGTAGGTGCATTCGCCGGGGTAAACCGAATCGAGGTTGTTTTTGACGATGGAGACGCGCGTCGCCCGGCCTTCTTCGAGCAAGCGCCGCCGGGCCAGATCGAGCAGCGCCTCGCCGGCCTTGTCGTAGCAGGCAACCTGTCGCGGCGTGAAGCATTCCGGCGTGGCGTGCTCAGGGTGCCAACCGGAATCGAGATACAGCCGTCCGCCGTGCTGGAGATACTGACCCGGAAAGTCGTCGCGGTCGGCCATCCAGGCGCGTTCGCGTCGAAGCACCTCGGCGAGCATACGGTACAGATCATCGGCGTGGATCTGCCCCGTTGCCTCGCGTCCGGCGACCGCGTACTCGGTCTCCGAACCCATCAAGAACGGCTTGGCCTGACTGCTCATTGTGTTTCGCTCCAAACCACTTACGAAGCGTTACCAGCCCGACGCGTCCGCGAGGGCGGCCCTCGCGGACGCGTCGGGCTGGTTAATCGCTTACTGACCGCCGCGCTGGCGGTTTTGCTGCAAATACTCCTCGGCGTTGACCGGGCGCAGTCCGTCGAGGACGCGGTCGGCCTCGGCCAGGATCGCCTCCATCGAGGCGCGGGCCTGATCGACGCCGTCGCCCGCGCCGTCGGGTCCACCGCCGCCCGGCGCCGCCTGACGCTGCCTCTGAAGTTCTTGTTCCATGTCCAAGCTCCTTTCGCGATCTTTTTAACCAACTTTACCAGCCGGAATACGGCGAGTAATAATAGGGGCTTCCACCCCACGCACCCCCACCCCAGCCGCCGGAGGGAATAAGGCTCTCTCTGGGCAGACCACCGACGGACTCGATAAGTTCGCGCAGCGAGGAGCAATGTGCAAACAATTCCTCGCTGGACTCTCGGCCCCAGGCGCAGGGATCGCGCATACCCAGCCACAATCCCGGCGACCAGTAGTGGTCCGTCTCCACGCGGAAGCGGATGCGGTCCCAATCCATGTCCATCACGTCCTCGCCGAAGCGACGCAGCAGGTGCACCCGCAGGTAGGCGCGCGTCTCGTCGGGCGGCTCGCTCATGAAGCGCTCGATGCGCTCCGCCGACGGCATCGCCTCGACGTGCCCGGCCGCCGACAATTGCAGGAACAGCCCGTCGCGCGGGTCGAGACTGGCGTACCGCAGATCGAGGCACTTCACCTCCGGCGATCGCCAGGTCAATCCGTGCCGACCACGCTGGCGATCGAGCAGCAGGAACTTCAACGCCCAATCACAACGGCGCGCCAGCGCCGCCAGGTCGCGCCGCGCCAGCCAATCCAGCGTCTGCCGCCAGCACGCGAGGATGTCCTCGGCACCCGCCACGCTGTCGCCGGCCGCGCCGGAGGCGACGAATTCTCCCGCCAACTCCGCAAGCCGCTGCTGTACCTCGACGGCGCTGGCCTTGCGACCGCGGCCGACCAGCGCCAGCGGTTGCTTCAACGTCCAGTCGCGGCTGACTTCCCAGCACGCGGCCAGCGGGTCGTCGAGCGCCAGCATCGGATCGATCCAGCCGGCTTCGAGCATGGCCAGCACCAGCTGCGTCGTGCCCCCCTTGAGGTAATTGGCGATCGGGCACAGCACGTTGTCGAAGAAAATAATGTGCATCCGTGCGAATTCGCTGCCGGCGTGCGGCTCGTCGCGGGTGTTGAGCAGGGGACGATGGTGCGTCGTCTGAATGCCTGTCAGCGTCTCGAACCAGTCCGGCCGCTGGGCCAACTGAAAATCGCAAGCCGCGCGGCCGTTTCCCGCGCCGACCTGTCCTTGGCCCGTGTAGAGGGTCGCCGTCGCCAGGTGCGTGGCGAGGAAGCCGGTCAGGTGCGGCTTGCGGCCGAACAGATCATCGAACAGCCGCCGCCGAACCATGATGTTGAGATGATGGCCCCACGACTTTTGCCCGTCGCTGACCGAAGCCAGCACGTTGAGTCGTTCGCCGTCATCCAACTGCGCCGAGGCCTGCTCCTGCGCCAGCCGGGCGATGCGCAGACCCGCGTGAACGTGCGCCGCGTGGTCGGCCGCGTGCAGATGCTCGGGCAGGTTGATCTCCAGGTGATCGCTGTCGATGTACGCGGAGCCACCGTTGCCCGCGAGGAACCTCCGCCCCCACTCGATGGTGGTGCCGGCCCAGTAGGTGGTGCGGGGATAGCCGGGAATCTGGGCCAGCAGCAGGCGCGCGGCGTCCGCGACGTTGCGGCCATAGCGCCCATCGGTCTCGATGGCGTTGGCCAACTCGAAGTCGGCGCCGATCACTTTGACACACGGTCCCATGTGGATCTCCCAGAAGAGCTAACCACAGAGTCACAGAGAACACAGAGAAAGACACAGAAAAGAAAAAAAGAAGTGGTTAAGGATCGATTTCTTCTCGCTCTTTTCCAGTTGTTTTTCCTCCGTGTTTTTCTCTGTGCTCTCTGTGACTCTGTGGTTAGTTTGTCTTTTGCCCTGTGAGGATCTCGACGGCGACTGGGTCGATGTCCTGCGGCAGCCGCGTGACGTAGCCGCGCACGTTCGCCGGACTGAGCAAGCGCGCGACGCCGCGAAGCTCGCGGTCGAACGCTCCCGTCAGATCGTCTTCGGTGATGCCGCCGACGCCGGTACGCGCTTCGCGGTCGGCGGCCTGCTCGGCCGCCACGCGCACCACGTTCTCCAGCGTCGCGCCGCTGATCAGATCGCGGCCGCGCACCATCACCTTGCTGCCGTCCCGCAGCGACACCCGCGCCAGCTCGGCATACTCGCCGCGCTCACTGTAAATCCGGCTCAGCAGCGTGCCGATCAGCAATCGTGCCTCCACTGCCAACGGCATGTCATCGCCGAGGTATCGAGACAAAATCGCCTGCGCCGCCGGACGGTTTGGCGCCGGAATGCGGATCTTCACGTCGCCCAGTCGTCCCGGTCGGATCAAGCCCGGATCGAGAACGTCGGCGCGATTGGTCGCGCCGATCACGATCACATTCGCGATTCCCTGCATTCCGTCGAGCTGCGCCAGGAACGTCGCCAGAATGCGGTCCGGGGCGCTGCTGCCGAGGTCGGCGCCGCGGCGTCGGCCGATGGCGTCGATCTCGTCGAAGAACAGCACGACCGGCACGCCGCCGCGCGTCGCCAACTCGCGAGCGGCGTCGAAGCGTGCGATCAGCCGCTGCTCGCTCTGACCCAACCACATCGAGTAATCGGCGCTGCCGGAGACAGCCATGAAACGGCACTCGCCGGCCGGCGTCAGATCGGCGACGAAGCGAGCGAGGCAGCGAGCCAGCTTCGTCTTGCCGTTGCCCGGCGGCCCTTCGAGCAGGATGCCGCGCTTCGCCTTCAGCTTGTAGCGCGCGGCCAACTGCTCGTGTTGCAGCCGGAAACGCACCACCCACTGCAAGCGAGCGATCTCGGCATCGAGTCCGCCCAGTTCCTCAAAGCGATCGTCCGGCGTCTTCTCGAAAAACAGATCCTCCTTGCCGGGCGGATCGACTTTTCGATATGCCAACCGCGAGCCGCCGCGATCGAAGCCGATCAAGTCGCCCTTGCGCAGCTCGGCGTCGAGCAGATCGTCGGTAAGGGTCACGGCCAACAGTTGGTCCTGGTGCTTCAGGAGCATGCGTTCGCCGCCGGGCAGGTAGCCCTCGAACGAACCAACATCCTGCCAAGCGGTGTTCGGGCCGTACACCTTGAGCAGACAGTTCCGCTCGCGCGAGAGCAGGCCGCGCGCCCCGACCCGCAGCTCGTCGCGCGGCACATCGGGATGCACGGCAACTTGTAGATGCACCTCTCCGGCGGCGACATCGACCGCCGTCCGGCCGTTGGCATGGACGCCGGTGATGATCGCCGGATAATGGGCGGGGGCGCAGAGCGCGGCCATCTCCTCGCGCAATGCCTCGTGATGCAGGCGCACCTCGTCGAGCGCCGCCTGCAACTCGAATTTCTCCTTGAGGAGTCCGTTAATCAGTGGTCGCAGGTCCGAACCCGCGGCGCGGAGCGATTCCACCCACGCCTGGTAATCTTCCAGCGTTCGCGGCGGCGTCGCGGCGTTGGCCCTGTTGCCCATCCGAGTCGTTGCCATCTCTTCTCCTTCGCTCGCCTTACGTCTCGATCACCTCGAAGCCGCGCGGCTCGATGAGTCCGTGTTTCCAGCCGTACAGCTTGACGGGCGCGTGTCCGAGGACCGATTCCAGGCGCGGCTCCACGGCCGTCAGCAGACCGACCATGAACGGCCGGGCGAACGACGTTTCCATGAGGAACTCGTCTTCGCTGCTGTAAAACATCACCTTGGCGACGCACTCGGCCGGCACTGGCAGCGGACACTCAGCGCAGAAGCGGAACGGATGCGAGTGGACCCAGCCGGCGAAGATTTCACCCTCGCCGCGCCAGTCGATGACCTCGCGCACCCGCGCCCAGGTTTCGTGCGTGAACGTGACGCTGATCTCCGTCGCCTGCGTCTCTTCGGCCGGCACCAGGCACGTCACTTCCAGAAACAAATCACCGCGGTCCTCGTCGCGCCGCAGATGGCCCAGCAGCACGCCGCCGACTTCGCGCTCCGGAGCGCGTCGCGCCTCGTCCACCGCCTCCTCGATGACGTGCCGAGGGAGCAGCACCGGAAAGTCCTCGACGAGCGGCCGGTCCCACGTCTCCGTCGCGCCGAATTGCTTGCGCAATCCGGGACGAATCGGAATCGACGGAGCGGCCGTCTTCAACTCGAATGCCAACCCGCCGGCCGTCGATTGTTCGGTGGCGTCCAGGTAAGCGCCGAGTTGAAAGTGCAGCTCCACGTCCTCCGGCAATCGCCGGCTGGCCATCAACTCGACGTCGATGCGCCGGCCCATGTTCTTGAAAAACAGCAGGTCGAACGAACAGCGATGCTCGCCGCCGTTCGGCGTTGGCACGGCCACGGTAAAGCCCGCCGAGCGCGGCGATTCATCACCCTCGACGAAACGCGGTTCGATGCGAGCAGGGTCCAGCGGCGGATCGTAGTCGCGGAACAGTCCACGGCGCAGCCCATCAAAGAATGTTGCCTCGATGGCGCGGTCGAAATCGGGCCGGGTCAATTCGACTTCATGGACGCGGGTCGATCGGCCGCGCAGGAATTCGAGGCGGAAACGATAAGCATCGGGGCCGGCCTTGAGTCGCGTCATGGAATCAAACTCCCGCGTGTCCGCGCGAAGCGCCGAACGCGGGGTGGGCGATCCCCGCTTGTTCGGCGCTCCACCTGGAGACGTTCAGCCGGCGGTGACGTTCTGGGTCAGGGTGACGACCTCGTCGTCCGTGAGGACATCGCCGACGTGATCGCTCTCGTTGAGGCTGACTCCGCGAGCGCGGGCGCCGTAGGTAACGGGCCGGCCCTGAGAATCGTTGAGCGGCAGACGCAGCTTGCTGGCCACGCTGGCGATCAACTCGCCCATCGAGGCGTCGCGCGGAATGCCGGACGCCTTGTGACGCATCTGACCTGTGAAGTCCTCCACCATCAGGCTGATTGTCTTTTCGGCAACAGCCATAACACGCTCCTCCTTCGCCAAGCGACCATCGACGCCCTTGCGAGACCGTCCCGAAACGCCGCCGATGCTCCTCTTGCTTGCGCCTTCAAATGTGTACGTTTTCAATCTCTTTTCTTTTCAACTCCGTCCACGCGGTCCAGGAAAGAGAGGTACGTCCGCGCCATCTCCGGCGCCAGCAGGACACCGACCTCGCGCGCCAGCAGACGGCATCCCATCACCACCCCGGCCAGTGCGTCCGGCAGATCGCGCTCAACGAAACTCGGCTCCACCAAAGCGACGATGCGAGCCTGACGGTCCTCCATCTCGCAGCGAGCGAATCGCAGGTCTAGCTGCGCGCGGCACAACATGCGGCCCAGTGCCAGCGATTCCACCTCGCCGATTTCGTCCCAGCCGATCAGGACCGCCTCGATACGGACGCCATCAGTCTGTGGAATAATGCGGATCTCACGCGGCAAACGCTCGCTCGCCGGCACGACCCAACTTCCATCGCGGCGCTTCCAGGAGCGGCCCGACGCTTCCAACGCCGCCTCGATCCGTTCCTCCAGCCCGATGTCCTCGACGACAAGCGCCGACTGCTCCCCGCGGACCTCGCCCCGCAGATTCATGGCACTTCCTCCATCGCTTCGAGCGTGATGGACAGCGCCCGTCCGAAAAGCGGCCGAGAGTCGAGGGGCAGTTCGTGCAGGTGCGCCCGGCCCCACACGCAGGCCGTCGGGTTGAGGGCGTCGGTTTCGACCAGTTGCCGCAATCGCCAGGCGAACAGCGCATGCAGCGCCTCGCATATCTCAAGTAGGGGCTCGCCCGGATATACTTCCAGACAGATATGGGAGTCGCGCAGGTTCGGGTGAAAAGCGTTTTGCGGCTCCATCAGGGCCAGCATCTCGAAGCGATTCACGTTCCGCAGATAGTCCGGCAGAAAGCGGACGGCGACGACATGGCGCTCGACCGGCCGAATGGCTCCGTCGCCGTCGCGCACCAGACCTCGCGTGGCGAAGTTCAGCCGCCACAACCACGGCGTTTTCTCACCCAGATCGACGGCCTCCAGCAACCCCGGCGTGCGGCAGCGCTCGCGCAGCTCGTCGCGGCTGTTGCCCAGGAAATCCCTCATCACCGGATCGAAGGTCGATTCCGGTCCCGCCATCATGCGGATGCGTTCGTCCAGCGCGTCCATTGGTTCTCTCCCGAAATCGCCGCCGCGCCGATGACCTTGTGATCGTGGCGGCAGGCCGCGGCGCGACGAAGCAGGTAGCGCCGAAACTGGTAATGGGCCAGGTCGAACGGTAGCTCGTAGCTGTCCGTTCCCGCTCGTCCGGCGAGGATGCGCAGACACTCCGCCGTCATGACGCTGGCCGTGAAATTGCCGAGAAACGCTGTCGAAAGCGTCGGCCGGCCCGCCGCGCTCGCGCCGGGCAGACACGGATACTCCGCGGCCAATTGCCGATAGTCCTCGCGGCCCCAGGTGCATTCCAGACACGCCGACGACGCGCCGGGCAGGAACACCTGCACGCGGCCAAGCAACCCTTCGCCGACGCCGCCATCGACGACCGGCACGCCCAACCGCCAGCCCAACTCGGAGACGAGCAGCTGTCGCGCTCGCCGCGAATCCAGTGCTCCCAGCAGCACATCGACAGCGGCGTCCGCCGGCGCGAGCGTCTCCAGATCGCACGATCGCGCCTCGATGCGCTGACGAGGGAACTGGATGCGCAGACGTTCCGCCAGCACATCCGCCTTGAATCGCCCCACGTCCGCCGGCCGGAAATCTTGCGTGGCGAGGTTCTTTTCCTCGACGCGATCGCGGTCGAGAAGGCGGATGAGACCGACACCGGCGCGGGCGATTTGCGGTGCCAGGTGCGAACCGATGTTGCCCGCTCCCGCGATCAGGACCGAGGCCGCGGCGAGGCGCTCGGCGGTCAACTCGAACGGCCCCGCGATGTCAGACATGGGTTTCCTCTTTCTCCGGCCGCCACGCGGCCACGGCGTCAAAGGCCGTCGGATGCGAACAGAACCGGCACGTCGGCGCGTAGGTCCAGCACGATTTCGCCAGCCGATCTCCGGCGGCGTCGAGCTGGTGGAACCAGCGCCCGCAACCGGGACACTGCACCGCCCTCATGCCGTCGCAGATCGGGCCGCGACAGATCGGACAGATCGGCGGACGACCGTCCTCGGACAGTCGATATGCCGTCGTGACGGGCGCGGTTTCCATCGAGAAATACAGGCGTGTCTCGGCCAGCAACACTTCGTCCTTGTGTTCGAGGACGCGCACGCCGCCGAGTATCGCTTGACCGTTGACGCGCACCCACACGCCCGGCCGGACCATCAAGAGGGCACCGCGTTCCGAACTGAGGTCGCAAAGTTGCACGCCGGCGGCGGCCAACTCCACCGCCGTCAGCGGCTGGCCCTGGCGCATAGGAAGCGCGTGCCAGGTTTGGTCCGGCATCTCTCGCCACACAACGCTCACAAAACACCTCTTCCCTTGAGAAAATCAACGAACGGCCGCGGGCTTGTTCCTCTGGATAGTACGGACGGGACGGATGGGTTTTTCATGCGTCGCGGGCGTTCGTGGAGAGATCAGGGACGAGCATGCATTTGGAAGACACGAGCCGGAGGGGAAAGGTTCGAGAAGACCGGGCGTCAGCATTGTGTAGAAACGTTGGAAGCGGTTGTCCAAACCGCTGGCGGCTTTGTGCAGCGACGCATTTACAAGGGATTTATTTGACAGCGACTAACAACACAACTCACCAGCCGGCTCACGCGGACAGAGGGAGTAAGTCACGACAAACCCCCATTCCCGCGGCCGATCTACAACAGCGACTAGTGCAGCCCGTCTACAAAAACAGAATTACTGGTTGATCCACCCCAGCACCCCTTGAATCGCCTGCGGAGGAGGCTAATCCGTGCCGGCTTTTGACTCCCGCATAACGAGCTTGGGTAGCGAGGTTGTACTCAGTACCGGCAGCAGCGACTCCGGACAGACCAGAAATGACAAACCATTCGGCAAAGACGGTGGAGGCGGTTCGTCGAGTTCGAGTCCGATGAACACACGCCGCTCTTGCCAAGGACGAAGGAAGCTCTCGACTTCCCACGGCGAGCGGTCCAGTAGTTCCTTGTCGAGGACGAAACCCAAAAAGCAAGGTTGCTGGCAGAGCAGGCCAATGTAATGTGGCGTCAGCGTCGAAAGAGTCACTTTTTCCAGTAAGAGAAACCCCATAGGACTCGCACGGACCCAACAATTCCACTGTCCTTTCCCGGCCAATACGAGGTTGTAACCGCCCATCCTCCTCGCCGCCGCTTCCTCTCGTGCTTGAGGCAAGTATGTCATCCCTTGAAGTAAAAACGGTTGCTTATTGACAAACACATGGCTGAAGCCCATCTCGATCGTGCGGAAACCAAGATCGAATCCTGACACTTCGCAACGTCGCCTATCTTGCCACAACTCAAGCACGACTCGGTAGAGTAAGGGATTGTCAGGATCCCAAAAGCCTGGATTCGGAATCGCGGTTCGAGCGATCAGGGTCATCCGCTCATCTTCATTGTGCCTTACGGATCGCAGTGGCGACACGACTTCGGCCGTATCCGCGAACAGGCAGCGAGGCCCCATAATCCGCCCGCGCACCTCCGTTTCCGGCGTAACTCTTTGAACGACAACGGTGAACCAGATGTCCGCTTCTGTTGGCGAGACAATGAGCCTGAAGCATTCAATACATTTCAGCCGGTTACTGTCGCTTTCCTGCTGTGAGGACCAGCCGTATGCATGTTCGACGTCCCAGGTCATAGGATCTTTCATCCCTCGTGGCGAGCATTGTGTGAGTGGCCGAACATCTGATCAGGTTGCGCAGTGTGTGCAACCTATCACTGCCGCGCGCAGTCTACTACGACTGCCGCTCAATCTGGCGCGGATTTGTGCGACCCGGCACTGCTGGTTTTATCTATCCGTAACTCTGCGAAGGAATCAAGGAAATAACAACTCGGTTGCCCAGATTTCCTTGTGACCACACCGAGCAGGGGATGTGAGAGGTTGGATCTGATTTGTGAACCGGATCACTTAGATTTCCGGTGTGAACGGAGGCGGAGTCTGGGCGGCCATCCACGCCAGGCAGCGCGCCCAGTTGATCGACGAACCGGGCGTCAGGCTGCCGAGCAGACGCGAGCCGGCGGCGCCCGTGGCGGAAGGAACATTGGCCGGAACGCCATCCACGGTCAGCGCCGCCAGGATGCCGAACGACAACGCCTTCCGCACATCGGCGGGCACACCTGCCTCATCGGTGCGCTGCAAGGGAACGCCGTCGAACGGCTGTTCGAGCAGGCGCCACAGCAGACCGTTGCGGACGCCGCCGCCGGACAGCAGTACGCGATGGATGCGCCGATCCGACGGCAGAAAGCGCCGCGCCGCGTTGGTGATGCCGCGAGCGACGAAGTGCGTCGCCGTGCATAAAAGATCGTGCAGGCTGCCGCCGACTTGCCGAAGTTGCTGGACGGCCTGGGCGGCGAAGTCGTCGCCGAACAGATGGCGCGGGAGGCTCTTGGGCGGACGGCGCTGCAAGTATGGATGATTCAGCCAACCCTGCAACAGGCCGTCGATGCACTTGCCCTGCACGGCGTGTTTGCCGCCCGGATCGTAGGGTTCCCGTCCGCCGGTCAACTGGCCCATCAAGGCGTCGAGCAGGACATTGCAGGGTCCGGCCTCGAAGCCGATCACCTCATGGATGCGGCAGCCAGCGGGCACGAAGACGACACGGGCCAACCCGCCAAGATGGATGAGCAGCCGATTCTCCTGGGGATGGCGGAACAGGAGGTAATCGGTCAGGGCTGCCAGCGGCACACCCTGGCCGCCGGCCGCCACGTCGCGCGAACGGAAATCGCTAACCGTCGTGACGCCGCAGCGCTCCGCCACCACCGCCGCCATGCCCAGGCCCAGCGTCGAAGGGAAACGTCCCTCGGGGTCGTGCCAGACGGTGTGTCCAGGGCAGCCGATGCACTGCACTTTTTGCAGACTCAGGCTGGCGTGGTCGGCCACGTTCCGCGCCGCCGCGGCGAAGGTTTCGCCCAGCAAACGATGCAGACGACTTACTTGACGGACCTCACAAGGGGCCAAACTGCTCACGCGGCGGATAAGCGCGCGCAGCTCCTGGCCGTAGGGCTGATGCAGTCCTTGCACCTGCCGGACGCGCAGTTCCAGCCCCACGCCTTCCAGTTCCATCAGGGCGGCGTCCACGCCATCGACACTGGAACCGGACGCCAAACCGATGAGCCAGCGCGGAGTCATGATCACTCCCGTAGTCCGCAGTCCGCAGTCCGCAGTCCGCAGCAAAAACAGACTGGATTGTTTGCTGCGAACTGCGGACTGCGGACTGCGGACTGATTATGCGGCCAACGGCAGCGGATCGGCCTGGCGCAAGCACGCCTGCATGAACGACTCGAACAGTTGCGCATCCAGGGCCGAGGCTGTCTCCGATTCGGGATGCCATTGCACGCCGACGCAGAACCAGTGCGGATCGGTACACTCGATGGCCTCGATGACGCCGTCCGGCGCCAGGGCGCCGACACGCAGACCGCTGCCGAGTTGGCGCACGGCCTGGTGATGGGCGCTGTTGACGCGAATTTCCCCGGCGCCGAAAATCTCCTCCATCCGCGTGTTCGGCTCGATCAGCACGGTATGGCGATGCGCCTCGCCGGTCGGATCGCGGTGCGGCATGGCGCGCGGCATGTCCTGAGGCAAGTGCAGGTGAAGACTGCCGCCGCAGAGGACGTTGAGCTGCTGCATGCCCAGGCCGATGCCCAGCACCGGAAGACGGCGTTCCAGCACTCGGCGAATCAGCAGCCGGTCGCTCTCGTCGCGGCGTTCGGACAGAGGCTGCACGGAAGAATGGCTCGGCAAGCCCACGCGGCGCGGATCCATGTCCAGGCCGCCGGTCAGGATGAATCCATCGAGGCGATCGAGCCAGGCAGCGACGTCGATGTCCTTGCCCAGCGGGGGGATGACTACGGGCAGACCGCCGGCGGCGACGACGGCGTCCAGGTAGCCGGCGCTGAGGCGGATAAATGGGTTGTTCACCTTGCTGGCCGGCACATAGTCGGCGTTGAGTCCGATGAATGGCCGGGTCGGATGGGCCATCGTTTTCCCTCCTTGGAAACGCGCCGGGCGAAGGCCGGAGCGAGACGGACGCGGAGGTTCCGGTCTCCGCGAGCGGCGGGAGTATACTCATCGCGCGCCAAAGCGAAAAGACCGAGTGACCTCCGCGCTCGGCCGAGATTGGCCCCAAACGCCATCAATCGCCCAATTCCCCGACAAGGTCGCCGCCGGCCGTCAGGGATACTCCTTGAACAGATCGATGTCCGGGTACTTGCCGAGACCCTCGACGAGTTGATGGACCTCTTGCACCGTCCGGGAAGCGGTCTGCATGTCCTGGGGATCAAACTCCATGCTGGCGTTGTAGAGCAGCGCCCAGTTCACTCCGTTGGGCCTGCGCTTCATGTAGGTGCGCATGCCCTGGTAGCTGCCGTCCTTGAAGTAGGCGAACTCCTTGCCCTTGACCAGCACACTGTCCCAGCCCAATCCGAACCAGGTGCCGTTCTCGCGCCGCCGGATCGGCGCGGGCGGCGGCTCCATCATTAGCTTCCGCGTCTTCTCGCTCAGGACCGGTTCGCCCCGGCTGCCGTCCAGGTTGGTGAGGAAGCGGACCATGTCCACCACGGAGGCGCTCCAGCCGCCCGCGGCATCCACCATCGGCAAGCGCATCGACGGCAACGGAATCAGCGTGCCGGCGAGATGCCGCAGCGCTTCGCCCAGCAGATACTTGCCGTCGCGCGGATGCAGCTTACTGCGCCGGATGTCCATCGGCTTCAGCACGTTCTCGACGACGAAGCGATCGTAAGGCTGGCCGCTGACCTTGGCGACGACCTCACCGAGGATGATGTAACCGACGTTGGAATACTTGGTGTCGGTCCCCGGATTGAAGTTCAGAGGAACGGACAGGGAGAACTGGATGAACTGATGCGACGACAACGGCGAGCGCAGCCGGAACGCCCGGCAGATTTGCGGCTCCCAGTTGATCGGGTCGCCGGTGACGTTGCGGTCCCAGCCGCCGGAGTGGTTGAGACAATGGCGGACGGTGACATCGCCGAGCCGAGGGTCCACCCGAGCGCCGCGCGGCGGCTTGATGTTCTTCAAAATGTCAAACACGCGATCGTCCAGATCCAGCTTGCCGCGCTCGACGAGTAGGAGGGTAGTGACGGCGGTGATCGACTTCGAGAGGCTCGCAAGGCCGAACAGCGTGTCTGGCTGGACGGGTTCACCCTTGGGGACGTTGGCCCAGCCATAGCCCTTGGCTAGGACGAGCTTGCCGTCCTTGGCGAGAGCGAGGGCCGCCCCTGGGATGCCGTGATGGTCCATGATCTTGAGCATGGCCGCGTCGAGCGGCTCCAGACCGGGGCCGGCTTTTCCCGTGATGGGGATTGCATCCTCGAACGGGCGACCGGGTTCCTGGGCCTGCCCCTCCTCCTTGGTCCGCGCGGCCATCGCCAGCGCGCCGATACCGCCGAGTGCCTCGCGCCGCGTCAATCGTTTTCTGTGCGTAGCCATGTTGGGGGTGCTCACAAGAGTGACTTTGGGGATAGGGATAGTGTCTTGGAAATCCCTTGCAAACTGTCGCCTATCGTGGGGCAGTCTTCCAGCCTGCCTGTCGAGGTAGGCAGGCTGGAAGACTGCCCCACGATGGGCATCATCCTCGCTGAGGAACTTCGATGAATCAAGGACTTATTCTGGGACTTTTGTGGCTATCTGCCAAGTACATAGCGATGGGGATCGACCTCTTCGCGCAGCAGTTTCAGTTCCTCCGGCGTGGGGGGCGCGGTCACGGCCAAGGGCTGCCGCACCCCCAACTCAAACCCCGTCGCGGCGCGGACTTGTTCGAGCGTGACGCCCGGATGGAGGCTGTGGACTTCCATGCGTTTCGTTTCATCGCCGTAGCCCAGTACGGCCAGATCGGTAATGGCGCGATAGGGTCCGGTGCCCGGAGGCAGGCCAGCGTCCTCGCGGGCGCCGGGGCCGGTCAGGTATCCCGGCGTGGTCAGGAAGTCGAGCTTCTCGACGAAGCGGCGGCGGTCGTGGTTGGTGACGACGAGGATGCGCCAGCACAAGGAAGCGAGGTCATTGGCCCCGCCGCTGCCAGGCAGACGCACGCGCGGATGGGAGTAGTCTCCACCGATGAGTGTGGAATTCAGATTGCCATAGGCGTCGATCTGAGCGCCGCCGAGGAAGGTGTAATCGATAAGGCCGCGCTGGCACGTTTCCATGATGTCGGCCATGCTGGTGGCCATCACGGCGCGGTGAAAGGAGCGCGAATCCCCGACGCTGATGGGCATGGTCGGCAGTTGTGGGGCGACGCCGCCGGCCTCGAAGAGAATAACGAGGTTGGGAGCGTGGGTGCGTTGGGCGAGCATGGCGGCCGCGCACGGCACGCCGGTGCCGACCGCCGCCGTGCGGCCGTCTTCGAGCAGACGCGCGGCACAGCAGATCATCAACTCCATTGCGTTGTAGGCGGCAGGCATGAAAGGAATCCTAAAGCGCCGAAGTAGGTGCCGCGACCCGAGCGGCACTTCGAGTCCGGCTCGGCTCGCCGGACCTACAAAGTTACCGCCCGCGATTTAACAACAACTCCTGACGGCGCAGTTCCTGCATTCGCGGCAAGCCGCCGCAGCGCTGCAAATACTCCATGAAATCGCGCACGCCGTAAATGTGCGCCTCCAAAAAGGCGCGGAAACCATCCACATCCTTCTCGGCCGCGAGCCAGTGACGGATGTGCTCCTCATCCGAAAAGTATTCATACGGCATGTTGCCCGGATAACTGCCGTACGGAACCTCACACACGGCATCGACGCAGAAAAAGGGGATGGCCGTGCGGCTGGGATCCTGCCGGATGTCGGCCCCGGGGATGAGACGCTCGCAGGTGACGATGAGACGCTTCGCCGCCCGCGCCAGATCCAGATCTGCAACGGTGGTGCCGAGAATGCGGCAGTTGCCGTAGCGGTCCGCTTCGGGAACGTGGATCGCGACCACGTCGGGATACAACGCCGGAACCAGCGCTACCTTCGCGCCGGTGAACGGGCAGGCGACGACGCGGGCGGCGCTGTGGCGAAACGTGTCGGTTCCCAGTAGCGAGCGCACCGGCAAAAACGGCACGCCCATCGCGGCAGCCTTGAAACGCACGGCGAGGGTGTAATTGCTCCACTCGGTGCAGGCGATCTCGCCGGACTCCATGACGCGGCGCGCGTGCGGCGACAGGCCGCGCGCCTCCAGGCCCACAACATAAGCGATGTCCACCGCGGCCAGGCACTGGCCGTTGCCCATGCCGTTGCCGGCGCAGAGGATTTGAAAATCGTGGGTCGCCGTGTGGCCGGCGAAGCGCAGACGCTGCCGGCGCTGGCGCAAGATTTCATGCAGGACGGCGGTCGGAATGCGCGCGCAGCCGAAGCCGCCGCTGGCGAAGTAATCGCCGTCGTGTACGAATTGGCGAACCGCGTCCGCGACGGTCATCACCTTGTCGGTCAACGCTCGCGGCTTGTCGAGAAAGAATTGACGGGCGTGATCTGCGGAGGGATCGCCGAACAGGGCGCCTTCACCCCGAGAGAGGATGTCCATGAAAAGCTCTCAGCGATCAGCGATCAGCGGTCAGCGAAGAATCCAAGATTGCTGACCGCTGATCGCTGATCGCTTATTAGCGATTTTCGTATTCCCGCAGCAGCTGCCGGAAGCGGGGATCGTGGCGGATCGAGTCGAGGTCGTGGTCTTCTTTCATGTAGCGGAAGTCGCGGTAGCCGAGTTCGACAGCGCGGCGCAGCGTCTTCAGCGACTGCTCCGGCCGCTTGAGCAGGGCGAAGCTGCACGCCAGGTTGTAGTGGGCCAGGGCATCGTTGGGGCGAAGTTGCACCAGACGCTTGTCGATCTGCAAACCGTCGGCGAAGCGGCCCTTGAGTGTCAGCAGATTGCCCATGATGCGGAGTACATCGACGTAATCGGGGCAGCGGCCCAGCACGCCCTCGAAGAAATCAAGCTCGAAATCCAGTTGGTGCTTATCGGGCATGCGAGCCGACGGCTGGCCGGTGGTGGAGGATTCGTGCCCTTCATTGGAGTGCTTGCCTGATTGCGCCATTGGCTTCCCCCTGCATGGTCCGGATGGGCGAGGGAGTGAGCCCTCGCGCCTGGGTGGGTGCCCCCGTTCCAATCCGTTTTGATTATAACCAGTGTCGTAGGAAGTGCAAAGGATGTCGCCGTCGCGGCGAGACCGGAACCGGAGGAGGAACCTCACGCCAGGCGTTCGGACTCCGGTTCCGGTCTCCCGAGCGGCACAGCCGCGGTTCGGCGCGATTCGCGGTGTCGGGAATTGCAGAGAAAGGAGAGGTCACATATCCTCGTTGCCGAGATCGTCCTCGTCTTCGTCTTCATCCTCGTCGTCGAGATCGTCGTCGTCGAGATCGTCGTCGTCGAGATCGTCGTCGTCGAAGTCCTCGTCGTCGAAGTCCTCGTCGTCGTCGAAGTCGTCGTCGAAGTCGTCGTCGTCGTCGAAGTCGTCGTCCTCGTCGAGATCCTCGTCCTCGTCCTCGTCGTCGTCGAGGTCTTCGTCCTCTTCTTCCTCATCCTCTTCCTCATCTCGGGCGCGGGCCGCGTAGGGAGCAATGCGCTCGAGGCCGGGCGTCGGCCACTCGGGCATCTCCACTTCCGCCCCCAGCCGAGATGGGATCAACAGTTTGCCAGCGAACATCGGAGTGTCCTCGATCAAAAGAATGCCACAAGTTGAGGGATGCTTCCTGCCAATTCCCCGTCTTGTCGGCGTGTACCCTTCGCGTGAATGCAACCACGGCCCTCGTGTCGTGGGGGATTTTTCGCTCGTCGCCCGCTGGACCGGCGCGAACCGATCCGCCCTTCGGCCACGACTTTCCAGCGTCTCGAACGCGGTTTCCGCGGCCCCCGTATGGCCCAAGGTAATCTCTTCGTAGTAAAGTTGAATCGACTCGTCAAGCTATCCGAAAACCTTTGCCGGATTGATTTTTCCGGGCGAATTTCCCGCTGAAAAAATGCACCCGACAGCCGCTCCCGGCCCGGTACAACGCACCCCTCCGTGGGCCGCCGGAGTCATGCCGACAGTCCCAAGGCCCGACGTTTTTCGCGGATAAACGGAATGTGGTGCGCGAAATGGTCGATGGCATCGGCGAGCAACTGTTCGAGGGTCCGAGGACCGCGCTCGTTGTGAACGCCGACACGCTGAAGCGCCTCGGCCGGCAGCGTACCCAGGATGCGCGCCATCTGCGAGCGCGTATGATCCACGATCGCCAATTCCTCCTCAAGCTCGCGCTGGTGATAGGCGAGAGCAGCGGCGAATCGGCTCTCGTCGGCGCCGAGCAGTTGCGGGCGGTCCTCGGCGATGATGCGCTTCATGCGGTCGGCGTAGATCGGATCGAAGTCGGCGAGGTGACAAACCACTTCCAGCGTGCTCCATTTGCCGGCGACGGGGCGGGCCAACAACTGTTCGCGGCTCATGCCGCGGATGGACTCTCGGAGCAGCCGCGTTCCCTCGACGTAACTCGCGATGATCCGCGCCAGGTTGCTGCTCATGCGGAACCTCTCGGGTGAAGGAATGAACGCGATCCGTAGGTCAGGCTTTCCAGCCTGACACGAGAACCGTCAGGCTGGAAAGCCTGACCTACGGGCTAATTGATGAATTGCCAGGGGATTGTCAACCCGCCTTGCGTTCGGTTCGTTCGCGCAACTGAGCGATCTGCTGTCTCCGTTGCGCTTCCGGCGCGTAGGGATCGAAATCGGCCTGGCTGCCGAGCAGTTGCTGCAAGATGTCGAAAGCCTGGCGGCGCAGCTCGACATCGCGACGTTCGAGCGCCTCCAGCAGGGCGGGAACGGCGCCGGAGCCGTGCTGGAGCAGATCGACTGCCGCTTCGGGATCGCCGGCTTGCAGGCGTTCGATGAGCCGGTGGACCTTCTCCTGTTGGACAACTTGATGAATGGCCTCGATGGCCGGCGCGGGCGTCGGCTCGGCAGGGATTGAGGCGGAGCGCGTGAGGGTATCCTCCGTGAAACTGTTGCCGAGATACTCGCTGATGGCGATGGGGTCGCGGATGATTTGCTGCGGTGTTCCGTGCGTTACGACGCGGCCGCCCTTGATGAGATAACTGCGGTCCGTGATGGTCAAAACCTCGCGGACGCGGTGATCGGTCACGAGGATGCCGATGCCCTCGTCGCGCAGGCTTCGGACGATCTGCTGAATGTCTTCAATCGTCTGCGGGTCGATGCCGGTGAACGGTTCGTCGAGCAGGATCAATAACGGGTCGCAGACGAGGCAACGAGCAATCTCAAGCCGGCGCTTCTCGCCGCCGGACAGGCGGGCGGCGTTGTTCTTGCGCAGGTGGCTGAGGCCGAACTTCTCCAGCACTTCATCCGTCTTCTGAAAGCGCTCGGCCTTGGTGAGTTTGCGGCCGAGCCGGCGGTACACCGGCATGGCTTCCAGAATGGCAAGAATGTTCTGCTCGGTGGTCAGCTTGCGGAAGACGCTGTTTTCCTGGGGCAAGTACCCCATGCCGAGGCGGGCGCGGAGATACATGGGCAGGCGGCTGACGTCCTGGCCGGCGAAGTGAACCTTGCCGTCGTTGGGTGTGATCTGTCCGGTGGTCATGCGGAAACTGGTGGTCTTGCCGGCCCCGTTCGGCCCCAGCAGCCCGACCACTTCCCCGACATCGACCTCGAAATTGACGCCATCGACGACCTTGCGCCGGCCGTAGAACTTCACCAGTCCGCGCGCTTCCAGAATGGGCATCCGCGGTCCTCCTGACCTGGCCCCGATCACACCACGAAAAACCTATACCTTCTTCCGCCTACCACGGACAAGAGAAGAAAGAATAATTCACCACGGAAAACACGGAAAACACGGAAAAAGAAAAAAAACAGAAAAGACAGCTGGGCGAGATTTGAGAGGCTGTCTCGACCGGCTGTCTTCTCTTTTTGTCTTTTTCCGTGTTTTCCGTGTTTTCCGTGGTGAAAGAATTTTACATCGTCCAATCCTTGCGCTGGCGCGACGAGGGGATGTTGCCCATTTTGCGATACTTCGTTACCGTTCGTCGCTTGACGGGATAGCCGGCCTCGTTGAGCTTGGCGACCAGATCCTCGTCGGACAGCGGGTTGGACTTGTCCTCCTTGTCGATGATCTCCATCAGTTTCTGCTTGATCGTTTCCCAGGCCACCTCTTCGCCGGTGGTCGTGTTGTGCGTCCCGCCGCCGAAGAAACGCTTCAGCGGGAAGATGCCGCGCGGAGTCTGCACCCACTTGTCATCAACGGCCCGGCTCACCGTCGTCACGTGGACGCCGACCTGATCGGCGATTTGCTGCATTTTCAGCGGCTCGATGTGTTCCGGCCCCTTGTCGAGGAAAGCGCGCTGGTGTTGGATGATGGCTTTCGTCACCTTCTCCAGCGTGTTGCGGCGCTGCTCGATCGACTCTTGCAGCCACTGCGCCGACTGGATCTTGCGCTTGAGATATTCCTTCGTCTGGGGATTGGTGCCTTTCTCGCGGTACATTTCGATGTAGCGCCGGCTGATGTAAATGCTCGGCAGCCAGTCGTCGAGCAGCCGCACGGTGTACTCGCCCTCCTCGGTGCGCTCGACGAGGATGTCGGGCACGACGTAGGGGATGTTCTCGGCGACGAAACGCGCGCCGGGCCGAGTGTTGAGATGGCGCAGCACCTCAATGGCGTCCTTGATGGTCTGCAAGTCGAAGCCGGTATCTTTCTGGATGGCCGGCAGCCGGTTGTGGGCGATGTTCTCCAGATGATGGGCGATCAGTTCGCGCAGCACCTTGCAGTGCGGCGTTTCCGGCGTCAGTTGCAGCAACAGCCCTTCGCGCAGATCGCGCGCGCCGACGCCGGGCGGGTCGAGCTTTTGCACCACGTGCAGCGCTTCTTCGACCTGGGCCGCCGTCGTGCCTTCGCGATAGCCGTCGGCCAGTTCTTGCAGCGTTGGACAGCGGCGATGCAGCGGCCGAGAGGGCTTGTAGTCCGGGTCGTGCTGGAGCTTTTGATACTCCGAGTCCGACTCGTCGGGCACCGTCAGGAAACCGTTGTCGTCAATGTGCGTGATGACGTAACGAACCAGCGGAACCAGTTCGGGCTTCAGTTCCAAGAAGGACAGTTGATCGGCGAGATAATCCTGGAGCGATTGAGGGCGCGAAGCCATGTTCTGCATGGCGTCGTGCTTCTTGTCGCCTTCGTCGTCCATGCCGTTGCGCGAGGGCCGATGCTCCTCGTTGAGGACGTCGCCCCAATCGCGGCTCAGGGCTTCGAGGCGGTCGAAATCGAGTTCGTTGCTGCCGGAGTCGTCGATGATCAGCTCGGCGGCTCCGGGATCGCGGGTGTCCTCGGCGGGCGCGGTTTCGAGGTCGGCTCCGTCGCTGTCGGCGCCGGCCGGCTCGTCGCTGGAGTCTTTCTGCTCCAACACCGGGTTGTCTTGCAGCTCCTGCTGGATGCGCTCTTGCAGGGCCATGATCGGCAGCTGGAGTATTTCCATGGATTGGATCATCCGCGGCGCCAGCCGCATTTCCAACCGCTGATGGATCGTCGTATCGAGTCGCATGGTCCGATACCCCGTCTCTCTTCTCTTCGCGGGCTGTCCCGCTTCCCTGCTTCAGAACGATCGTCGGCCTTCCAGGGCATCGACGAGCATCTGGCTGTTGGCGAACTCCAGCACCGATCCGGAAGGCAAACCGCGTGCCAAGCGCGTCACGCGGATTCCCAGAGGTGCCAGCAAGCTCGACAAGTACAACGCGGTCCCATCGCCTTCGAGCGTGGGATTGGTGGCCATGATGACCTCGGCGACGCCGCCGGCGCGAACGCGCTGGACGAGGCGGTCAATGGTCAGCTGCTCCGGCCCGATGTTGTCCAACGGGGCCAGCCGGCCATGCAGCACGTGATAGAGACCGCGATAAGTGCCGGCTCGCTCCAAGGCGGCGAGATCGCGCGGTTGCTCGACGACGCAGACCAGCGCGGCATCGCGGCGCGGGTCGGAGCAAATATCGCATAATTCATTTTCCGTCAACTGACAACACTGTCGGCATTGGCGGATGCTGTCCTTGATGGCCCGCAGGGCGTCGGCGAGGGCGTAAACCTGGCTGCGCGAGGCGGCCAGCAGATGATGCGTCAACCGCTCGGCCGTCTTCGGCCCGATGCCGGGCAGTTTGCCCAGTTCATGCATCAGGCGAGCGATCGGCCCGACCGGCTCGGTGTCCACGACGATACCCCTCCGCTTCCCACCGGGCGGGCGGGACGCCCGCGCTGCGGAGCGCGGGCGTCCCGCCCGCCGGGGCGGCTTTCTATCCCAATCCCGGCAAATTCAATCCCGGCGGCAGACCCATGCCGCCCATCAGCTTCGCCGTCTCTTCGCCCATCATCTGACGCGCTTTGTCCAGAGCCTGATTGGTCGCCGCCTTGAGGAGATCCTCAAGCATCTCGCGGTCGCCCAGGGCCAGCGCTTCCGGGGTGATGGTGCAGGACAGGACCACCATGCGACCGTTGACGCGGACCTTGACCATGCCGGCGCCGGCGTCGCCCTCGGCGACGAGTTGCTCCAGACGTTCCTGCATGCGTTCCGCCTCTTCTTTCAGGCGGGGCAGCTGGCCCATCATCTTGGCGAACATGCCGAGGTTGCCGAACCAACTCACGATTTGTCCTCCCCAGAAACACCCTCCGCGTCGGAGGAGTTGGGCATCACTCCGAACCCCTCATCCACGCGCTGCAACGAACCGCCGAGGACATCGAGTGCCCGTTTAATTAACGGCAGTTTCTCCGCCTCTTCGCGGACATTGCGGCGGCTGCCGGCGGAACTGGATGAGCCGTTCCCTCGCGAGTCGCTCGCTTCCGCGGGGGAAATGCCCGCGGGATTCGCCAAACTCTCCACTCGCAGCAGCCACTTTTGCCCCGTCAGTTCCTTCAGGGCCGTTTCCACGTTCCCAATGCAGGAGGCGTCCTGGCAGTGCTCCTTGGCGACATTATAATCCGACGGAAAGCGCAATACCAGAGTGTTTGGCGCGAAAATTGCTGGAATTCCGCCTTTTTCCAGCGATCGGGCGAGCATTCCAGACACTTTCCGCAGAGTTTCCGCCCAGATTTCCGGCAACCGTTCCGGGGTCAACGGCCGCGATTCGGATGCTCGTTCCTCAAGGGCGGGAGCCGGGAGCTTTTTTTTTACCCCCTCGGGTGGAACGACTGTACCGGAGGCTGCCGGGGAAGTGGGGCCGCCGGAACCAGCGCGTTGCTGATTGAGCAGGCGAACCAGATACGGCAAGGCCACGAGGTTTTCCAGCCGGCCGAGACGAACCAGGGCCATCTCCACCAATGTTCGGCCGTGGTTGCTGTTCTTCAATTGGCTTTTGGTCGCCGAAAGGATGTCGAGACCGGCCAGGATGGCGTCCAGTTGAAGCGCCTTGGCCTGACCGGACAGCGTCTCGCGGTGCCGGCTGGGTACGCTGAGATCGCGGCCGTCCGTGCCGGCGCAGTGGACGATCATCAAATCCCGCCAGTAGGCGATCATCTGATCGAGTAGCTCGCCCAGTTGCAGACCGGTGACGACCGCCTCGTCGAGCAGATCGAGTGCTTTCTTGACATCGTGCGCCAGCACCGCCTCGGCAAGGGCCACGATGCGTTCATCGCCGGCGGTGCCGAGCAGACTGTGAACCTGGTCGGCCGTCAGCTTTTCGCCGCCGAAGGCGAGCAGTTGATCCAGCAGCGATTGCGCGTCGCGCATCGAACCGCCGGCCCGCCGCGCGACGAGTTCGATCGCGTCCTCGTCGGCCTCCATGCCCTCGCGTTGCACGATGCTGCGCAACTGTTCGACGATGCGCGGCACGGGGATGCCGGCGAAGTCGAAACGCTGGCAGCGAGACAGAATCGTGATGGGGACTTTCTCGACTTCGGTGGTGGCGAAGATGAATTTGACGTGCGGCGGCGGCTCTTCGAGCGTCTTGAGGAGGGCGTTGAACGCCTCCTTGGTGAGCATGTGAACTTCGTCGATGATGTAAATCTTGTAGCGCGCTCGGCTGGGCCGGTACTGGACGTTGCTGCGAATGTCGCGGATCTCGTCGATACGGCGATTGCTGGCGCCGTCGATTTCGAGGACGTCCACGTCGTCGCCGGCGGCGATGCTCTTGCAGATTTCGCACTCGCCGCAGGGCGTGGCCGTCGGCCCGCTCTCGCAGTTGAGCGCCTTGGCGAGAATGCGCGCGGTGGAGGTCTTGCCGACGCCGCGCGCCCCGGTGAACAGATAGGCGTGGGCGACGCGGTTGCTCTTGAGGGCATTGGCCAGCGCGCGAGCGACCGGCTCCTGTCCGATGATGTCGGTGAAGGTTTGCGGCCGATAGCGCCGCGCCAGGACCGTGTAGCCTTCGGAGGCCGTCTCATCCGCTGCCGGCGCTGGCTTGTTCTTGGCCATGATCCTTGGCTCGTAGTGTCTGTTGGCGAGCCGGAGGCTAACGCCTCCGGCTCGCCGGAGAAGAAGAGAGCCTGCCGCGTGGCGCCGAGAGAGGCTGATCCACGCCACTCGGTCCGCTGCTTAGGGCTGCACCCGTCAAGGCCTGACCCGGTTCGCAACTTTCCTCTGGGTGGGTCCCCTCCCGGCGCCTCACGGCAGGCTCCGGGAAACGGGCCGTTGTGCCCCGTTTATATTCTAGCGACCGGCCTCCGCCACGGATGTATGAATAGTCACTTTGCGAATCTTAATCGGCTTCTCCGGCCGATGGCTTCCTTCCGTATCCTGATCGTCCACGATGATGGGCTGCACCGCTATTTTACGCGCCACGTCCAGCCCCTGGGTAACTTTTCCGAACACGGTAAAGTTGCCGTCCAGGAAGGGAGCGTCACACAGCGTAATATAGAAGCGACAGGCGGCCGTGTCCGCCTCAATGGCGTGGCAAGCACCGACGGTGCCCGGCCCGTGGGACACCTTGGCGTCCGCCTTGGGGAACTCCGGTTTCAGCCAGTAACCGATGCTGCCGTTGCCGGGTTCGCCGGTGCCCAGCGGACAACCCGCCTCGATGCTGTCGAGCACCTGCACCTTGTCCTTTTCGATCTCCTCTTCCTCGTGGCAAATGCGGTCGAAGAACAAATCGTCGTAATAGCCGGCGCGGGCCAGAGCCACGAAGTTGCGGACGTGGTTAGGGGCCAGGTCGGGACGCAGGTCGATTTCGATGTTACCCAGGTCGGTTTCGACGGTGACCGAGTAGTTGAGGCGTTTGCCGTCGGGCGTGACGAAGCGAATCGTGTCCCATAGCTGGGTGACTTCCTTGTAGACCTTGTAGACGGATTTGCCGCTGACAGTTCTGTCCGGAGGGGGGTTGCTGTTGGGCGGCGGGTCGTCGCCGCCGCGCGTGACCTTGTCGAACGGTTCATGCTGACCGTCCTGGGGCGGCGGGATTTTGTCATCCGATGCGTTCGATGAGGCGGCCGGCTTGCTGTCGCCATTAGCGACCGCGCCGCCTCCTTCGGTCGAACCGCCGGCTTGATCGGGAACCGACTGTTTGCCGCAGCCGGTCAAGGCCAGGATGCCAACGAGCGCGACCGCGGCGCATCTCCGCGCGAGGCCCGCCCCGCGCATTGCCCACAATGCCATGTCCCTCCTCCTTCCGAACAGCGGACCCAGTCCAGCCTCCTCCGAGGGGCCGCAATCCTAGTGAAGCGCTCCGTTCCCGTCAAGCGCGACTGTCGGGTCCGTTCCGAGACGGACGTGACGGATGAATCAGATGCTCCAGAGGTAACGAGGGCAAGGGCGCCGGAACGCCCCAAACGGCGCGGATCGCGGTGTCTTAGGCTGCCTGGGCCGGACAAAGAGTCGATCTTTGCCAGAAGAAAGTCCTGTTCTCCAGGGGTGAACCATGAGGAAGATGCCGAGTTTATCGCTTGTGACGGCAGGAGCGCTGGCTTTGCTGCTGACCCCGATGAATGACGCCTCAGCGGGTCTTTTCCGGGGACCGTACGATTTCTCGATCGGACCCTACCGCGGCGACCAGGGTTGGAGCTACAACGAATCCTACGGCTACTTCGGCGTTCCCTCGACCTCGACCTATCCTTACTATGCGTTCTTCCCGTACACCATTTACACTCCCTACGGGGACGGCCTGCGCAATAACCGCTGGGGTTATTTCGGCAACGGAATCTACGGCCTCAATCCCGCTTATCTGACGCCGCCGCGCGCTCCCGGCTACACCAAGGAAATGGCGCGGAACGTCGTCGTTCCGCCGATGAACCAGATGACCGGCCTGGCGGCGGTGATCGACATCAAGATGCCGTGCTTCGGCGAATTATGGGTGGACGGCGTGCCGACCGATCAGCTGGGCACCGATCGCCTGTTCCGTTCGCCGCCGCTGGAGAAGGGCGGCGAATACGTCTACGTCTTGCGTGCCCGCTGGCTCGACGGCAACGCCAAGATGATCGAGCAGACTCAGGAAGTGCGCGTCCACTGCGGCGAGCGAACGCAAGTGATCTTCCCGAAACCGGAGCCACCGCCGCAACCATAGCGAGGGTTCTCCTTCAAGGGAGATGCGTTCACTTGCGGGTGAGCAGGTTGGCGATTTTTCCTCGGCTGCTGAAAAAAAATCGGCCGCGAAGCGAAGAAGGGAGGTCATGTGGTTATGGGACATCGAACTGCGTGCCCTGGGCTTTCGTCGCAAATCCGAGCGCTACTGGCAATGCGTGCGGCGCTTTGAGTTGCCGGACGCTGCTTATCTCTCGGTCTTTTCCTGGAGCGAGCAATTCATTCCGGCGGGTAACGGGCGTTATCTCGTCGAAGTGAGCGACTTTCACGTTACATTCCAGACCGCTCTCGAACGTATCCACTTTTATTATCACGAACGCAGCGAAAACGCCTGGACAGCGGCGGGCCACACTTCGGGCCGAGAGATCCGCCGTCTCAGGGTAGAACCGGCGCAACTGCGCGCGCAAGCGGACATGGCCGCCGCCCTCTTCATCGCGGCCCTCGGCGGTGTTTACCATCCTCGCCACCGCACCGACCTTCGCGACGAAATCGGCTCAACGGATTGACGCGGCTTTATATCCCTCCAACTGCATCTCGCGCATGGCCACGTCCTCGACGACAAAGCACGGTTTGTCTCCGAACTTGAGGAATCCCACCCGCTCGAAACCGGCCTCTCGCAGCAAGCGCGGCGGCTCGTTGTCCAGCGGGACATGCTGTACGGCCGCGGCCGGACCCGGCAGGCGCGGCGGTCCCGCCAGAGTCTTGTCGGCGACCAGCACATGAACGAACAATCGGCCGCCCGGACGCAGAACGCGCACGGCTTCGCGGAGCAGGCGGCGCTTCACGTCGTCGGCCAACGGCGCGTTGAAGGTGCCGCGCAGCCGTACCTCTTCCGCGCTGCCGTCCGCCAGCGGAATCGTCTCCGGCACGGGCAAACTCAAATAGTGCTCCCAGCTCGTGCCGGCCGGCGGCTTCGACTCGCCCACCATCTGCTCGCGCGTCTGGCCGACACCGCGATGGTCGATGTCCTCGTCGAGGGTGTACATCTCCCACAGGGTCTGATCGGGATCGGTCACCCAGAACTTGGTTTGCCGGGCGTAGCAACATTCGACGCCTTCCTCGCGGCGCGAACGGATGCCGGCCCGCTCCAGACGTTCCTGCATGGCGACCAGGGCGACGGAGTCGGGCATGCGGAAGCCGAGATGATTCAGCGTCCCGATGCCGGTCGGCGGCATCGGTTCCAGCGACAAAACCAGGGGCGGATCGTCCAGCTCGAACTTGGCGTAGTCCGGCCGGCACTTGGCCGGCTCGCGGCCGAACAGGATACGGTAAAAGGCGACCGACCGCTCCAGGTTCGAGACGTTCAGCGACAGATGGAAGCGAACGGTGGCGGCCATCGGCAGTGCATTGACCATCGGCATCTCCCAGTGCGGGACGAGGGATCAGCGGAAATACAGGTTGTTCTTGCCGTACTCGGCGTACTTGACGCGCAGCCAGCGGTGGAACTCCTCGTAGTGCTTCTCGCGCTGCCGGCCGCCGTCGGAGAGTTTGTTATAGCTCAAATACAGTTGACGGCGCCAGCGATTGGAGCGATTCGGGGCCGAGCGATGCGGCGTGAAGCCGCCGAAGATCGCAATATCCCCCGGATTCATCTCCAAATGGACGCCGCGCGATTCGTCGATCCGATCGAGCGAAAGCTCGTGATAGTCTCCGTCCTCGACCGAGAGACTGCCGTTTTTGTGATAGCCGGGGAAGACCTCGGTGCAACCGTTGTCGGCGTCGGCGCGGTCGAACGGTACAAGCACGGTCAAAAAGCTGCGTGGGAAGCCGGGCCAGGCAATCCAGTCCTGATGCAGCCCGTAGCCCTTCAATCCCGGCGGCTTGAAAATCAGCTTGTCCTTGAACAGACACGCTTCTTCGCCGTAGAGCGCCGCCAGGGCGGCCAGGAGCCGCGAATCGTAAGCGACGCGGCGACAGACCGGACCCAGGTCGATGACTGGATCGAACGTCTCGAACTCGCAGGCGCCGCTGTGGACATTGGGCTGCCAGCGGCAGCGCAAATTCTCGACGGCGATCAGATCGCGGCGTTGCAGCAGCGCGTCCGCCTCGGCCGACGCTTCCGTCATCAATTCGGCGGCGAGGAAATCGCGGAGGACGAGGTAGCCCTGTTCGTGATAAAAATCGCGTTGCTCGTCGGTGAGAGCGGGACGGTCCACGGTTTCGTGCATAGGTTGCTCCTTTAAGCAGATTTCGTCGCTTCGCGTTCTCCCGGCAGGCCGGCCAGCCAGGTGGTCAGTGCCAGGACGAGAGCGGCGGCGGCCAGGTAGGGGAACAACGGCAAGTACGATCCCAGGCGTGCCCTGGCGCTGCCGAATAACGGCGGCCCTAGGGCGGAGAACAGAACGGTAAGCATCTGCGCCGCACCCTGGATTTTGCCGAGATGGACCGGGCCGAAGCCGACGCGCCAGACAGCGAAGAAACAAACCGTGATGAAACCGCCGGCCGCGGCCACGACCACCGCATACAGATACACTTGCCACTCGGCGGACAGCGATGGGAACAGGGCGAGGGCCGCGGCCAGGGCGGCCATCGCCGCGGCGAGCATTCGGCTCAGCGACCAGCGCATCGCCAGCCAGCCGCCCAACAAGTTGCTCGCCAGACCGATCGGGATGCCCAGGAGCGTGACGTTGACGAAAATGCGTTTCGTATCTTCAGGGAACAGCGTGTTCAGAATGCCTTCGTTAAACAGCGACGTGCCGGCCGCGACCATGCTGTAAAACGACACGGCCACGCCAAAGGTCCAGAACGCCGGACTGCACAGCGCCTGTCCCAGCGTCCGGCTCGTTTCGCCCGTGCCGTTCACCGACGTTTCCTTGACGGTTGACTCGGTTTCCAGGGAACGCGGGCGGACGAGTGCGCCGGCGAGCAAGCCGGCGAGGAGGACGGCTATGCCGATGCCGGCCCAGGCGGGCCGCCATTCGTTGGGGTGCTGTTTGACCCAATCGCCGAGAATCCAGAAAGCGCCGAGGAAGCCTGCCGAGACGAGCACGGAGTAAACGCCCATCGCCCAGCCCGCGCGGCGCGGCGCCGTGCGGCCAATGAGCGAGAGACTGACCACCGACAGGGCGCTCTGTCCCAGCCCCCGCGTCAGCAAAACCAGCAAGAAAAAGTCCACGAGCACGACGATCGAGAATGTTCCCCAGGGCGAGGGCAAAGTCCCGCGCCAGACCCAGTCTCCTCGCACCCAGCTCATGGCGAGGACCACGCCTCCCAGCGCGACCATCACCCCAATCAGGACGCGCCGCGTTCCCAGCCGATCGAGCAGCCAGCCGCACGGCAGACAGAACAGCGCGCCCAGCAGGGTGGCTCCCATGTTCAGCAAGCCGTAATTCTCCGTGTCCAGGCCGAGCGACGTGCGGATCGGCTCCGTGAACAGGCCCAGTCCGTGCGTTCGCCCCGGCAGCGTGGCGACCATCGCCAGGGCGGCCACCGCGACGTGAACCCAACGCCAGGGCGTGAGCGCGGCGGGTTGGGTTGTGATACTCATGGAAGTTCCGTCAACAGGCGCGAGTTCAGTAATCGCTGCCGGGGATGTCGCCGCCGGAGCGGGTGGCGAGGGCGCGCCAGGTGCCGGGCGAAACGCTCTGACTGACGAAGCGCACGCCGCCGCCGAACAGCACGTTGACCCCGCCGGTGTGCCGGCTGCGGGCGGCGCGAAACGCCATCGACGTGTACGTGGTCAGATCGTTGGTTACGCAATCGTAGATGGGGGCGTTGGGCGTGTAATAGTGATTGTACGAGCCGCAGCGCATCTCGCCGCTGGCCCACATGAAACCGCGCAGGTCCGACACATTCCACTGGGAGGCACCGGCGCAGGCGGCGTCGCTCAAGGGCGTGCCGAAGCCGGTGTAGGCGTAGACCGTTTGCACCCCGTTCGGCACCGAGGGCATGGGACCGCTGGCGTTCTGCGGCCCAGCGCCCAGCAAGCTCTCGGACATCATGGCCGTGTTACTTGAGCCATCGGTAATGTCCGTGATACGGAAACCGGACCCAGCCATGAACATGCCGTCGGCGTTGAGTGGACTGCCGAAGGGAGGGCCGCCGTTGGTCGTCCCACTGCCGACGCAGACCGCGTAATTGGTGGGGCCGATGTTCGTAACGCCATAGTCGGAGGACACCGGACGCATCTGGTCGCTGGGGCAGAGGAACAGTTTGACGAGCTGGGCCACGGCGAACTGATTGGACGGCGAAACGGTGAAGTTCGGCGGTACGTAGATCGGCTGCGTGAGATCCATCGCGTTGTAGATGTTGGTCTGTTCCAGGTAGGGGTTGAGCTGGGCGAGGGCCGACCAGCTGAAGAAATAAGGCGGCAGCCCGGTCCAGGCCGGCGGAACGGTTGTGATAAAGGCCGGCGGCATTCGGCCGATCGCTCCCTCGTAATTGTGCATGGCCAGGCCGAGCTGCTTGAGGTTGTTGGTGCATTGCGCCCGCGCGGCGGCCTCGCGGACTTTCTGCACGGCCGGCAGCAGCAGACCGATCAGGATGGCGATGATGGCGATGACGACCAGAAGCTCGATCAGGGTGAAGGCAGATCGCCGATTCATGGTGGAACCTCCCAGGTGTGGTCACGATGGAGGAGCAATTTAGGCGGGAGCGATGTTCTGATGTTCTTCAGAACGTCGTTATATTAGCGAGGCAAGGGGTGTTGTCAATGAAAAAGGCGATGAAATCGCGAGAAGAGAGGAAGCGAGGAGCAGGATGGGATCAAGGATGCCAGGTCACATCGTGGAGAACATCGCGTTCGTAGATCTTCATGGCGTCGGTGATTTGCGTTCGGATCGGTTCGACGGCCGCCGCATCGAGCGCCTGGATGATCTCCTCCGCGCGCTGGACATGGCTTTGGGCTGCAGTCTGAGTGATGGTGCCGTGGTCGTCGTAATCGGCTCGATTGCGCTCGCGGCGCAAATCATTCAGCTTCCTTCCCGCATTCTGTACCTCCACGACGACAGCGTTCGAGAGCCGCAACCATAGGTAGCCGTGTGCCCGATCAGCCTGGGGAACTCGGAAACCGAGAGTCAAAAGCAACTGACGGGCGACATGGAAGGCGGCATAGTAGCCACGGCTACAGGCCGATCGCCATTCCGCCTCGGTCGTTCCCTTGGCCAAGGTGCCGGCCAGAGAGAGATAATCGCGGAAATCCATTCAGGGTCTCAAGTCGGCGCTCTTACGGAAAACGCATACCAGCGGGGCCGGGCAGATGCGAAAAAGTCCTTCTCCCCATCGCCGATCCGCTTCCCGCGCCTGTTCCACGCTCAGCGGCACATCCAACTCGAACACGATATGCCGGTCGTTGGCGATCTCCGGGTCGTCCTCGGTGAAGACCTCGAAGCGCGTGGCACTGGGGTATACCTGCTTGGCCCACTCGATCAATTCCGGCAGGTACTTTTCCACACCTTGCTCCCGCGCGAACGTGACGACCTCCGGCGGGACAACGGGATGAGGAGTGGCGGAAGCGGTCTGGGTGTTCATGACCATTTTTCCCTCCGAGATGATTGCCTCACTATACCACCATCGCGCTCTGCTGTCTTGACGTCCTCTACCTTGAAGGTGCGCTTCTCGATTTTGGGAGGGCCGGTTTTGTAGGTAGGCCTCTTTCGTCGGCCCACCGGAGCGGGCACGGTGGGCCGACAAAGAAGGCCCAACCTACTTTGCGTCAAAAACCCCCGGTCTGCAACGAATCCGACAAGTCTGCAACGAAGCCTTCCAGATGATGAGGGTCACTTGTGAGGCTTGACGCGGCGAAAGATGATGCGGATGTGCGAACTCTTTTTCTCGAAAGACGTTGGCCGACCGTCTCGGGCGGTGGCGCAATTGATGAGGATGTGGTCGCCCTGTTGTCGGTAGATGCCAAGCAGCCATTCCCCTCCTCTTCTCAGCCGAACTCTCCCATCGCCTTCGTCCCGAATCTTATACCATTTCACGAGTTCCGAGCCAGCCCCCACGAGGACCAACTCGCCCGGATTCGACTCTTCGGTCATCTCCCACTCCCCGCTCAGGTCCAGCCGTTGGGGTTCGGCTACTTCCCCCGACACCTTCTCCGGCACGTCGCCCAGAGTCGCCATCCCCGCCTCGACTGGCTTGGCATCGGACTGGACCTGTTTGCCGTCCACCCGCCCATCAATCGTCGCCGCCTGCGTCTGGTGGAGTAGACTACCAGCACCGACGCCAGTGATAGCAACAGCCACCACCAACAGCATCACCGAAACAGTCTTGAGTTTAGTCAAGAACATCGCTTTCAGCACACTTTCTGTCAGGGCGTCAACCTTGACCGAGATCGTACCCGCCGCCGCTCGCCCCGCCGCAAACAGACTTGCGGCCTCGATCGTGGAAGACGCCACCGATGCCGGCACAGATGCCGACGTGCTTTCCGACAACACGGTTGCCAACGTCCCGCCCGTCACCGCCAGACCGTGCCGAGTGAGCCGCTTCGCCAACATCGCCCTTCCTCGCGCCAGTCGAGCTGAGAGCGTTCCTTCGGGGCAGCCGAGTTGCTGGGCCGCTTCCTTGTGCTTCTTACCTTCCAGATCGCACAGGATGATGGCCGCACGATACTTGTCGGGAAGCCACCCCAACTCTTCGTCGAGCAAGGGGAGCCAATCGTCCGTTCCGCCTTGCTCCGCCACCGCAGGTTCGGGCATGTCTTTCACCTGTTTTTCGTGCGCTTTCCTCTTCACGGTCATCGCCCTCGCCTTCATCGCCGTCAACCGGGCCACGCCATACAAAAAGTTGGCGACGCTGTCTCTCGGCACGATGGCCGCCGCCTTGCGGACGAGCACGAGGAAGGCAGCTTGGAAAGCGTCCTCGGCGTCTCGATCATTGCCGAGGACGCGGCGACAAACGCCCCAAACCATCGGACCATGCCGATGCACCAGGGCCGCGAACGCCGCCTCCTCCCGGCGGCGAACGTAGGCGTCGAGCAACTGTCCATCGCTGAGGCCGGCCTTATCCCGCCGAAGCGCCGCCCGGCGAAGATTGTCGAGGAATGCGCTCATCTGGCCGATCGCCATGTTGTTTATCTCCTGACCCTCTACCTACTATTTCCGGCAGGGGAAGGATTTCGTGCATGACTTTTTCAATGGAAATGGATGAAGACAGAGTTTGTTGAGGCGAAGCCAATCAGCGGGGTCGAGGGGTGGTATTCTCAGAAAATCTCCCAAGAGAGATTTCGTTCGGATAACGCTGTCACGCCGTTTCACCGCCGCCGAGATCGTGGAACTCCTGCGGGCAGGGTAGAAAACAACTGTCGAAAACGCAACGGTGCGGTGGGTCGCAGGAGAGCCGCACCGGAGCAGCGTAAAGCCTGCCAAGACGGACCTCGGAAAGCCTCACTTCTTACGCTTCGTTCCTCGGTCAAAGTCCCACAAGTAAATCGTTTGGTCCTCGCTCCCGCTCGCCAGTGTGCTGCCGTCTGGCGAGAAGGCGAATGCCATACTGACTCCTTCGTGTCCTTCCAGTGTCTTCGTCCGCTTCGCCGTCTTCACGTCGAATACGGCGATGACATACTTGCCATCTTCCTTGCCGGAAAGGGCAAGGATCTTGCCGTCTGACGAGACGGCGATTACAGACCCATGTGCTTCTGAAAAGTTGTTCTCCAAGTCTGAGGACTGGATCGTCTTCCCTGTGATCACGTCCCACACCCGCAGTTTGTGCGGCTTGTTCCGTGCTGCCCCAATGAGCGTTTTTCCATCAGGCGAGAAGACGACAGCGTAGATACCGTCTGAGTCCGGTAGGGTCTGCGGCTGCTTCCCCTCGGCGGCATTCCACAGGACGACCTCAGCGAGTGTTTCATCTTTTTGGAGGACGGCTGCCAGCAGTTTGCTGTTTGGGGCGAATGCCACCCCGACCCCCATCTTGTTTGTCGTCTCCAACGTTCGCAGCAACTTCCCCGTCTTCAAGTCCCAGAGTTTGACCGTCTCAAAATCTCGATTGATATTACCACCCGTTCCCGTCGCCACCAACTTGCCGTCCGGCGAAAAGGCGAAGGACTGGACAAGCGGCAAGGCATGCTTGAGTTGATGTACTAACTTACCTGTCTCCGTGTCCCACAGCATGAGCAACCCAGGCCCCGACTTGTCGTCAGTTGTTGCAGCCGCCACCAACTTTCCATCGGTCGAAAAGCCGACACCAGCTTGCGACCATGTGCGATCCTTGACCCAATCCTCTGCAATGGTTCGCTTGACGCTGCCGGTTTGGAGGTTCCAGAGCAGCACGGCACTCTTCTTTTTCAGGACACTATCCTCATTGGAGTTTGCCTCCAGAGTGACGGTTGCTAGAGTTTTTCCATTCGGACTCAAACTCAGGCGAGAAAACGAATAATCACCCTTGATGGATCGGGAGGGGGATGCGGGCTTCTGCGGTTCATCTGACTTCGCTTCCACTTGACTTTTCGCCGCCTCCTTATCGCTCTTGGCGACCTCCTTCTGCGGAGCGACCGCATCGACGCTCTTGTTCTCGTTCTGTTCTCCCGCCGCTATGCCGTAGCCGAGCAGTCCGGCTCCGAAGCCGATCAGTGCCACCACCAGCATCACCGCCATGATGCTCCTGAGTTTGGTCAGCAACATGGTTTTCAGCACTCCTTCCGTCAGGGCGGCGACCTTAACCGAGATCACGCCCGCCGCCGCTTGCCCTGCCGCATAAACGCTTGCGGCCTTGATTGTGGAAGATACCACCGAGGTCGGCACGCCTGCCGACGCCACGTTCTGCGACAGCACCGCCGCCAATGCCCCGCCCGACAAGGTGACACCCCGTTGAGCGAGGCGCTTCGCCAGCATCGTCCTCGCCCTCGTGAGCCGCCCCGCGATGGTCCCTTCGGGGCAGCCGAGATACTGGGCGGCTTCCTTGCGGGTCTTGCATTCCAGATCGCACAGGACGAGGACGACCCTATACTTGTCGGGTAGGCGACTCAACTCTTCATCCAGCAACGGTTGTAAATCGCACCAGAGTTCTTGTTCCGCCGTCGCTGGTTCGGGCATCTCCGCCACCTGCCTTTCCCGCCCCTTTCTTCTGGCGGCTGCCGCCCTCGCCTTCAGCGCCGTTTGATGGGCCACCCCATAGAGCCAGTTGGCGACCATCTCGCGCGGCACAATGGAGGCCGCCTTGCGAATAAGGACAAGGAAAGTGGCTTGAAAGGCATCTTCGGCGTCGTGGTGGTTGCCAAGCAGGCGGCGGCATACGCCCCAAACCATCGGACCATGCCGCTTCACAAGGGCTGCGACCGCCGCTTCTTCACGACAGCTGAGGAAGCACTCCAACAGTTGCCCATCCGTCAGACCGGCCTCAGCCCGCTGCAGCGCGGCTTGACGAAGGTGCTGCATGACCTCGCTTATTTGTCCGGTCGGCATGTTGCTTCCTCCGTGGGTTTTCCTCGGTCGGCGGCGCCAATTGCCTCTACCTTTACTATTACCGGCACAGGGACGGTTTGATGCGCGACTTTTCCCGAATCGCCTCTGGAGATCGGAGGCGAAAAGGAGCGGAATTCAAGACTTGCGGTCAGAGAAGGGTTGGTCGTTGTCCGGCCACGATCACGCCAGGATCTCGCGGATCGGCTGGCCGCCCTGCGCCACGGGGATGGGACGGCCGGCGCGATCGTATACCGGCATGTCGGGATCAATGCCCAGACATTGATACACCGTGGCGACAATGTCGGCGGGACGGACGGGACGGTCCTTGACAAAGGCGGCCTGGGAGTCGGAGGCGCCGCAGATGCAGCCGCCACGAACGCCGGCCCCGGCCAGACAGACCGAATAGCAGTACGTCCAGTGATCGCGGCCACCGTTGGGATTGATCTTCGGCGTGCGGCCCATCTCACTAAGGACCACAATCAGCGTCTCGTCGAGCAGGCCGCGGCCGTCGAGATCGGCCAGCAGGGCGCTGAAGGTTTGATCGAACTGCGGCAGGTTCCAGTCCTTGAGGATGGGGAAGTTGCGTGTGTGCGTGTCCCAGCCGTCGAAGTCGATGCGATGGCGGTCCCAGAAGATGTCCCACGTCACGTTGACGAAGCGCACGCCGGCTTCGATCAAGCGACGGGCCATGAGTGTGCTGGCGCCGAACATCGTTCGGCCGTAGCGGTCTCGCACCGCCGGCGCTTCCTTATCCAGATCGAACGCTGCTTGCACGGCGCGCGAGGTCAGCAGCTGAAAGGCGCGCTGCTGCTGTCGATCGTAGTTGGCGGCGACGGCCTGCGCATCGAGGCGGCGCGTCTCGCCGTCGAATTGTTGCAGTAAACTGCGGCGGTGATCGAGACGATCGAGCGTGACATCGGACGCGAGGACGCCGTTGGGCAAATGCGGTTGACCGCGAACGAATTGCGGCTGGCCCGGTAGACATGCCTTTCCCGCGTCGAGGGAGGGCTTGCACTCCGTGCAGAAGGGATCGAACTGCTTGCCGAGGAAGCCGGCATAGGGTCCGGGTCGGCGAATGGCCTGGCCCCAGCCGAGGTAGCAGGGCAAATAGATGTAATCGGGGAGATCGACCGCGCGCCGCCGCGGCCGCTCCTGACGCCGCAGCCATTCGCACACGGACCCAATGCTTGGCGGGTAGCTGTCGCGCGTCGAGATGATGTCGGTGGGCAGCAGTTCGGAGCCGGTGTAGCTGGGGATTGGGTTGTGACAGCCGGCCTTGTGGCTGACCGAGCGGACAATGGCTGCCTTGTGCATCCAGCGCGCCAGCCGTGGCAGGTGTTCTCCGATCTGGATTCCGGGCACCGTGGTGGCGATCGGTTTGAACTCGCCGCGCACTTCCTGCGGCGCCGACGGTTTGAGATCGAACATGTCCTGAGTGGCGGCGCCGCCAAGCAAGTACAGCACGATGACGTGCTTCGCCTTGCCCGAACAGGCCGCCGAAGCAGAGCGCGAGCGTGCCGATGCCTCGTTACGCAGCAGATCCGGCAGCGACAATCCACCCAGGAGCGTCAGGGCACCGGCACGCAGGGTTTCACGGCGGGTCCAGCCGTCGCAAAGACGCCGGGGAGTGCCGAGCAGGGTGAGCATGGGACGCTCCTTGGGCAAGAGGATGAGACAAGCCGACAGCGACCATCGCGGCTTCTCAAACAATCCCATTGTAATCCGGGAGCGGGTGTGAAACTACAAACACAGACACATCATTGACTGTGTCGGACCAGAAGAATCAGGTTCACCAGAAAGCTCAGTGCCAGCAACCCGGCAAGGATGGCGATCCACGCCCAGGCGTGCGGCGGGCCGGAGCGGGTGGGCGTCTCGGCGTCCTCCTCGGCCTCGCCCTCCCCCAGCGCCGCCAGCGTCGCCGCCTCGATGTGCTGCCGAGCGATCTTCGGCGCTTCGCCCGAAAGAAGACACTCCAGGTCGAGAATCAGATCGTCGGCCTTGCGATAGCGGCGTCGGCGGTCCTTGGCCATCATGAACTCGACGACCTCGCCCAGCCCGGAAGACAACGTCTGGTTGATGTGGTCCGGCGGCGTCAGTTCCTCTTCGAGATGGGCCTTCAGCACGCGGTTCACCTCCGGATAATGAAACGGCGGATGGCCGGTGACCATGTGATACAGCGTGGCGCCCAGCGAATAGATGTCGGCCCGGCCGTCGATGTCCTCGCGTCCGCGAACCTGCTCTGGGGCGATGTAGTAGGGCGTTCCCATCGTCACCCCCTTTTCGAGACGGGCCAGTGCCGCGTCTTCCGTTTCACGGGCCATGCCCAGATCCGCCAACTTGGCGATGCCCTCGGTCGTCAGCACGATGTTGGCCGGCTTGACATCACGGTGGATCAGGCCGCGCCGGTGAGCGTGCTGTAGCGCCTGGGCAATCTGCAAAATGATCTCGACCGCCTCGCGCTCGGGATAAACCTTGCCCTTGTCCACGATCTCGCGGATCGTCTGCCCTTCGACCAGTTCCATGACGAAGTAGTGCAACGGCCCGGCCGAGCCGACGTCGATGGCCTGAATGATGTTGTTGTGGCTGAGGCGAGCGGCCAGGTGGGCCTCGCGGGTGAGGCGCTGGAGGAACTTCGGGTCGGCGATCAGGCGCGGCAGCAGCACCTTGACGGCCACCAGACGATTCATGCTCATCTGCCGGGCCTTGTAAACGGTGCCCATCGCGCCCTGACCGAGCCTTTCGAGGAGCTGGTATCCGGGGATCTGCTGGCCGAGCAGCGTCTCCAGCTCCTTGGCGGCGCGCTGGGCCTGGTTCGCGGTGAGCAAGCCGGCGGCGGTCAGGCGCGCGAGGAACGCCTCTGCTCCGGCCTCGTCGCTGCCGCCGGGCCGGCACTTTTGCAGCTCCTCGCGGGTGAGCAGGCCACGGCTTATCAGGGCGTGCGCCAGCCGCTCCTCATCGAGGCGGGCGGTGCCATCCGAGCGGGGCAGGTCGGCCATGAGGGTTCCTCGTCACGACAAAGTCAACAAAAATTCACGTCTCGTTTACCCCTCCGGGGCAGCCTGTTCTTGCGTGCGCTTCCCGGAGGCTGTTAGTATAAACAAAACTCGAACCCGATTCCTCGTTCGCGCCTCGTTAGGAGTAGACACCCGCAAGGCCGCTCGGGAATTCGGCCTGGCGCGGCATCGCGAGAAAGGGAGCCTCATGAACTCCAGTTCCAACTCCGCCTTGGACGCCAGTGTGCTGGTCCTGAACAAGTTGTTCATGGCCATTCACATTATTTCGGTGCGGCGAGCTTTCTGCCTGCTCGCCAAGAACCTGGCCGAGGTGGTCAGTCTGGAGGATGGCCAATTCACGACTTACGACTTTGAGACGTGGCGCGAGGTCAGCGAGTACCGCGCCCGGCACTTCCGCCAGGAGGAGGACGACTGGGTTCGCACCGTCAGCAGCGAGATCCAGGTGCCGCGGGTCATCCGCCTGATGGACTACGACCGCCTGCCCAAGCAGACGGTGAAGTTCAACCGGCGCAACATTTTCGCCCGCGATAACAACCAGTGCCAGTTCTGCGGCAAGAAGTTCCCGACCTCGGAGCTGAGTCTGGATCATGTGATCCCCCGCAGTCAGGGCGGTACAAGCACGTGGGAGAACATCGTCTGCGCCTGCGTGAAGTGCAACGTCAAGAAGGGCGGCCGGACGCCGAAGGAGGCACACATGCACCTCATCCGCAAGCCGGAGAAGCCCAAGCGCAGCCCGCTGCTCAACCTCAAGCTGACGCACAGCAAGTATCAGTCCTGGAAGTCGTTCCTGGAGAACGCCTACTGGTCGGTAGAGTTGAAGTAGTTCGGTGAGCTGCGGTGAAAAAGGCAACGGCCCCAGGGCTTTCGCTCTGGGGCCGTTATGAATTCCCGGCGATGACCTACTCTCGCCCGCGAAGGACTACCATCGGCCCTGGATGCTTAACGGCCGTGTTCGGAATGGGAACGGGTGGGACCATCCAGGTAAGCTCACCGAGAAAAACTCAGCGTGTATGATCTGACAGCGATAGAAGTCGCATCCTCTGTTCCTAAGCCGTGAGGGGGTCGAGAAGA
>DATBGU010000277.1:0-19306 GCA_036557825.1 Gemmataceae bacterium
TAAAGGTCATCGAGCGCGTGACGACCGCGACGGATCGCGCGCTGGATTACCTGGAACAGAAGCAGATTAAGGAAGGGCCGGAAGCGGGTTCGTGGAGCCCAAATCAGGCTTTCAACGCCCTGGCCATGCTCGCCTTCCTGAGCAAAGGTCATGTGCCCGGCCGCGGCAAATACGGCGATCTGATCGAGGGCGGCGCGGTCAAACCGGGCGTGCTGACGCGGGCCAAGAAGTACATGCTCTCGAAGGCGCAGCCGACCGGATACATCTCTTCCAGTTCGATGTACGAACATGGACTATCCACGTTGGCCCTGGCGGAGATGTATGGCATGGACCCGGACCCGGACCTGGAGTCCAAGTTACGCAAAGCGGTGGACCTGATTGTCCGCGCGCAATCGCCGGCCGGCGGCTGGCGCTACAATCCCACGCCGACCGACCAGGACATGAGCGTGACCGTCATGCAGATTGTCGCCCTGCGCGCGGCCAACAATGCCGAGATTCCGGTTCCGCAACAGACGTTCGAGAAGGCCATCAAGTATGTGCGTTCCTGCGCCGGGCCGACGGGAGGCTACGCCTATCAAGGAGCGGGTTCCGGTCCGCAGACCAGCGCGGCCGGCGCGCTCTCCCTGCAACTACTCGGCAAGGGCGACGATGCCAACATCCCCCGGACCATGACGTATCTGACGACGATCCCCGTCCAGTGGGGCGGGGGCAATCCGCAGTACTTCTACTACTTTCACTACTACGCCATCCAGGCTTTCTACCAGGCCGGCGGCAAGGAATGGAACGACTGGCATCCGCGGGTTCGGGAATTGCTGCTGGAAAAGCAGAACAAAGACGGCAGTTGGGATGTGCCGGGCGGTTCTGAAGCGAACCTCGTGACGCCGACCAGCAAGATTTACTCGACGGCGATGGCCACGCTGGTACTGAACATTTACATGCACTATCTGCCGGCGTATCAGCGGTAGACGAGGGAGTAAAGCCCATGAGAAATTGTCTCACTGTTTTCTTGGCTGTGACGGTACTCGCCCCGATTTGGATGACGGCCCACGGCGAGGAAACCGGCACGATCCACGGTCGCGTGGACAGGGCGCGCGACGTGACGGCCGTCTTCGCCATCAATCGCGCGAACGACAAGAAGTATCCCGCCGTCATCGACGCGAAGCAGGGCCAGTTCGTCATCAAGGATCTGCCGCTGGGAGCGACTTACGATTGTGTCCTCGACGCCGGCCCGGTGCGGCTCGAAGGCGTCAATCTCAAGGTGCCGCCCTCCGACTACGAGGAAGAGCAGCCGCTTACGAAAGAAGACAGAGAGACGATCGAGAAAACCGCGCGGTCGCTCAACAAGTTCGAGAACGAGATCGAAGTATTGGCGATCCGCGGCAACATTCAACATGCCGCCGTGGTCCTGAACAAAAAGCGGACGACGCCGTTTTACGAATCCAAACCCGGCGAAATGATCTGGCGGCTGGAACTATGGCACTTCGAGAAGCCGGACGAGACGTGGATCAAGGTGCAGGAAGAGTTCGCCATCGTGCTCTACCGCCAGCGCTTGCAAAAGGGGGTATTCGACAAAAAGGCGCTGACGCTCGATCCGGCGCTGGGCGGCATCAAACTCGACGCGAAACAGAAGAAGGTGGAACTCGGCACGGTCGCTCTTCCGTCCAAGGAGCCCGGCATTCGGCTGCGGATGGAGAAGCGAAAGGACAAGTGATCGATCCAGAACTCAGGGGGCTAATCATGGGTCGCATCCATCGCAGACGGTTCCTCGTCAAGTGCAGCGCGGCCGCCGCGGCCGCCGGTCTGAGCAATCTGCAACTGCCGGAGGTGAAGGCCGCCGACCGCAAGCTCGGCACCTGCGGGCCGCCGCCGCGCAAGAACCCACAGCGGCAAACGTCGGCCGAGGGCATGCCGCCTCTGCCGCTGCCGGCCGTGCCGCTGCGCCGCAGTGAGCCGAAGGCCGAACCGGCGCCGCCGCTGATGATCGCCAAGCTCGAATACGGCACGACGCAAGACTGGAACACCGATCCCGGCGACGTGGACAACCTCATGCGCCACGTCCGCGAGGCCGTCGGGCTGTGGTATGGCTGGAAACAGCTCAACATCAAGGAACTGGTCGCCGCGCACAAGGCTGGCCAGCAACTCAAGGTGCCGTGTCTGTACATCAGCGGACACGAAGCGTTCGAGTTCAGCAAGGACGAGCGTGCCGCCGTGGTTCAATATCTGCACGACGGCGGCACGCTGCTCGGCGATGCTTGCTGCGGCCGTGCCGAGTTTGCTGGCTCGTTTTTGGCCGAAGTCAAGAAGATGTTTCCCGACCGCGCCTTCGACCGCCTCGAACGCGATCACCCTATTTTCCGCGCCTTCCACGCCTATCACGCCGTCCATTTCCGCGATTATCCGATGGGCGTGAAGTCCGACAAGGAAGGGCCGCCGGAACTGCTCGGCATGAACCTCGGCTGCCGCAGCGCCGTCATTTTCTCGCCGTGGGATCTCAGCTGCGGTTGGGACGAGCACACTCACGAGCACGGCAAGCGTCTGTGGCCGGCCGACGCCATCCGCCTGGGCATCAATCTCGTTAGCTACATCGCCGCCCTGCGCCAGGTGGCAGAGGTCCAGGCCGTGACGCGCGAAATCAGCGCCAAACCGGATCGTCCAAGGCAGCAATTCGTCCTCGCCCAGCTGCGCCATCAAGGCGACTGGAACCCCGACCCCAACAGTTCGATTCAGCTGCTCCGCCACGTCGCCGGCGCTTCGTCGCTGGCGGTGGCGTTCGATCTCAAATATGTCGATCCGAAGGAAACGAAGATCGCGCCGTTCCCGTTTCTGTACATGACCGGCTTCCGCGATCCGAAGTTGTCCGACGAGGAAATCGCCTCCCTACGGCGGCACATGCAGGCGGGCGGCTTTTTGTTCATCAACAACTGCTCCGGCTACCACGCTTTCGACCGTCACATCCGCGCGCTGGTCGGGCGGCTGTTCCCCGATCAGAAATTGTCGCCGGTGCCGAAGGACCATGCGCTGTTCCGCAGCTTCTATGCCGTCAAGGAGGGCAAGGACCGGCAGAGCAACGAGCCGCGTGACATCGAACTGGAAGGCATCGCGATCAAGAATCGCCTGGTGCTGGTGTACTCGAAGAACGACACGATCACGCACCTCAAGCAGGTGAGCGATCCCTACGGCAACGGCTACGACACCGACACCTGCCGCAAGCTGGCCGTCAACATCGTGGCCTACGCGCTGCAAAACTAACGATCATTCAACGATGAGGAGACTGCATTCATGACCGCAGGGCTTGCCACCAAGAACCCGCTGATGACCGGACCGGCTGCGTCGACGAGCGATCTCGAAGCGATCGCGCGTCTCGGCGAGGCGCGCAAGAAGCTCAAGGAACAAATCGCCCGCGTCATCGTCGGACAGGAGCATATCGTCGATGATCTGCTGACGGCCCTGTTCGCGCGCGGCCACTGCTTGATGATCGGCGTGCCGGGCCTTGCGAAAACCTTGATGGTCCGCACCATCGCGCAGGCCATCGACCTGGAATTCAACCGCATTCAGTTCACGCCGGACCTGATGCCGTCGGACATCACCGGCAGCGAGATCATCGAGGAGGACCGTGCCACCGGCACGCGGCAATTCCGCTTCGTCAAAGGTCCGGTGTTCGCCAATATTCTGCTCGCCGACGAGATCAACCGCACGCTGCCGAAGACGCAGGCCGCCCTGCTGCAAGCCATGCAGGAATTGCAAGTCACGGTCGGCGGCCGGACGTATGACTTGCCGCGTCCGTTCTTCGTTTTGGCGACGCAGAACCCCATCGAGCAGGAAGGCACCTATCCACTGCCCGAAGCCCAGCTCGATCGCTTCATGTTCGACATCCGTATCAGCTATCCCAAGCCGCACGAGGAGTTGGAAATCGCCAAGTCCACGACGGCGGACGTGAACCTGCAAGTGAGCAAGATCCTGAGTGGGCCGGAGATCGGCACCTTGCAGCAGATCGTGCGGCGGCTGCCGATCAGCGATCACGTCGGCATGTACGCCGTCAACCTGGCGCGGTCGTCGCGGCCGGAAGACGAAATCGCGCCGGGTTTCACGAAGGAATACGTCAACTGGGGCGCCGGCACGCGCGCCGTGCAGTACCTCGTGCTGGGTGCCAAGGCACGGGCGGCCATTGCCGGCGAGTACAATGTGACGTGCGATCATGTCCGCGCCGTCGCTCCGCTGGTGCTTCGCCATCGCATCATGACCAATTTTCACGCCGAGGCCGAAGGCATGACGCCGGACAAGATCGTCAAAGAATTGCTTCAGCACGTGAGCGAGCCGCGGCCGGAGGATTACAAGTAATCGCCGGAGGGAAAGTCAGACATGGCGCCGAAACGAGCGATCCGGGAGCGCCCCTTCAACTTCATCCGCCGCTTGAAGGAGATCAGCATGTTCTTCGCGGGCAAGGATGAGGTCCACAAAACGCTGCGCCGGATCGTGAAACGTCTCGAAAAGGCGGGCATCTCCTACGCCGTGATGGGTGGGATGGCTGTCAACGCGCACAAGTATCAGCGCACGACGGGAGACGTCGATTTGCTGCTCACTCAAGAAGGACTGGAGGAGTTTCAGAAGCGCTACGTGAGCAAGAACTATGTTCGGAAGGAGGGACATACTCGCCGCTTCATCGATCGGGTGAACAACATTCAAGTGGATTGCCTTGTGACCGGGCGATTCCCCGGTAGTGGAGCGCCGGGACCGTTTGCGTTCCCCGATCCGGTCGATGTCGCCGAGGAGATCGGGAAGGTTCGTGTTGTGAACCTCGTCATGCTAGTGCAGTTCAAGCTTGCCGCTCGGCGGCATCGAGACTTCGGCGACGTGGTGGAGTTGATTCGTTTCAATAACCTGGACGAATCCTTCGCTCCGCATTTACACCCGAGCGTCCGGCAGGATTACATTGAATGCCTCGAAGAGAAACGCCGTAACGACGAATACGAAGCCCGCGAAGGCTGACCCCAGGACAAGCACCCCATGCCTCCCACCGCGACCTATAAATACCTCGATCCCGAGGCGCTGAGCCGCCTGAAAAACCTGGCGCTGGCCGCGCGGCAGGTCGTCGAGGGCTATTTCGCCGGCATGCACAAAAGCCCGCACAAGGGCTTCTCTATCGAGTTCGCCGAGCACCGCGAGTACACGCCCGGCGTCGATCCGCGCCACATCGACTGGCGCGTCCTCGGCCGCCGCGATAAGCTCTACGTCAAGCAGTACGAGGAAGAAACCTGCCTCCGCTGCTATCTGCTCGTCGATAAGTCGGCGTCGATGGGCTACAAATCCGACGGCGTGCCGCTGACCAAGCTCGAATACGCCTCCTACCTGGCCGCCAGCCTCGCCTACCTGATGGCGTCGCAGCACGACTCCGCCGGCTTGTTCACCTTCGACACGGCCGTGCGCGATCGTGTGCCGCCGCGGCAGGGTCAGGGACATCTGCGCGTGCTGATGGAGAAGTTGGAGCAGACGCAGCCCGGCGGCGAGACGACGCTGAGCGACACCTTTCACGAACTCGCCGAGTCGATCAAGCGGCGGGCGCTGGTCGTCGTGCTGTCGGACCTGTTCGACGACCCGCAGAAGCTGCTCGGCGCGCTCCAGCACTTCCGCCACAAGAAGCACGAAGTCGTCGTCTTCCAGGTGCTCGACCCCGCCGAGGTGACGTTCCCCTTCGACGACATCACGCGCATTGAGGACATGGAGAACCGCCGCGAAATCACCAGCGATCCGCGCGCCTTCCGCAAGGCGTACCTCGACGAGCTGGCGAAGTTCCTCGACGCCGTGCGCGACGGCTGCCGCTCGGCGCGGATCGACTACACCGTGGCCACGACCGACCAGCGCTTCGATCTCTTTCTCGGAACGTACCTGGCCCGTCGGCAAGCCCTCAACTCGTGAACGGGAGCGACGCGCATGTTGGACTTCCTCGGCTCGTTCACGCTGCTCAATCCGTGGTATCTCATCGGCCTGGGCGCCGCGGCCATCCCGCTCATCATCCACCTGAGCCGATCGCGGCGCACCAAGAAGATGCGCTTCTCGACAACGCGCTTCTTCACCGATCAATTCCTGCGCTCCTACCGCATGAGCCGGCTGAAGGAACTGGCGCTGCTCGCCTGCCGTATGGCCCTGTTCGCGCTGTTGGCGATGGCGCTGACGCAGCCGTTGTACATGCCGAAAGGCACTTCGTTTCTGGGCAAGGACGGTTCGCGGGCGGTGGTGCTCGTGATCGACAACTCGGCGAGCATGGGCGTCGGCGACAAGGGCGAAACCATGCTCGATCGCGCCCGGCAGGCGGCGCGGACCATTCTCGATGGATTGGGGTCCGGCGATAGCGCGACGATCGTGCTGGCGGGCCGGCGCGCCGGTGGGCCGGAGGTGTTGTTCCCCAAACCCACCACGCAACTGAGCGATGTGCGGCAGGCGCTGGACCGACTCGAAGTCGCGGCGCTGGGCACGAACTTGACGGCGGCGCTGGGCGAGGCGGAGAAGATCGCCCAGGACGCGCCGGCGGCGAATCGCGAAGTCTACGTCCTCAGCGACCTGCAAGCCAGCGGCTGGGACGAGTCCGGCGACGAGAAGCCCTCCGATCCGTCGCGGGTTTCGTTCGTCTTCGTCCGCGTCCGGCCGGAACAGCCGGCGAGCAATCGCGCGGTGACGGCGGTGCGCTACGCCTCGGCCCGGCCGATGGTGGGAGTGCCGTTCGCCATTCGACCGCTGATCGCCATCCACGGCGACGAGGGCAAGGAAGTGACGGCCCGACTGTATGTCGATGGCGAGAAGGTCGGCGAGCAGCGGATCGAGCGACAGCCGAATGGTCGCTGGGCCATGCCGCGCTTCTATCACACCTTCACCAGCGGCGGCTGGCACGCCGGGCACGTCGAGGTTGAGGACCAGGCGATGCCGCTCGACAACCGCCGTTATTTCGCCGTGCAGGTGCTTGATACGGTCAAGATCCTCGCCGTCAACGGCGCGCCCTCGCGCGTGGCCCGTCTCGATGAACTGTTCTTCCTGCGCCTGGCGCTGACGGCCAGCCCGGAAGGACAGAAGAGTCCCATCGAGGTCGATACGGTGGCGACAACGGGTCTGCCGGGCGCGGACCTGGGCAAGTATCCCCTGGTCGTTCTGGCCAACGTGGAAGCGCTGCCGGCGAGTACCGTCGAGAAACTGGAAGAGTACGTCGAGAACGGCGGCAGCCTGCTGGTGTTCCTGGGCGACAAGGTCAACTCGCGTTTTTACAACGAGGAATTGTCCGGGCCGAATCGACGGCACGGCGGGCTGCTGCCGGGCCGGTTGACCGCCATCGAGGGCGACCCGGCCGCGGGCAAGGACATCGCCTTCATCGGCGGCGCCGACTACGACCATCCCGCGCTGACCACTTTCCAGGACACGCGCTTCGCCTCGCTCGTCGGCCCGTCCGTCACCTTCAAGGCGCTGTGGCGCGTGGACGCGCCGGCGGAGTCGCTGGTGATGAAGGCGAGCAACGGCGCTCCGCTCCTGTGCGAAAAGGGCTTCGGCAAAGGCCGAGTGATGCTGTTCACCTCGACCTGCGACCGCGACTGGACGAACTTCCCCATCCGTCCGGTGTTCTTGCCGTGGACGCATCGACTGGTCGCCTACCTCGCTCAGCAATCGCTCGGCCATCAGGCGCCGTATCTGACCGGCGAAGTCGTGCGCCTGCCGTCCTCGGTGGGCGACACGGCCACGCCTCTGCTGGTCAAGAAACCCAACGGCGCGGTGACGTCCGCGCGTCTCGTCACCGACGAGATGCCGAGTTTCGAGTTCGACGACACCACTCAACCCGGCATCTACACGCTGATGCGTCCCGATCAGACGGGTCCGGCCGGGCTGTTCGCCGTGAACCTCGACGGTTACGAATCGGACTTGACCTACCTCGATGACGTGCTGGACGGTGAACCCACGGACACGGCCGGAACACCTGAAGCCCGGATGCTGGCCGGCCTGAAAAATCGCTGGGATCGTCCCGTCCTCAGTTACGTCGCCTCGCCGGGCGACGTGGGCGATCCGCTGGCATCGGCGCGGCACGGCTACAAACTGTGGGATTACGTGCTGATTGTGGTGCTGCTCATCGGTCTGTTCGAGCCGTGGCTGGCCAACCGCATCAGCGCTCGCCTGTACGGCCGGCCAAGAACGGCGCCCGAGGTCGCGCTGCCGGGAGTAGCGCGAGCGCCGGTTGCCGATCAGAACAAGGTGGAGGTCAGCGGACGATGACGACAAACATGCCGCTTTTCGCGGACCTGCACTTCGAGGGCGTTTCGCCGTCGTGGTGGTGGCTGTGGCCGCTCCTGATCGTCGCCGGAGCGGGCTTTCTGATCTGGACGTACCACGGTATTTTCCAGCGCTCCGAGCGGCGGCTGACATGGTGGCTGTTGGCCCTGCGCGGTTTCGGGCTGCTGCTGCTCGTGCTGATTCTCGCCCGGCCGACCTGGACGCGCGAGAGCGAGCAAGTCGATCCCGGCCGCGTCGCGGTCATCGTCGATACCTCGCGTTCCATGTCGCTGCCCGACGCCGATGGTTCGACGCGCTACACCCGCGCTCGCAACGCCGTGGAGCAACTGAAATCGGCCCTGGAGCGCGAACACAAGGGTTCGCGGGTCGTCGTCGATCTGTTCGACATCACGGGCGCGCCACTGAAGGACGGTTTGCCGGATCAACCGATGGCCGAGCGCACCGATCTCGGGGAGGCGCTGCGCAAGACGGCGCTACAGCTGCGTTCGCGGCCGGTCGCCGGACTGGTGCTAATCAGCGACGGCATGGACAACACCGGCCGGCCGAACTTCCACGACTGGGAGGACACCTCGTTGCCGATCCACGGTCTCGGCTTCCGCGCCGGCCAGACAGCCGATCTCGACCTGGCCGTTCGCAAGCCGCAGGCGCCGTCGCGCGTCCTCGTCCACAACGAGATGCGTGTCGAGGTGCCGGTGGTCAAGACCGGCAAGCCGGGCGCGGAGGCGACCGTGTCCATCAAGCGCGGGCGGGAAGTGCTGGCCTCGCGGAAAATCACGCTCGCCGAGGGCGATGCGGAACAACGGGTGACGTTGTCGTTCACGCCGCAGCAACCCGGCCATTTCGTGTTCACCGCCGGCGTCGAGAGCGCCGCGGGCGAAAAAATGCTCGGCAACAACGCCGTCCACTTCCCCGTGCAGGTCGATAAGGAGCCGATCAAGGTGCTGTATCTCGAGGGCTTCCTGCGCTGGGAGTACAAGTACCTGAAAGCGCGGCTGGAAGACGACCCGGACGTGGCGCTGGCCTCGGTGGTCCGCCGCGTCAGCCCCGAATTGCCGGAGGCGCGCGGCAAGGAGCGGCTAACGGCCGATCGTTTGAAGCAGTTCGATGTGATCCTCCTGGGAGACATGGAAGCGAGTTTTCTGAGCCGGCCGGAGTACGACGAGATCGTTCACTGGCTCGACGGCAAGAACCACTCGCTCTTGGTGCTGGGCGGCTACAACTCGTTCGGACCCGACGGCCTGCGCAAGACGCCGCTGGCCGACGTGCTGCCGGTCGTCTTCGCCGCCGAGCCGCCCTATCAGAGCGATGAGGCATTCTCGATCCGGCTGACGGACAAGGGGCAGACGCATCCGATGTTTCTGCTGTCGCGTGACCGCGTGAAAAATGCCGAGATCTGGAAGGATGCGCCGCCGTTGCAGGGATTGAACCTGGTACAGCGAGCCAAGCCGGGTGCGGAGGCACTGGCCGTGCATCCGAGCCTGGAGCGCGACGGCCAGCCGGCCGTGGTGCTGGCCGTACAGCGCGCCGGCGGCGGCGGACAGGTCATGGTACTCGCCGCTGACACCACCTGGCAGTGGGGCCGCTTCGCTCGTCTGCTCGGACAGAACGATACGCTTTACGGCCGTTTCTGGGGTCAGACCATTCGCTTCCTCGCCGGTCGCGGACTCGACGATCAACGGCCCTTGCTCGCGGTCAACACGGATAAAGCTAGTTATGAGATCGGCAAGAGGGTTGAAATCACGGTCGCACGCCAGCCGCGCCCCGATAACGACCTCGCCGACGCTCTCGCCACCGCCGAGATTGTCACGCCGTCGGGGCAAACGATCCCTGTGGATTTGAAAGTCGATTCGAGCAACCCCGACATGGCGAAGGGCGATTTCTCGCCCTCCGCGGGTGGGCGCTATGAGCTGGCCGCCACACTCGACGCCGCCGGCAAGCAACTGGCGAACCAGACGGCCGAGTTTCTCGTGCAAGGTGCGGACCTGGAACTGAGCAACACCGGCACCAACCCGGCGAACCTCCGCGCCCTGGCGGAGGCGACCGGCGGCGTTTATCTCGACATCGACCGGGCGGACGAATTGGCGAGCAAGATCGCCCCGAAGGAGCGCCGTACCGCCCGCGTGCTGCGTTCGGAATACTGGAACAGCCCATTGTTGTTCGCGGTCTTCTTGTTGGCCGTGACCGGCGAGTGGTTCCTGCGACGGAGAAATCATTTGGTATGATCCCGGCGAGCGGGGGGCGTTAGCCCCCTGTTCGGGCCACCAACCGGGGGCTAACTCCCCCCGCTCGCCCCGGAAACGAGGACTACCATGAGCACGATGGAAGCCTATCCCCGTCTGATGGACGCGCTCAGCGAGGTGCGTGGGCAATGGCGCCGGCACAAACTCCTCGAAGGCGGGCTACTCGCCTTAGCCGGCATCGCCACGGTCGTGGTGGTGCTCGTCGCCGCCGATAATCTGTTCCAGCCGGGCACGGCTGGACGGTTCGCGCTGTCGGCGATCCTCTGGGGATGTCTTGCCGTGGGACTGTTCAGTCTGGTCGCCCGCCGCTGGCTGGAAGACCACCGCGACGATTATTTCGCCGCGCTCGTCGAGCGCAAACATCCGGAGTTGCACAATCGACTTATCAACGCCCTGCAACTGGGACGCGATCACCAGCGCGGCTTCTCGCCGGTGCTCATCGAGGCCATCATCCACGACGCCGACCGGGCGGCGCTGGACATGGAGATGACCGACAGCGTGGACGCCCGGCCAACCAAGCGCGCGGCGCTGTGGGCGCTGGCGGCGCTGGTTGTCCTCGGCGGCTACGCGGCGGCGTTCACGCCGCGCTTCACCAACGGTCTGGCGCGGTTGCTGCTGCCGGTCAAGGACATCGCCCCCTACACACGGACGCAAATCCTCGCCGATGACGTGCAGCCGGGCGATACCCGCATCGCGGAGGGCAAGGCCGTCGAGATCGTCGCGCGCGTTCGCGGCGTCATCCCCGCCGGGGCACAACTCAATCGCAAGGCCGGCAAAGGTGTGTGGCAGACCAGCCCCATGCACGCCGACCCGGCGCGCGAAGACTCGTTCCGCTTCGATCTCAAGCAGGCGGCGGAGTCGTTCGATTACTTCATCACAGCTGGCGACGGGCGCTCGCCGACGTTCCGCATCGAGGTCGTCAAGCCGCCGCAAATCGAGAAGATCAATCTGACGTACACACTGCCGCCGTACACGGCCCAGCCGCCGCGCACCGTCGCCGACTCCGACGGAGAAATCGCCGGGCCGGCGGGCACAACCGTCACGCTGGAACTGAAGACGAGCAAGGCGCTGCAAAAGGCCACGCTCACCACGAAGGAAGGCGAAATCATCGAGTTGCACAAGCACGGCGAGGACGCGACGTGGGCTTGTTCCTTCGTCGTGTGGTGCCGCGAGGCGAAGCTGGTCGCCGGCATCAACGGCCGGCAAGTGCAGTCGCCGACGACGTACCGTCTGCGACTGCTCGATACCGACGGCTACGAGAACGCCGATCCGCTTTGGCGCTCCATCGCCCTGACGCGCGATCAGGCGCCCGTCGTCGCCCTCGTGGGTCCGGGCGAGAAGCTCAGCGTCAAGGCCGGCGCCGTCGTGGACCTGACCATCGAGTCGCGCGACGATTACGGCCTGGGCATGGTGCGGCTCGTCCATCGCCTCAACGATGCCGAAGAGATCCGCGAACTGGTGAAGTTCCCGCACGACAAGGCGCCGGAGTTGAAGACGAGCGATCCCTTCAAATGGGATCTGGGAACCGGCGGCTTCAAGGCCGGCGATCGCGTCGAATACTGGGCCGAGGCTCTGGACCGCAACAACGTCACCGGGCCGGGCAAGGCCGAGTCGCGCCATTTCGTGCTGGAACTGGTCAATCCCGCTGACACGCTGGTCAAGATGGACCTCAACGTCGTCGATTACGTGCAGGCGCTCAAGCTGCTGCTGAAACTGCAAGAAGAGAACCGCGTCGATACCGCCGAGGCCAAGCCGTTCGACGGACTCATCAAGCGTCAAACGCTCATCCGCGCCAAGACGCGCGAACTGGCCCGCGCCATGGAGAAGGACGGCCTGCCGCTGCACACGATGGTGGACGGCCTCGATAAACTCGTGGCCGGGTACATGGCCGAGGCGCTGAAGCTACTGGAGTCCGGCCGCGACAGCAAGCGCGATGCGCTCGCCAACGAATTCCGCCAGCGCTCGCTGCCGGTGCAGGACAAAATCATCGTCGAGCTGAAGGCAATGCTCGAACGGCTCCAGCGCAACGAGGAGACGAAGAAGATCCTCAAAAAGATCGAGAAGAAGGATAAGGAGACGCACAAGGCGCTGACCGCCGTGCTGGGCAAGATGATAAAGGATCTCGATTCGCTCATGAAGGACCAGACCGAATTGGCCGGCAAGTTCGAGCGGCTGCCCAAGAAGGCGGACCCGATCAAGGACGAACTGCTGAAGGATCTCGACAAGCTCGAAGACATCGCCAAGCGCGGCAAGGACAAATGGGCCAAGGGCGGCGTCAACGAACTGACCAAGCTCGGCGACGGCTTCGTGGACGACTTCAAATTGCGCAAGGACGTCAACAAGATTTTCGAGGAGATCGAGAAGGCGGAGAAGCGCTCGAAGGCGGAGAAACTTGAGGTTTCGCTGGAAGACCTGGGTGCCGGCCTGGGAACGAAGATGAAGGAAGACCTGGAAATGTGGATGCCGGACTCGCCCGACTCCGTCAAGTGGGTGCTTGAGGAGCCGCTGAACAAGAAGCCGATGAAGGTGCCGGAAATGCCGCTGCCCAAGGCGCTGGAGGATCTGGTCGGCGATCTGCTGCAAAAGGCCGACGAGTTCGACGAGGACGCCGACGACGTGACCTCGGGCTGGGCGGACAATCTCGATCAGGCGGGCTGGGGCGTGTCGGATGGGCCGATCAGCACGATGTCGGCCAAGGGGAAGACCGGCAACGACCTGCCCAACAACATGGAGCTGAACGGCCGCTCGGGCGACGGCCGGCGCGGCAAGTCGGCGGGCCAGATGGTCGGCGACACGGCCAAGGCGCTGCCCGGCCGCAAGACGCCGGCGCGCGTCGGCAACGAGAAGTACGAACCGGGCCAACTCAAGCAGGAGGGGCAACAGGATCCCAATGGCGCGACCGGCGGCGGCAAGAAGGCCGGCGCCGGCCGCCGCGGTCTGCAAGGCGGCACGCCGCCCGATCAGGTGCGCAACATCGGCCGGCTCAGCGCCAAGCAAGCCGGCCTGCGCGAAAAGGCCGAGCAGGTGGCCAAGAAGCTCGACGCGATGGGCGTCTCCACGACGCGCCTCAACGAGAGCATCGAATTGATGAAGTCCATCGAGAAGGATTTGGCCGATCATCGCTATGACGACGCCGCTCGCAAGCGCCGCGACGCGATGCAGAAATTGCGTTCGTCGTTCAGCGGCATGGATCAGACGACGGCGGCGAAGATCCATCAAGCCCGCGACCTGCCGCCGCAGATGCGCAACGAGTTGTTGCAGTCGGCCGACCAGGGCTATCCGCCCGGATACGAGGGGTTGCTCAAGAGCTATTACAAAGCGCTGTCCACGGCGGAGAAATGATTCCTTTGTCGAGTGGTTCTCGCTCCATTCGATCCACCCGATAAACGGCGCAGCTTCGGCAATGTCGCGCGCTGACCTCGGACGCTCGACAACTCGACTCGGCTGGTTTAACTTGAGAGTTCGTCATGCACTTCCGCTCCTTTGGGGAGGAAACCTCTCATGCGGCCTCGACATTTGCTCATCCTCGTTTGTTTGTTCTTGTTGCTCGGCCCATCGATCCGAAGCGAGCCGCCGGTGAGCGGCAAGGCAAGTCGCACCGACCGCCAGGGCGATCCGCTGCCTCTGGACGCTATCGCTCGCCTGGGCACAGTGCGCCTGCGCCATCCGGATGGAGCCATGTCCCTCGCCTTCTCGCCGGACGGCAAGCTTCTCGCTTCGGGTGGGCGAGACTGCATCGTCCGGCTGTGGGATTCCGCCAGCGGAAAAGAGATTCATCAACTGAAAGGTCATGGAACGTGGGTACAAGCCCTCGCCTTCTCGCCGGACGGCAAGATCCTGGCTTCGGGAACGAGTCATAACGATCGGCTCCTCCTGCTGTGGGACACGGCCAGCGGCAAGAAAATTCGATCGTTGCCGGGTCAACTGAACGGGACAACCGGGCTGGCGTTCGCGCCCGATGGCAAAAGCTTGGCTTCCTCAGGAGAAGACGGCGCGATCCTAGTGAGGGAAACGGCCAGCGGCAAGGAATTGCTGAAAATCCAGGCGCATCCGGATCGAGCGATGACCGTGGCGTACTCTCCGGACGGCCGACTGCTGGCCTCAGGAGGCGCCCGCGATCCGCAGTCAGTCGTGCGCTTATGGGATGCCGCCACCGGCAAAGAGGTACGGCAACTGCGCGGACACGAACAAGGGATTTGCGGAGTCACCTTTTCGCCGGATGGCAAGACGTTGGCTTCGGCGAGCTTCGATGCGACGGTGCGGCTTTGGGAGGTGGGCACGGGCAAGGAGGTCCGTCATCTGAAGCTCGACGGCATAGGCAGGACCGTCGCGTTCGCACCGGATGGCAAAATCCTCGCCGCCAAGAGTTGGGATGGCCCGATCCGTCTTTGGAACGCCGCGAATGGGGAAGAGCTTCGGCAGCTGCCCGATTCCAGCGGCGGTAGCAGCGTGGCGTTCGCGCCGGACAGTAAGACCCTGGCTGGGGGCGGATTGGCGATTCACCTCTGGGACGTTGCCACCGGCAAGCTCCGTTCTCCTGCGCCGGGTAGTTCGGGACACATCGATTCAGTCGGCTTCGCCATAGACGGCAAGACAGTGCTGTCCGCCGAAAGCAGTGGAAGCGTGCGGTGGTGGGATGCCTCCACGGGGAAGGAACGCGCGTGTGTCGAGGGATTGCAGCGCATTTACACGAAAATGGCTTTCGCCCCTCGAAAAGCGGGAAGGACCGTCGCGCGGGCGGATGTCGCGGCGGGCAAAGCCCTGCTGTGGGTGCAGCCGGGCGGCTCACCCTACGTGGCCGGCATCGCGTCCGATCGACAGACCTTGGCAGCTCGAATCAAGGACGAGACGGTTCCCGTGTACGATGCCGGCACCGGCGCGGAGCTGCGCCGATTGTCGCCTGTGGTGAGAGCGGAGAAAATGCTGTTATCGCCGGACGGCAAGCTCCTCGCGGTGAAAGAGGTCGGTTTCACCCTACGTTTGCTCGATGCCGCTAACGGAACGGAATTACGCCGTCTCCAGGTGGCAGCGGGCCCCGATTTCGCCATGGCCTTCGCACCGGACAGCAAAACCCTGGCAGCCAACGGCATCGGCACGCTCGACCTGTGGGACGTCGCCACCGGCAAGCCGGTCAGCAAGCTGAAACCACCTCGTGGCGCCTCGCCTTTTATGGGGCGAATCGTCTTCGCACCCGGAGGGCGGGCCATTGCCGCCTGGTCTGGAGAAGGCTTCGCCCTCTGGGATGTGTCTTCAGGCAAGGTGCTGGGAGAGCTGATCTCGCGCACGGAATCCGTCCGCGTCGCAGTCTTCGCGCCCGATGGCCGGACCCTGGCGTTGGGATTAGCCGATCGCACCCTGCGCTTGTGGGACGCATTCACCGGCCAGGAGATTCGCCGCTATCGCGGGCATCAGGCGTTGGTCGGCACAGTGGCCTTCGCTCCGGAAGGGCGCGCGCTGGTGTCGGGAGGTTGGGACGGCACCATCCTGATGTGGGACGTCACCGGCGGCATTGCGGCGAAGGACCGGGACGCTAAGGACATGCCGGCCCTTTGGGACGATCTGGCCGCTACGGACGCCGTTCGAGCCGACCGTGCCTTCTGGACATTGGCAGCTGTCCGCAAGCGTGCTATCCCAATGCTGCGCGAACGACTCTTGCCCGGCCCGCCGCGTGAAAAGCCACAGCTGAACCGTCTAATCGCCGACCTGGACAACGATGCGTTCGCCGTGCGGGAAAAGGCCGAGCGGGCACTACAGAAGCTGGGAGAACAAGCGGAGCCCGCCCTGCGGCTGGCTCTGGAGAAAAAGCCCTCGGCAGAGGCACAGCGACGCATCGAGAACTTGCTAGCCAAGCTGAAAGCGAGATCGCCTGAGGTGGGGGGGCTCCCGGTGCGCCAACTGCGAGCGGTGCGTGTCTTGGAGCAGATCGGCACGGAGGAAGCCCGCGACCTCTTGGGAGAGTTGATTGCCAAAACCAAGGAGCCGGCGCTGGCGGTGGAGGCGCGCGCCGCTCTCGACCGGCTGGCACGGCGGAAAGGACCGGAGGAATCACGATGATTGCCCGCGCTGCTTGGGCGAAACTTGGCCTGTTGCTCGCCGTCTCGGCAACGCCGGGGGCCGATCCCTAGGTGGAGAAAAGGGGTCGGGACTCATTCAGACAAATTGTCTGAGCGAGTCCCGACCCCTTTTCTCACCCTTTTCTCAACGCTGTCGGTCAAGGTGGGAAACTTGCCGAGGCGGCTTTGTTGCAAAACTCCTCAAAAAGACAAGTTGGCAAAGCTGGGTAGTTGCCTGGCTTCCCCAGAGTACCACTGTCTGGACTTTTGCAACAAAGCCTGCCGAGGCAATGATCCAATGCCTTCTCATTCCTTAATCCGGTGGAGCGGAGAGCGGGCCGATGCGTTGGACGAGATCGAAAACGCGCACACGATGGCCGGTGGGACCGAGCGAGGCAGACGATACGCGACGCAGTAAATCAATATATTCGAATGCCGCACTCTTGTCCTCGCACCTTCCAGCCGGTTCTTGCTTGATCGAAGCAGCGCGGCGTGGGAAGCTCAGCTTACCCGATTTTCGTCCGAAGCCACTTTCGCGTCCGAGGTGGCGACGCCGACCGCTCGGACGCCTCGGCCGTTTGTTGCATTCGAGGGAGGTGGAAGGTGCCGTCCGCAAGCTCTCCGTCTATTCGTACTCGCGTGTCCCGATGGTTTCCGGCGTGGTTGGGCTTCCTCGCCGCCGTCCTTTGGTCGCCGCCGGCCGCCGCCGGAGAGGCAAAGGACGCCAGAACGCAATTTCTTGACCTGTCTCTGCTGGTCGCGGCGGATTGGCCTTGTACCTGGCCGACGTCGAACTGGCCGCTGTTCCACATCAACCACTACCGGCGGATTGGAACGCTCAGCGCCTACAACAGCGACATCCTCACGATCGACGGCAACACCGGCACGCAACTCGACTTCCCGCCGCATTCCGTGCCGCCCCCCGATTCCGGTCTGCCCAACGCCGGGCCGCTCGGCAAGGCGTTCAGCGACAAGATTGCGGCCTGGCAATTCGTCGGCGAAGCCTGTGTCCTCGACTGTACCGACCTGCTCGACAAGGCTCCCCGCGGCCGAAGCCCTCTCATCAAGAAAGACTTGGCGATCGCCTGGGAGAAGAAACATCGTCCTCTCGGATTCGGCGACGTGGTCCTGTTTTACAGCGGCTACAACGATCATTACTATAAGCCGTTCCCGGCAGGCCGCCGCTTCCTGGCGGAGCCGCTCAGCGGCAAGGCTCCGGGCTGGCCCGACCCCGACCCGGAGTGCATGGAATACCTGGCTGGCCGAAAAGTCATGACGCTGGGATGTGACAGCCCAAGCATGGGTCCGATCCCCGACCTGGCCGAACCGACTCACATCGCCGGCCTCAAGCACGGCATGATCTGGACCGAAGGCGCGCTGGGTCTGGGACAACTGCCGGCCACGGGAGCGTTTTACTGCTGCATCGGTCCCAAGCACGCCGGAGGCCCCTACACGGAGGGGCGCGCCTTCGCCGTTGTTGGGCCGTTGGCCAAACAACTCATCCAATCCGCCCGCAAAAAGAATGTGGTCGATCTGTCGGTAGTGATCTCCCCGGACCTGCCCGTCTGGTGGCCGGGGGCACGCGCCGGCGAACATCGCCACCCGTACATGAAGATCCCATTCAGCTTCGCTGCAAACCTCGGCCATCCCCACGAGACGCACTTGCTCGATAGCCACACCGGCACGCACCTCGTGCCGCCGGCCTACTCTCTACCCCCCAAGGGTTTCGACAACGGCGACTACGCGCCGGAAGTGCGCGGCTGGCTGGCCGAGTACGAGAAGAAGTACGGGCCGCGCGGCACCAGCGATGTCACTGCGGAAAAAGTGCCAATCTCCCAGACCTGCGGCCGTGCTCGCGTCGTCGATGTCCGGCCGTTGCTCGGCACGACCGACCGCAAGGACTGGCCCGCCTCGCCGGAGATTACTTCCGCGTTTATCCAGAAGTACGAGAAGCAGCACGGCGAACTGAAGGCGGGCGAGGTGGTGGTCTTCCGGAGTGGCTGGACCGATAAACATTTCCTGCCGTTCCCGCGGGGCAACGCCTGCATGGCCGATCCGCTCGACGGCAAGAGCGAGGGTTGGCCGGCGCCTACGCCGGACGCCATCCGCTATCTGGCCGAGCGGGGCGTTCGCTGTGTGGCGACCGACGCTCCGACGCTCGGCGGCGTCGAGCCGAAACGGGCGTTATGGACGTACTGGGCGCTGGGCGGCAAAGGCATGGTCGGCGTGGAGTACCTGACCAATATCGGAGACGTGCCGGAAGGGGCATACTTCCTCTTCGCGGCGATAAAGATCCGCGGCTGTCACGGCGGGCCCGGGCGGGCAATCGCGTTGTATTAGAGCATTTTCGAGCTTGGTGTAGCGTCTGGGAGGGCGAGGCCAGTGCTGTGCACAACTTGTAATGTTAAATGGGCAAAGGAGTTAGGGAAAACCTGCTAGTGGACATCTGTTCTTCCGCGTTGGAGTGACAACGATGTGTCACTGAAAAGGAGTCGGGAAAACAGCGGTTTTTCGCCATTTTGTTCCTTTGTCCAGTACCCCCCGAAGTTGTGCACAGCAGTGGGGCGAGGCTCCTGCCGAGCCGTACGTTCCCGGCTCGGCAGGAGCCTCGCCCCAGTGCTGTGCACATGATTTACTCTTGTTCGGCCTTTTGCTTCGCCCGCCGTCTCCGGTCGGCTTCGAGGACCTTGTGGACGGACGTATGAGCCCCGGACTTCTTCACCGCCTTGGCCTTGGGCCGGCGCTTGCCGG
>DATBGU010000278.1:0-11021 GCA_036557825.1 Gemmataceae bacterium
CCGGCAAGCGCCGGCCCAAGGCCAAGGCGGTGAAGAAGTCCGGGGCTCATACGTCCGTCCACAAGGTCCTCGAAGCCGACCGGAGACGGCGGGCGAAGCAAAAGGCCGAACAAGAGTAAATCATGTGCACAGCACTGGGGCAGCCCTCCCGCTACACCTACCTCGAAAACGCTCTAAACGAAGTTGTGCCGGCAGATGCGATAGCTCACGCCGCGCGGTTTTCCACGGGAACGTGAGACGATTTGTTGAGGAGGTAAAGGGGGATGCGTCTCTGGCTTCCGCCGGCTGGGTCGTCGAGCACGAGATAGTCCGGGGTCACTTCGACGACCGCAAGCCCGGTTTCGCCTTCCTCGGGCAGATTGATCTGCAAGCCAAAGTTCATCTCCTTGATCGCGACCATCTGGCCGATTTGCAGGCTCCGGGGATCGACGCCCATCCTTGGTCCTTTCATACGAGGATTATGTCCCTGGCTGCTTGCCTCGTGCAGTCAGCGTTAACAGGGCCGCCCATCATGCTCCACAAGACCCTCCGGGTCAAGCCGGTTGTTTCTCTCCAAGTGTTCGCGGAGAGGAACGCTTTGCAACGCGGTGCGGCGGCCGATGCCTTTTTGTAATTTTGACTGTGCGAGTATGTAATTTGTGCAGAACCCCTGGTTTGTGAACTTGCTATTTTCATGCCGGCGCGGCTCTGCTATATCGCCCCCGCTTCGTGACGAGCCGTCTTCGTCCGACTCGCAATCCTGTCTGTCACGCCCTCAAGCTGTTCCGGCAAGCGCGCAAGACGCACGCTTGCCGGACACCGACCCAATCTCCGTCCGCCCCAACCGGGCACGACCGTACTGTTACGGCCGTGGCGCTGAACTGCCGCGGCCGAGAGGGATGCTCCATGCGCAAGGAAGCGCGTCGCTGGTTGTTCGTTTGTTTGCCGGCCCTGTTATTCGGCCTGTCCGTGCCCTCCCGCTCCGGTGCCTATCCGTGAGGCCCGCAGGGCTGTGATGCCCCTCTCTTCGGCGGTTCGCCGATGATGATGCCGGGTTCCATGCCGATGCAGGCACCGATTTCGTATCCCGCGCCGGCGTTCGCGCCCCGCAATAATCTCCCTCCCGCCGTGCCCGCGTCGGCCCCGCGCGCCGCGGCCCCGGCCCGGCCCTTGGTCCGCGCCCAGGCGCCTGAGGAACCGGCGCCCGCGCGGCCCGCCCGCCTGACCATGCCGTCGCCGGAGCAACTGGGCGTGGCCGTCCGCCCAGCGACGAGCGGCCCGGATTGGACTGCGATCCACGCCCGGATGAAGGAACTGGGCGTCGTCGGCTTTCACATGGACTCGTTGTCCGATGGCCGAACGCGCTTCACCTGTTGGCTGCCCGGCGCACAACCCGGTCTGACGCAGCGCATCGAGGCGCTGGCGGCGACCGAGGCCGAGGCCGTGCGGCTGGCACTGGAACGGGCCGGCCAAACGCGCTTGGCGCGCCCGTGATCCGCTCCTGGGATGGACGACCGCCTTGCCGGCGGAAAAAATGCTAGACTTGCTTGCGATAGTTCGTAAGGGTTGAGATTCGCCGGCAAAGGGTTTCCGAACATGATCTCCGTGAATCTGCAAGGCGTCGCGGAACTGGTCGTCCGTCAGGCGCAGCGTCAAGGATTCATCGTTCCCCGCGAGATCCGGGCCGTGCTAGGCGGAGCGGGCATGTCCGAATCGCTCTGGAAGGACGTGGTGGCCGTGGCGCGTCCCGCTCTGATCTACCGCAAGGGGCGCTACTACTATGTCGCCCCGGTCAGCGATCGCGTCCGCCGGGAACAGTCGCAGCAAGCCAACATCAAGAAGACCGTGCGCGAGATCATCGGCCGTCATCTCAACACGGACGCCCGCGTCGAACGTCGTGGGGAGGACCGCATTCCGTTCGTGCAGCCGGTCAAGGTGCGCACCGAGGACCAGCACGAATACATCCTGCTCAGCCGCGATCTGTCTTCCACCGGCATTCGCTTGATAGGCACGCGCCGCTTCCTGGGGCAGAAAATCCGCGTCTCCATCCCCGCGTCCGACGGAACGAACTCGTGGGACTTCATCGTGCGCGTTCTGTGGACCTGCGCCGTCGGCGAGGATCTCGTCGAGAACGGCGGCACATTTCTCGAACTGTCCGGCCAGACCCAAGAGTAAGTCGGGCCGCGCCGGTGCCAACAGTGGAAAGTCAAGTCCATTTGGCCTTTTCCTGCACGACGGAAAAGATTATAAGCCCGCAGACCGGGGGCGAATGACGGCCTTCGGCCCTGTCGCATCCGATCCGCGCCGAATAGAAGTCCAGGTTTCGCAAGGCGTCGAGCAAAGCAGGAGGGAGCCGTGTACGTCGCTTGTTCCACCTTGTGCTTTAGCCGGTTGTCGCTGGAGGACGCCCTGCGCGTCATCTCCGAGTTGGAGTTCAGCAAGTTCGAGGCGGCCCTGCACGAACACGGTCGTCAGCTGCGTCCCTCGGAGATCGCCGCCGACATCGGACACGCCGCCGCCCGACTGCGCCACGGACCCGGCCTGACACCGTCGGCCTTCGCCGTCGAGATCGATGCCGCGAGTCCGGCGGAGCACGATCGCCAATTCAAGGCCATTTGCCGCCTGGCGCGCATCACGGCGGTGCCGCTGCTTTCGATGAAGGCCGCCGACGCCGGCAGCGACATCGACAAGGAAGTAAAGCGCCTCGATCACCTGGTCCGCCTCGCCGCCGGCGACGGTATCCAGGTGACGGTGTCCACGCTCATCGGCACCTTGACCGAAGACCCGGACGTCGCTCTGGCCCTTTGTGAGCGCGTCAAGGGCCTGGGATTGACGCTCGACCCCAGCCACTACATCGCCGGCCCCCACGCCGATAAGTGTCACGACGCCCTGTATCCTCACGTCAAGCACGTCCATCTGCGCGACACCGGCCGCGGTCCCAATCAGTTCCAGGTGCGCGTCGGTCAGGGCGAGGTCGAGTACGGCCGCATCATCGCTCAGCTGGCCCGCTACCAGTACGAGCGCATCCTGACGGTGGACATTCACGACGTTCCCGACGCGCCGTTTGCCATGCAATCGGAAGTGCGCAAGTTGAAGTATTTGCTGGAGAGCCTGGTGTAAATTGCGCGATGCCTTTACCAGCCCGAAGCGCCAGCGAGGGCTGATAAGGCGCCCTCGCTGGCGCTTCGGGCTGGTAAGAAGGGTTCACCGCGCCATCGGCACCCACGCCAGGCCGAAGTGCGTTACGCGCACGTCCACCTTGCGCGGCTTGACCTGGATGGCCGTGTACTCCTCGCCGACGCGCCGCCATTTCTCGTGAATCTCCGCCTGCTTGGCCTGATAGTCGGCCTTCAATTTACGTTGTTTCGGATCGGCCGGCTCCTCGCCTTTGGCACTCGGACGGAGCGCGGAAAACAGCCAACCCAGGAGGGAGCTGCCGGACTGGTCCGCGCCGTGCTTGTCTTCCGGGACGGACATATCGAGCGCCTTGAAGCGCGGCGTGAATTTGGCCTTCTCCATCGCCAGAGCTTGCGCGGCTTCCTCGGCGGCGGCACGGCGGCAGCGGTCGCGGAAGGCGTCGAGCCCCTCTCCGGGATCGCTCACCAGACCGAGCGTGCGGTTCTGAACTAGCGACAATTTTTTTGTGCTGTATAGATACTCGCCGAACGCCTTCTCCAGCGCCTTGAGCTTGCGGCCGGTGTCCAGCGAGTCCGGCACGCTGTCCCACTGAGCGCCCGTCAGCGGTATGTCCGCCAACTGCTCGGCAATGCTCTCCGCCTGGTCCCAGTCAATGGGATGACCCGACGTGGTTGGTTGCGCCAGCAGGCAAATGGTCTCGGCGTGCTCCTTGCCCTTGCGCTTATCGACGATAAAAGCGATCTCTCCAATCCCCAGAACACGCGGCTTGTACACGATGTTGCGGCCCGTGGCCTTCGGCGGCAGATAAAACTGCTTCACGTCCGGCGGCAGCACCGGCGGCCGAGCGCTCACGGACGAATCGACCGAAGGAGCGGAAGAGTCCGCCGGCGCGGACTGGCGCAGGCGCTCGCGGAATTCCTTGTCCTGTTTGCGGAAATGCGCGTTGGCCCACGGTGGTTGTCCGCAGTGAGGACAGCGGTCGCCAACGTCCGCGGTCAACTCTTGATGGCAGTGCGTACACAACGGGATGGCCATCGGCGCGGCCGCCGGCTGATTCTCGCGTTTGACCGGCTCCATGAGCCGCGACACATGGTCCTTCGTCATCGGTCCGCGCAGGAACGATAACGCCCAGCGGCTCTGAAACAGGCTCGGTGCAGAGCGATGGATGTCGTGAAGCAAGAAGATACGATTGCCCAGCGATGAGATGACCGTTTCCAGGTAGGCGCGGTCGGTCAGCGTGCCGGTCTCGGCCGCCACCGTTTCCAGTCCTTCGAGCAGGCGCATCTTGTCGCGTTCGGTTTGCAGCTTGCCGACGAACCAGGTGCCGGCGTTGGACAGCGCCTTGTAATCGAGATCGACCGGGTTCTGCGTGGCCAGCAGCACGCCGACGCCGAACGCCCGAGCCTGTTTGAGCAGCGTCAGCAGCGGCGCCTTGCTCGGAGGATTCGCCGGATGCGGCGGCAGATAGCCGAACACTTCATCGAAGTACAGCAGCGCGCGCAGATTGCTCGTCCCGGATTGTCGCCGCGTCCAGCTGAGCATCTCTTCCAGCAGCAGCGTCGTGAAAAACATGCGCTGCGTGTCGTCAAGATGCGCGATGTAAAAGATCAGCTGTTGTGGCTTGCCGGCGCGATAGAGCATGTTGGCGAGGTCCAGCGGCTCGCCGGTCGTCCACGTCAGAAAGCTCGGCGCCGCCAGCACGTTGTTCAACGACGAGGCAAATTTGAGGCGTTCTTTGGCCGGAAAGAACGTCTCCAGGTTGTAAGCGCCGACGGTACGGATGGGCGGGTTCTGGATCTGTAAAATCAGGCCCGGCAAATCGAGATCCTTTCCCGCCGACCAGGAGTGCAACAGCAATTGCGCGATCAGAATGTGTTCGCGCGATTGCACGGGATCGCCGGCGATGCCGGTCAGGCCGAGCAGGGCGGTGGCCGTGGCGTCGATCTTCTGCGTCAGCACCTCGCGCGGCATGCGCGTGCTGTCCTTGGGCGCCGCGAAGGTGCCGAGGATCGACAGCGGCAGGCCAGCCTCGCTGCCCGGCGTGTAGATGCGCCACTCCGACGACGCTTTCAAACGAGCGATGCGTTCCGGCGTCTGCGCCGTCTCCCGCAGTCCCTGCCGCCAGCGCGTCGCCACCTGATCGGCGTAGGCCGCCACCGACAGCCCTTTTTGCTGGGCATCCTCCGGATTGACCCACTCGGCGAACTTGTCGGCGTCGAGGTCGGGAAATTGCAATAAGAGATTCGTGAGGTCGCCTTTGGGGTCGATGATGACGCAGGGGATGCCGTCGATGGCCGCCTCCTCGAGCAGACTGATGCACAGGCCGGTCTTGCCCGATCCGGTCATGCCGACGACGACGCCGTGCGTGGTCAGATCGCGGGCGTCATACATGACGTACTTGTCCGGCCGAACGGTGCGCGCGCTCAGATCGTACTCGCGGCCGAGGTAGAAGCAGGCCGGTTGTTCGATGTCGAATGGAGGGGGCGATTCGGGAGCGGACGGAGTGTTGTCGGCCACGAGCGTGATCTCCAGAGCGGGAATTCGCTGTGAGCCGTATTATGCGGGGCGCGTGCGGAGTTGCCAAGGTCCGCAGCGGCGCTCACGAACGCGCGGCGCGAATGCTGACCGTGATCGGCACCTCGTCCTTGGTCTTTTTCAGCGCCTCCGTCATGCCGAACTCGGACTGACGGATGAGGAAGCGGCTGCTCAGCGTCAGCACGCCGTTGGCCAGCGTGATGTTCGCCGGGGCCGAGATGGCCCGCGTTACACCGTGCAGCGTCAGGTTGCCGTTGATGACGTGCGTCGCCTCCGGCGTCGCGCTCGGCTGAATCGACGTGGTGACGAACGTCGAACGCGGATACTGCGGCACATCGAAGAAGTCCTTGCTTTTCAAGTGTCGAGTCAGCAGCCCGATCTTCGTCGTGGTCGAGTCCATGTCGATGTCGAGCGTCAAGCGGGCGGTTTGCAAGTCGTCGCCGTTGACCTGGAACGTGCCGCGGAACTGCTGGAAACTGCCCGCCTGCGACGTGCGTTCCGACGCGCCGACAAACTCGATGCGCGTATTTTGCGGGTCGAGCCGGATGCCGCCGGGAGCGCTCGCCGCGTCCGATGTGGGCGGAGCAGCGGCGGTCCGGTTGCTCGGCGGCGCCGGCGGCCGTGTCGGTCCCGGCGCGCGGTTCGCCGAAGAACAGGCGGCCACGCCGAACAGCACGGCGAAAAGCACCAGGGTCAAGTGTGTGCGCATGGTCGCTCGCTCCAAGGGCGCATCCGGGAACGATCACGGAAGGATCTGCTTGACCGCCGCCTCGACCGCGGAGAAGCGGCGCGCATCGAGGTTCACGAAGTTGGACCGCACTTTGTAGTCTCGATAAATGAGGATCGTGTTTTGCGCTTGCGGATGGATCTTGTACAGTTCCAGATCCTTTTCCTTCGTCCGCGGATCGAGATGACACACGCCGATCTTCGCGATCCGCTTTTCCGCCGCCATCTTCGCCAATTTGTCCGGGGCCGCGTCGAGGACGATGACGAAGCCCTTGAGATCCTTGCTTTCGTTGGCGGCGACGAGTTTCTCCAACTGCTCCGCCAGCGCCGCGGCGTTCTCGCCATCGCGCGTGAAGACGACCACCGCGGGCTTTTCGAGATATGTGCAGACCGGGCAGGCGCGCGTGCCCTTGTCGGGGCCGGCGACGTGGACGGGGTTCCAGGCCGCGACCTCCTCGCCCGGTTGCAGACCCGACTTCAGTTCCGCCGGCGGCGCCGCGATGAGAAGCGCCACGGATAAAGCGACGATAGTCATCGTTCGACTCCTTTTCTCGGCCGGGCGACGCGGCCGGGATCGCTGTAATGCCGCGATGGGATTGTGTCAACGTCAGACCCCGCCTGGCTTCCAAAGCCGGGGTTAGGGTATAACAGGGACGTTCGTGAAGATCGGAGACGTTGAGAAGCAAGGAGGCGACGATGAAATTGCGATGGAGCCTGCTCGCCCTGGCCCTGCTCGCGCCGGTGGCGATCTCCGCCGCCGATCGCGAGGAGGAGGGGATCAAGCAGCGCCTTGAGCGCATCAAGGACAGCGATACCGGCGCCTGGCGCAAAATCCCCTGGACGGCCTCGCTGCTCGACGCGCGGCGCGCCAGCGCGCGCGAGAAGAAACCCCTCTTCCTGTTCACGCACGACGGCAACATCGAGACGGGCCGCTGCTGAAACGGCGCGCGCGGCATGAGAGTGAGTTCACTCTCCGACGAGCGGGTCATTCGGCTGATTAGCAGGTATTTCGTGCCCGTGTGGGTGTCGCGCGACAACTACCAACTCGATCCGCGCAACAAGGACGAGCAGGCGGAACTGGAACGCATCGACGCCGAGCGTCACAAACGCGGCCTGGAGGGCGGCACCGTGTGCGTGTTCGTACTCGATGCCGGCGGCGACGTACTGGCGACGCAGCGCGTGCAGCTGGCGTACAAACCCGAAAACCTCGTACCGTTTCTGGAAAAGATCATCGCCGACAAGAAGCTGACGCCGCGCGACGCCGAGGCGGTCCGCGCCACCACCGCCCAACCGGCGGCGATCGAGCCGAAGACGGAAGGCGGCCGGCTCGTTCACGTCTGGACGCGCTGCGATCAGAAAGGGGTCAACAACGGCTTGAGTCACGATCGCGTCGAGTTGACAGTGGCGGAATGGAAGACGTTCGCGCCGGCGGCGGACGCCCGGACGGGAGCGTCGTGGACGATCCCGGAGCGCGTCGCGCACAAGCTGTTTCAGTATTGCTATCCGCCGGGACCGCACTGGAAGGCGAAGGACAGCAAGGTACGAAGCGGCACGCTGAAGGCAACGCTCGTCGAACTGTCCGCGAAGGAGGCACGCATCAAGCTGGACGGCGAGATGGAGTTGAGTTTTCCCTACACCGGCAAGCCGACCGACGGCTGCGTGACCGCTCACTTCGTGGGCGTGACACATTACGATCGAAAGAAGGAAACGCTCACGTCGCTGAGGCTCGTCGCCGAGCAAGCGGATTATGTGTGGTACTGGCAGGGCAAGCCGCAACCGATCAAGATGCGGATCGCCCTGGAAATGGAGCGCTGAACAGACAAGCCCGGAGCGCCAGCGACGGGAGGTCGGCCCGTCGCTGGCGCTCCGGGCTTGTGGGATAACCTTACTTTCTCAAACGCATCAAGGCGTCCCGCGCCGCCGTTGTGGACAGCGCGCCCGGCGCACCGTCGGCGAGCGCCTTCAACACTTGACGCGCCTCGGCGCTGCCCAACCGCTCCAGCACGTCGATCGCGCGCCAAATCCGCAATTCTTCGGGCGACAGGTTTCTCGTCTCGACGTGCTTCCTCTTCACCAGATCCTCCAGCCGCTTGCGAGCCTCCGGCGACGGCTTATCGCGCAGGGCCTCACGCAACGCGGGCACGGCCATCTCGCCCAGTTTGGCGAGCGCCTTCGTGGCCGACTCGCGCACGGCGAACCGATCGTTGTCCAGATCGGCGATCAGCTTCGCCAGACGCTCCTTCGCTATCGGCTTGGCCGGAGCGATTTTGCCACGGAGAAACACACTGACGTCCTTGGTTTCGCTCATTGTCCAGATCGCCCGGTAGGCTGTTGACGGCTCGCCGGCGAGCGCCGACCACAGCGAATCGAGCGTCGACTTCGCCCTTCCCTCAGCGGGAGGGCGAAGCGTCCAAAGGTACACTCGGCCGTCTTCACCGCACGACAGGATGGTTCGGTTGTCGGCGCCAAAAGAAACTTCATGGGCATAGCCCTTGTGCCCCGTTAACCGCAGCACCTCCCGGCCCGTTACGACCTCCCATAGCCGCACGCTGCCATCGGTCCCGGCCGTGCTGAGCCACTTGCCGTCGGGAGAGAAGGACAGCCCCCAGACCACGCCCTGACCGAAAATGCCATGAGCAAAATTGCGGTTCGGGTCCACGGGGCCCTTGAGCTGATCGACGGCCCGGAAGCGCGTCGCCTCTCCGCCGGTTTGCGTATCGCACAGACAAACGTCGCCGGTATGCAGCCCCAGCGCCAAACGCCGACCGTCCGGCGCGAGCGCCATCGCGGCGATGAAACCGAGATCACCGAGATTGTCGAGGGCGCACGTCTGCAAACGAACCATGCCTCTTTGCCTTTGGCCGTCGGCTGTATCGAGGAAGACCAGGAAAGGGTCGGCAACCAGCAGGGCTTTTCCATTCCGCACAAAACCGTTCCTTTCAAAGGGACAATCGGCGTCATTTGGCAAGCGGTCCTTGCCGGTGCTCACTTCGCACAGGCGGGGAACCTGACGGGCGTTAAAGATGAGCAGGCGCCGACCATCCGGACTGAAAACGAGGGAGCCCATCTGGAAGAGTCTCTGTTCCGCATCGAAGCGGGGGGCGCGTTGTCCGTCGCTGGATGGGACGGGCCAGAATTGGAAGGCATTGTCTGCGCGGGCCTCGGTCAGCAATTGGCCATCTGGGGTGAAGGCCAGTTTCCTCACGGCTGGCCCGTCGCGCCGGAGAGTACGAAGCATGCGGCCCGTGCGTGCGTCCCACAGATCCAGTCGCCCGCGTTCGTCGCCGACCGCCGCGAATCGTCCATCCGGAGAGTAAGCCGCTTGAATCGAGTAAGCCGCGTGAGTCCGGCCCGCGTAGCTAGGCTGCCGAACCCTGCCGAAGCGGAACAAGGTGCCGGGCGGCAGCGGATCGCTGTAACGATCGACGCGCGCCGCTTTCTCCTTGTCCGCGACGACTGCCGCGGACGGCTTTGACGATTCGGGTGAAGTTGACGGCGGAGCAACGGCGGCGGGAATGAGCATCCCCATCCCCGCGACGAGAAAACCGGCCAACGAAATCGCCGTCGCGATCTTAACTTTGCCCATAAGCATGCTCCCCAATGTACCTTCGGCCAGCGCGGCGATGCCGGCGGATGTCGCAGCGGAGGATTGTCCCGTCGCGAAGGCGGTCGCGGCTTTCACCAGTGCCGCGGGCGCCGCAGCGGAGGACGCTTGCTCGCACAGCAGGGTGGCGAGGAGCGATCCGGACACACCGATGCCGCGCCGCGCCAGCCGTGTACGCAGCAAGGAGCGTCCGCGCGTCAGACGCGCCGACAGCGTTCCGACCGGCACGCCGAGTTGCCGGCCGGCTTCCTGATATGTCTTGCCTTCCAGATAGCAGAGCACCACGGGGAGGCGATATTTCTCCGGCAGCCGGCTGATCTCCTCGTCGAGCACCGCGGCGACCTCGCGGCGAGCGGCGGCCTCGGCCGGGTCGCGGCGGCACTCGATGGCGGCGTCATCGAGTTCGACAATCGTGCGTTTGGCCGCCCGCTTGCGTGCCCGCAGGGCGATGTGATAGGCGACCTTGTGCAGCCAGCCGGCCACGGATGGATAGCGGCAAACGGCTTGCGCCCTCCGCACCAGGGCGAGGAAGGCAGCCTGAAAAGCGTCCTCCGCCTCGTGCGCGTCCAGCAGCACGCGCCGGCAGACCCCCAGCACCATGCGTTGATGCCGCCAGACCAGCAACTCGAACGCGATCTCATCGCGCTGACGGACAAAGCGTTCCAGAAGTTCGCCATCGCCGGCTCCCGAGGCGCGCACCGGGTTGGTGATCCTGCGCAGATGCCGCAGAAGCGGTGTTATGGATTGCGACGCCATCTTCGGTTCCTCCAGGCAAACAGCTTTCTCTATTAGAGTCCGTTCGACCGGCGGCGCATGTGCGATTTTGCCCGCGAACGGTTTGCCCGGCCGCGCTGTCTTCCTCGATGGGATTACCTAACATACCTACAGATACGAATTACTCCGTTGCGAAAAGGACGACCGTACATGAAGCAGCGTTTGCTGACGCCGGGACCGTCGCCGGTGCCCGAAGAGACGCTTTTGGAACTGGCCAAGCCGGTTTTCTACCATCGCAGTGCGCAATTCCGCCAGCTTCTCGGCG
>DATBGU010000279.1:0-47218 GCA_036557825.1 Gemmataceae bacterium
GCCCGATCAGGTCGATGTCAACGTGCATCCGACGAAGGCGGAGGTGCGCTTCCGCGACAGCCAGGCGCTGCACCACCTCGTTTTCTCGACGATCCGCCAGCGCTTGCGCGCGGAGAACCTCACGGCCCGTTTGCAGGTGCCCTCGACGATGCACCCCTCGGAGGCGCTCGGAACGCCTTCCGTCGCCGGCGCTCCCGGCCCGGCCTTCGATCCGGCGCCGTGGTCGCTGACATCGCCGCCGGCCGACGAACGCGGCCCCGCTCTGCCGTTCGTTTCGTCCGCGCCGCCCAGCACACCCGGTTTGCCTGAACCGCTTCCGTCGGTGGACGCCGCGCCGCCTACCATTCCCGCGCCGCCTCCACCGGCGAGCGCGACGACAGACGGACATCCGACATCGAAGATCATTCAACTCTACGATTCGTATCTCGTCGTGGAGACGGAAGAGGGCATGTTGGTCATCGATCAGCACGCCTTGCACGAACGTATTCTGTTCGAGCAAATCAAGCGGCGCATTCAATCCGGTCCTCTCGAAACGCAGCCGCTGCTAATCCCGGAGCCGGTCGAGCTGACGGCCGAGCAGGCGGCGCGCACGCTGGAACACCGCGACGCGCTGGCGGCGTTGGGACTCGGCGTAGAGGACTTCGGCGGCGGCACCCTCTTGCTGACCAGCTATCCCGCCCTGCTCGGCCGGCGCTCGCCGCAGACGATCCTCCGCGCCGTGGTCGATCATCTCGTCTCGAAGGAGCGCGCGCCGAGCCGCGAAGTGCTGTTCAACGACCTGATGAGCCTGATGGCGTGCCACGCCGCCGTCCGCGCCGGCGACCGCCTGACGCCGGAGCAGATGGCCGCGCTGGTCGAGCAGCGCCGTCTCGCCGACGACACCCACCACTGCCCGCACGGCCGGCCAACCGCTTTGCTGTTCAGCCGTTACGATCTGGACCGACAATTCCGCCGCGTGTGAAGAGTTGGTGTTAGTGGAGACGGTCGAGCAGGGCCGTCGATTCCTCCCGCAAGTGATCCAACTCCTCCGCCTCCCACAGACTGTCGTCGTAGGTTTCCTCGGCGAGACGGTCGTATACGTCGGGCCGCAGCAATACGTATTCTCGGCCGTTCTCCTGGACCCGCACGGCTTTCCCTTCGTCGAGGGATTTGCGCTGTTCGTCGCTGAGTTCGATCATGGCTGTCTCCTTTGCGGGCATCCTACCAAGGGTGAGGCTCCGCCTCGCCGGTGACTCGTGTCGCACCTGCATCACGGCAGAGACCGGATCAAGGTGTCCGAATTGGAGACGGTCCCGAACACACCGCCCTGCATTTTGATCATCTTGACGGCCGCCAAATGGTTGCCGTAGTCGGTCGCCCCGCAGCAGTCCTCCAGCAGCAAACACTCGAAACCGCGGTCATTCGCCTCGCGCATCGTGGTATGCACGCAGACGTCCGTGGTGATGCCGGTAAAGACCAGATTGACGACTCCGCGTGACCGCAGGACCAACTCAAGGTCGGTGGAGTAAAATCCGCCTTTCCCCGGCTTATCAATGATCGGCTCCCCAGGCTGCGGAGACAACTCTGGAATGATCTCCCATCCCCCCTCGCCGCGAACCAGGATGCGCCCGCACGGACCGGGATCGCCGATGCCGGCACCGATACGTCGGGAGCGCCAGCGCTTGTTCTCGGGCAGATCATTCAGGTCGGCGCGATGCCCTTCGCGAGTGTGAAGGACGTGGTAGCCGCCGCGCCGCATCGCCCCGAGCACACGACGGATCGGCTCGATCGGCGCGCGGGTCAGGGACAGGTCGTAACCCATCTTGTCCACGTAGCCGCCCACGCCGCAGAAATCGGTTTGCATGTCGATGATGAGTAGGGCCGTATTCTCCGCTCGGAGTTCCCCGTTATAGGGCCACGGATAGGGATCGCCTGGTACGAAATGTCCGCTCATCGATATCCCCTCGCAGAGGATCATTCGCGGGAAGCGCGGGACCGAACGACCCAGTTCCGCAGCCAGCTGCTGCGGTGCATGGTTCGGCTTGAATATCTACGACGTCCCCTTTTCCGTTCCCCAGCAGCCCGCCGCACGGAACCTAGAAAACACACAAAGACGATTCGGCGGGTCTGCTGTAGCAGATGGTTAGCGTTTCTCGGATGTTCCCAACCACTCGGCAATTTTAGCCCAATCGCTCTTCTGGTCAATCAATCGCCGATTCCTTTTCACACCATTTGCACCACAGTGGTACAAAGGGAAAAGGACGGTAGTAACACTCAGCCGGTACGGCGACTTTTTCATCAAATCCAATAACCTTGCAGTCTTCTTGTGGGGCACACCGTAAACATCCAATATGGAATGACTCGTTTTTTTGCCAAGGGCTAACACTACTTTGGGGCTAATAAGTTCGACAAGTGGTTTGAAAAACGCTTGTGAACAATTGGTAAACCACTCTTTGTCAGCAGGTGATTGGAGCCCGCCTTCCTTCAGACATAGGATCAAATTGGTGAAGAACACAACTTGAGGTTGGGTCTCTCGTGGTTTCCCGACATGAACGCCGATGTGCAGGAGAAGCTCTTGTAGATTCTCGTTCGTCGGATTTCCAGAAGCCTGGTCCCTTCCTTGCCAGTCGTTGAAGTAAGACGTGTCTCCCCAGTCCTGACCAACGACGAGAATATCTGCATCAAGGCTACCCTGCCAACGGGACCAAGGACCAATTTGGTCAGAGTCATATCGGGAGCATGTTTGGTGGGCAGGGTTCGTCAGGCCAGTACAGAGTCGGCACGTTTTTCTTTTCTGCACAAGTAGACTATAGCGTTCCTGTTTTTCCATCTCTGGGCTCCGTTTCCTTCGCTAACAAGTGATTATACGGCTGTCAGCCATATAACACCTTTTATGGATATGTTATACCGCACACCCGCGTATCGTACTGCCACCTGCGGTTCACCGCAAGGACATTCAACCCCTTCCTTTGCTCCCTCGCTGGCGATGCCGCACTCTGCGACGACAGCACGGACGACACGACGAGCAAGGCCAGGCCGATCCACGAACCATTGGACAAAAGGAGATTCGATTGGAAACAAAGAACCAGCCTGCAGGCGCCAGCAAGGGAAGGAACAACCCTTGCTCGCGCTGCGGGCTGGTGGGTGACGATTACACGCACGCCGCTTCGCGGCGGCGCGGCTTGACGGTGGACCCGCGCTCCATCGCCTTCTTCAGACGATTGCGTGCGACGTGCAGACGGCGCTTGATGGTGCCGATGGGCGTCTCGAACTCGCGGCTCATCTGCTTGAGCGAACGACCGCGGATGTAGAACGCCATCAGCGTGGCGCGATCGACCGGCTTCAAGCGCTCCAAACCGCGGTACAGCGCGGCCGCCTGCTCGGCCTTGACCATCTGCTCCAGCGGCGTGGAGCCGGACGCCTCGGCGTTCTCCAGCACCTCCGGATCAACCTTCTGAAGCGGACCGCGCCGCGTCAGACGGTTGATGGCCATGCGCACGGTGATCTGACGCAGCCAGCCGGCGAAGCACTGAGCGTCGCGCAGCTGCGGCAGCTTCTTCATGCCGTGCAGGAACACCTCCTGCGCCAGCTCCTGCGCCTCCGTCGGGTTGCGCAGGCGGGACAGCGCCACCGCGTAAACGGTCGGCTGGAAGCGTTCGATCAGCTCACCGTAGGCCGTGCGATCGCCGGCCTGCGCCTTCTCAACCAGGCTCGTGATCTCGATCCAGGACATTTGAATGATACCTTCTCGATCCAGGCGCGAATTTCCCTGCACCGCATTTCGGAGGCGAAGACTCGCGCGGGGATCACCGCGAAGTCCTCCCATGCCGAGGGGTGACGCCGATGTTCGCTTTCCGCGTTGCGCTCGCCGCGATCGACGCTCCGCCCAGGGCAACGGCGGAACGCGAACAGCGGACGGTGAACGGCGGATAGGAAGCGCATCCGTGGTTCGGTCTTGGGGAAACTATTGTCGGCGGCGCTGATTAGCGGACCCCGAATCCCCAGGTCGAAGCCGGAGACGTCCTGTTGGCCGGTTTGCACCAGCTCAGACCAGCCGGGCAACGCATTACGACCGTTATTACCGCGGCTGTTACGCCGCTGGTGGGTAGGGTCGTGGCGTTGGGGGTGGTCAGACGCCCGGAGGCTACCTCGCTCACGAACGCCGCGAGTCGGCCCTTGCGAGAGCCTAAACGCACGGCGGTCGTGGAGACGGTTCCTCCGTCGCTCGCGGACAAGGCTGAGTTGACCGCGGAGCTTCGACGACTGAGGACACCCGCACAGCGGAGGGACCGACCGGCCCCTTGGACGGCCAAGGCGTCCACGCGGAGATAATCCGCATGGCTTGGCCGCACGACAGGTTGAAATTCCTGTCCACAGCTGCGCGACGGGTGTCGCATGGAAATGCGGACCTCCGGGGTCTTGGCCGTGCCGCTGGTACCGAGGCGCGGATTGTCGGCCTTGCCGACCGACAGGACGGCGGAGCCATTCAGCACCAGGGATGCCAGGTTCTTGACCATTGGAGACCTCCGGCGATCGATAGAGAAGGTTCGGCGAAACGCGCCCGAAGGCGGATTCGCCCGGAAAGACAAACGGTACGGTTTCTCGACTACCTCACAGGTTGATGTCACGGTGTTGCCGGAAAACGCATCGCGGCAACACTCCTACGTTAGTATACGTCGGTTGTGACAATTTATTTCGGGAGAAAAGTCCGCCGGATGCGGACACAATCGCCCCCATTGTAAGGAAGAGACGAGTCAAGGGGCAAAAGGTTCGCGAAAAAAATGGAAAAATGCCGAGATGCTCGGTCGCGGTCGCCGCTTGCGGCTTGGCGAGAAGTCGCAAGCGGCCCAATCGAAATGAGTTACAGCCGATTGCTGTAGCGCTTGACGCGACGACCGAAGATCGGCATGGCGGCCTTCGGCGCTTCGGGCGTGGCCGTACGGAGGCGCGGCAAATACGCCTGGAAGTCGGGCATCTGATCTTCGTCGATCTGCTTGTTGATGAAGCGCTCGATCTCGGTCAACTGATCGCCCTGTTCGGGCGTGACGAAGGCGAGGGCCACGCCGTCGGCGCCGAGGCGGCCGGTGCGCCCGATGCGATGGACGTAGTTTTCCGGGTCGAGCGGGATGTCGTAGTTGATGACGTGCGAGATGTTGCGCACGTCGATGCCGCGGCCGACCACGTCGGTGGCCACGAGGTAGACGATCTTGCCGTCGCGGAAACCCTGCATGATGCGGTTACGCATCGACTGCGGCAAATCGCCGTGCATCGCCGCCACGCGCGGCAGATGCTGGCGAAGCATACGGTACACATCTTCCACCCAGCGCTTGCGCTCGCAGAAGATGATGCACTGCCGCGGCTGTTCGCGCTCGAAGACCTTCAAGAGCAGATCGAACTTGCGGTCCTCATCGACGGTGAAATACGACTGCCGAATGTTCTCGACCGTCACCTTGGCCGGCGACAGGTTGATGTTGAGCGGCTCGACCATGTAGCGCTGGGCCAGGCGCAGCACGGGCGGCGGCAGCGTGGCGGACAGCAGCAACGTCTGGCGCTGCTGCGGGCAACGGCGCAGGATGCGCTCGATGTCCGGCCGGAAGCCGATGTCGAGCATGCGGTCGGCCTCGTCGAGGACGGCGTAGCGGACGTGCTCCAGCGACAGGGTGCCGCGCGACAGGTGATCGAGGACGCGGCCTGGCGTGCCGACGACGATGTTACAGCCGCGCTTGAGCTGGGACAGCTGCGAGCCGAAGCGTTGGCCGCCGTAGATCGCCACGGCCCGGCAGTGGCGGTTCGGTGACAGTTTGGCCGCCTCTTCGCTGACCTGCACGACCAGTTCGCGGGTCGGCGCCAGCACGATGGCCTGCGGACCGGGCCGGTTGTCGTCGCGCCAGCCGTTCAGAAACGGCAGCAGGAAGGCGGCGGTTTTGCCGGTGCCGGTCTGGGCCTGCCCGATGACATCGCGTCCACTGAGGGCTTCGGGGATGAAAGCGGCCTGAATGGGGGTGGGGTCTCGATAGCCGGCTCGGTCGAGTGCTTGCAGTAAGGCGGGGGAGAGAGCTAAATCGTGGAAGCCGCCCAGCGGCTCCACCACAAGTGCGGTCGTCAAACAAAACCTCCCATGACAATAAAATCCAGCATGTTCTCCGTGGTTTATCTCTTTCTGTTCTCAATAATACTCTAAACGGTTGGCGAAATCCTGTCCAGAGCCTTTCGGAGCGAGTCGGCCTGGAATGCGCCGTTCGCCCATTTGGTTTCTTTGACAATCTCGGCGTCCGCGTGGTTCGCGGCACTCTTCGTTTTCGTCGCCGAACCTGTACAATAGGGCGGACTTGCAGGCTCCGCCGTCCCGGACCTACCCCCGTGGAGAGACGCCGATGAGTTACGATCCGTACAACTCCTACGCCGATCAACCGCGCCCCGGTGAACCTTACGACGATCGCTTCGAGCGGCCTCTCGGCGATGCGAGGCACATCAAGGGCCGCGTTCAGCCGCCTGCCATTGGACTCATCGTGGTTGGGATTCTGAACTTGATGTTCGCGCTGTACATGGTCGTGAACTCTCTCTACACCACCGCGATGCCGGCTGAGAAACTGAAGGCCCAGCAGTCGGCGATGTACGACGCACTGCCGCCGGGCATGCGCGCGGAGGCCGAACAGAAGACGGCCGACGAGATGAAGACGCAGGCGATGCTCTTCAACTGGCCGCTGACTTTGTTCGCCTTTTTGGCCTCCGTACTACCCATCGTCGGCGGCGTCCGCATGTTGTCTCTGAAGTCTTACGCCCTCGCCATGATTGGCGCCGTTTGCGCCGCCATCCCGTGCATGTCGATCATGGCTTGCTGCGGCGTCGGTGAGGGCATCGGCATCTGGGCCATCGTCGTCCTGCTCAACCCCGACGTGAAATCGGCGTTTCAGTAGACGGAGTGGTTGCGTCCCGCCCGCCCTTGCGGTTGCCTCCTCGGGCCGCGAGCGTTGGCGGCTCGACGGGTTTCGCAAGGAAAGTTTTAGGCTCCTTTCATGACCAAACGACTCATCACCGTCGGCCACAGTCCCGACCCCGACGACGCCTTCATGTTCTACGCGCTGGCGCACGACAAGTTGGACACCGGCGATTTACAGTTCCGGCACGTTTTGCAGGACATCGAGACGCTCAACCGTCGCGCCCTGCGCGGCGAGCTGGAAGTGACGGCCATCAGCATCCACGCCTACGCCGCGCTGCTGGATAAGTACGCGTTGTTGCCCAGCGGTTGCAGCATGGGCGATCGCTACGGCCCGATGGTCGTCGCCCGCCGGCCGCTGACGATCGAGCAGTTGAAGACGGCCCGCATCGCCGTTCCCGGCACGCTGACCACGGCTTTCCTAACCCTGCGTCTGCTGCTGCCGGACGGCTTCGCGCATGAGGTGATGCCCTTCGATGAGATCCTGCACGCGGTGGCGGAGGGACGCTTCGATGCCGGCCTTATCATCCACGAGGGGCAGCTTACGTTTCAGAACCAGGGATTGCAGCTGGTTGTCGATCTCGGCGTGTGGTGGCAGGAGAGGACGGGTTTGCCGCTGCCGTTGGGCGGCAACGTCGTCCGCCGCGACCTCGGCACAGCGACGATGCGCACCATCAGCCGTCTGCTCAAGGAGAGCATCCGTTACTCGCTGGATCACCGCGACGCGGCGTTGGAGTACGCCTTGAAGTACGCGCGCGACATGGACAAATCGCTGGCGGACCGTTTCGTCGGCATGTACGTCAACGATTGGACGCTGGACTACGGCGAGCGCGGCCGCGCCGCGGTGCGGCGACTGCTGGGTGAGGGCCATCGCGCCGGGATCATCCCCAATCCAGTCCATGTCGAGTTCGTGGACTGATACCTTGCAAAATAGGAACGCGGATGCGGCGGATATTCGCGGATCAGACAACGGATCGATCCGCGAATATCCGCCGCATCCGCGTCATCCGCGTTCCTATTTCGGATCAGAGAACGCCTTTCGTGGACGGCACGCCGGTCATGCGCGGATCGATCTCGACCGCTTGCCGCAGCGCTCGCGCCGTCGCCTTGAAAATGCCTTCGACGATGTGATGCGTGTTCCGCCCATGATGGCAAACGACGTGCAGCGCCAGCATCCCGCTTGAGGAAACCGCGCGCCAGAATTCCTCGGCCAGTTGCGCATTGAAGGTGCCGAGCGTTTCCATGGGCACCTCGGCGCGCCAAACGCAGAACGGCCGGCCGCTCAGGTCGAGGGCCGCCGTCACCAGCGTTTCGTCCATCGGCACCGTGGCGTCGCCGTAGCGGCGGATGCCGGCCTTGTCGCCCAGCGCCTGCGCCAGCGCCCGGCCGTAACAAATGCCCACGTCTTCAACCGTGTGATGTGCGTCCACGTGCAGATCCCCGCAGGCCTGCGCGTTCAGGTCAATCAGGCTGTGACGCGCCAGCAGCGTCAGCATGTGATCGAAGAAGCCGACGCCGGTGGCGACGGTCGCGCGGCCGGAGCCGTCGAGGTCGAGCGTCAGGTCGATCTTCGTCTCGCCGGTCTCCCGGTGAATCTGTGCCGTTCGTGCCATGCTCTTCTCTCACAGAATCGCGGTCAGTTCCGCGAGCAGTCGGTCAATCTCGTCATCCGTCCCAACCGAGATGCGCAGCCCATCGCCGTAGCCCTCGTAACTCATGTAGCGCACCAGGATATTGCGGTTCTTCAACTCCTCGTAGATCGGCTTGATGTCTCGATCTTCTCGCAGACACCACACGAAATTCGTCTGGCTGGGACAAACGATAAACCCAAGATCCGACAGCGCCTTTTCCATGCGCCCGCGCGTCGTCAGGATGCGATCGCGGACGGTGCGGAAATAATCCTGGTCCTCGATGGCCGCCGCCGCCGCGACGAGGCTCAACACATCGCAGTTATACGAATCCTTCACCTTATACAAATGCTGAATCAGCGCCGGATCGGCCACGGCGAAGCCGAAGCGGATGCCTGCTAAACTATACGATTTGCTGAAGGAACGCGTCACCACGATATCCTTCGCGCCGCGCTTCACCATCTCCAGGGCGTTGTCTTCGGCAAAATCCGCATACGCCTCATCGACGACCAGCGGCCCATCGAGGCTGCCGCGCAGCCGGTCGATTTCCGTCGCGGAAACCGTCGTCCCCGACGGCGAGTTGGGGTTGGCGAGAAACGTCAGGTCGGCGAACCGAACCGGCCAGGGATCGGGCAGCTTCCAGTCGGCGGTGAACGGCACGGTCATGAACCGCGCTCCCTGCAAGTTCGCCAGTGTCCGATACAGCAAATAACTCGGCGTCGGCGACACGATCAGACCACATTCCGAAACAAAGGCGCGGGTGAGGATGGTCAAAATGTCGTCGGAGCCGTTGCCGATGAGGATGCCGTCGGGATCGACGCCGAGAACGCGCCCAGCGGTCTGCCGGAAGTGCATCCCCAGCGGATCGGGATATTTGCGCAGGTGGTCGCCGGTCAGCGCGTCGCGCAGCGCCTCGAAGACGCGCGGCGAGGGTGGATAGGGGTTCTCATTCGTATTCAGTTTGATGAACGCCCCGCCGCGCGGCTGTTCGCCGGGCGTGTAGCCGGCCATGTCGCGGATGATGGAACGAAGCGACTCAATCAAGACCAGCCTCCAAAAACAGAACTAACCACAGAGTCACAGAGAACACAGAGAAGACAAAACACAGAGAAGACAAAAACAAAGAAAACAAGAGATCAACAATATCCTGTTATCGTCTATTCACCTTCTTCTGATCCTGTTTTCTCCTCGGTGTTCTTCTCTGTGTTCTCTGTGACTCTGTGGTTAGTTTTTTAGACGTACTTCGACGCTGGCGGCGTGGGCGGTCAGGCCTTCGCGCTGGGCCAGGCGGATCACGTCCTCCGCCATGTGCTGTAGTCCCGCGCGCGTGAACGACAGCACACTGCTGCGGCGCAGGAAGTCGTTGGCCGATAGGCCACTGGTGAAGCGCGCCGTGCCGCCGGTCGGCAGCACGTGCGACGGCCCGGCGGCGTAGTCGCCGACCGCCACCGGCGTGTAATTGCCCAGAAAGATCGCTCCCGCGTTGTCGATGCGCTCGCACAGTTCCTCGGCGTTGGCCGTGGCGATGTGCAGATGCTCCGGGGCCAGGTCGTTGACGCAGGCCGCCGCCTCGTTCTCGTCGCGGGCCAGCACGAGGGCGCCGAATTGCTCCAAACTCTCGCGGGCGAGTTCGCCGCGCGCCAGCTGTGACAGTTGCGACTCCAGGGCGGACGCGACCGCGTCGAGCAGCGGCGCGTGCCAGGTGACGAGGATGCTGGCGCCGGGAGCGTGCTCGGCCTGGGCCAGCATGTCCGCCGCGATGAACGCCGCCGGCGCCGAGGCGTCCGCCAACACCACCACCTCGCTCGGCCCCGCGATGCAGTCGATGGCCACCTGCCCGAAGACGTGACGTTTCGCCAGGGCGACGAACAGATTGCCCGGCCCAACGATCATGTCCACCGGCGGCAATCCTTCAATGCCGTAGGCCAGCGCCGCCACCGCCTGCGCGCCGCCGATGCGATAAACCTCCTTGACGCCCAGCTCATGACAGACCGCCAGCAGATCCTTGTTGTAAGCGCCGGATTTCGTCGGCGGCATGACGACGGCCAGTTCCTTGACGCCGGCCGCCTGAGCAGGACAAATCGTCATCAGCAGAGTCGAGGGATAGGCCGCTGCGCCGCCGGGCACCATGACGCCCACACGGCGCATCGGCCGGTAGCGAAGACGCAACTCGTGCCGCCCCGCCACGGCCAGGCGCGCGGTGCGATGAAGCAAACCGAGCTGAAACGACAGGATGTTTTGCCGGACGCGCCGCACGGTTTCCAGAAAGGCCGCCTCCGCCGCCGCGTGCGCCGCCGCCAATTCGGCGCGCGCGACGCGCAGCGAATCGGCGTCGAGGCGGACGCGATCGAACTGTTCGGTGTAGTGAAAGACGGCCTCGCGGCCGCGCTTGCGCACTTCCTCGCAGATGCGCTCGACGACGCGCGCCGGCGGCAGCGCTTCGCCGAAGACGCGCTCGGTCAGTTCCCGGCCGCGCGCCGACACCACGTTGCCCTGGGCGCTGAGTTGGGTGCGCAGATCGGCGAGTTGCTCGGCGGCGTCGGCGCTGCCGAGGTGGATGCGACGCATTGTCAGAGCGGTCATGGCAATCCTCGCGTTCCATCGCCCCAAGGGCACTTGTGAACTATATGGACAGCGTCCGAGGATTGCAAGAAATCGACAAGCCCGAAGCGCCAGCGACGGGGAGAACCTGTCGCTGGCGCTCCGGGCTTGTCAGCGAATTGCCGTCATTGTCCGCTGAAGTACGCCGGCGCGGCCTTCGCCTTCTCGAAGATGTTCTTGCGCACGTCGAAAATGTCGCCCGATAGCTTGTTGCTGATGGCGAAATAGTTGTCGCCGTCCGGCTTGCCCACCGTCAGGGTCAACGGCTCCTTCTCGCCTTCGAGCGTCAGCTCGATCTTCAGCGCGTCATCCTTGGCCACGTCCAACCCGTGCGCATCGGTTGGCTTGGCCTTGTGGGCCACGAACTTCACCGCCTGGAGGTTGGACAAACTCTTGAGGAAGTCCTCCAAGCGATTGGCGTCGAGCTTGAAGGAATCCTTCGGCACGGACTCCCAACCGCCGCCCTGGCGCTTGAACGCAAGCACCTTCTGCGGCGCGTTCTTCCCGAGCAGCTTCTTTTGTAGTTCGATCCAACCCGTTAGCTTCACTTCCTTGACCTTGCTGGCGTCGAACTTGAACACGGTCGGATCGAGCAGCTCGCGCTCAAGTGTCTTGACGGCGAGGTCGGGAACGATGCTGACCATGTCCTGCTGGCTGGTGCGCAGATAGGTGCCGGTCTTGTCGGAAGCCTCCTTGCCGAAAGCGTACTCATACGTCGTCGTCTTGCCGTCCTTCGTCACCGTGACCGCGGCCTTGAGGCGCGGATCTTTCAGGCCCCACTCGGTCAGCTTGGCGTCGGAGGGAGCCTTGTCGTCCACGATCATGACGGCCCGCAGAGTGTTGAGATTGCGCAGGATGTCCTCGACGGCGCGGCGGTCGGCGGTGCGGCCGGCGTAGTCGGCCGGCTTCTCAATCTTCCACGGCGATTCAGGCTTGTCGCGGCTGATCTCGTAGGTCGTGCCGTCGCGCGTCAGCGTCAACTTCGTGACGTTCTTCATCGCGAGATCGAAACGATCGCTGTTGAACGACGGCAGTTGCTTGTCGAGATACGCCAGCGGTCCCTCCAGCACCTGATCGCGCACTTTGCCCGGCACCAGCACGATGATGCTGCGCTTCTCGTCACCGCGCTTGCGCTCAACCGCCACCTTGCCCTCGCTCAGCCCGCCAAACGACAGCGTGAATGCCGGCTTGGTCTTGTCCTTCGGCTCCGGCTTTTTGTCTTTTTTCCCATCCTTTTTGTCGTCTTTTTTATCGTCCTTCTTCTTGTCCTCCGCCGGCAGGCTGTCGCTCCAGATGCTCACCACGGCATCCGGCTTGTCCAGACGGAGCTTGCCTTTCTCCGCCGCGTCGTCCACGAACCCCTCAATCTGATTCGGGGCCGTCAGCAGGCTGATGAGGTTCTGCACCGCGTTCTCATCGACGGCATAGGACTTGTCGCCGCGCCACAATTTCCACGATGCCTGCGCCGGCAGGCCGCGCGGCCCCGGGGCGGACGACGACGTGCGGCGAAATTCGAGCAGGCCCCAGCTGTCGGTCTTGATGTCGATCGCGTCCGGCTGGCCGCGCAGCGCCACCAGGTTGCGGTCGCGCAGGGCGTCCGGCTTCTCCAACAGCTTCAGGAAGCGCTCGACGTTCTTGGCCGGCACCTTGACGATGTCCTTGTGTTTGGAATCGTCCAGGTAGGCGTAGTACTCATTGCGTTTGTCATCGACTTTCTTGCCGACGCCGACGACCAGGGCGACCTTCGAGGTCTTCTTCTCTTTCTTGCCTTCCTCGCTTGTGGCGATCTCGTCCACGCGCTCGATCTCGATGCGCAGCAGATCGTCCTTGGCCGGATCGAGGTTGTACTTGCCGAGGTCGGTCGCGTCTTCCTTGACGAAATCCTTGGCGCTCTCGACGCGCAGGTTGGAGATGTCCGTCAGGACGGACTGAACGTTGCTGGGTGCCTTGTCGGTGGCGGCGGGGTCGGTGCCGCTGGCCTGGGCGTCGCCGTAGTTGGGCTGCACGTAGCTCCAACGCTCCTCGCTGCCCTTCTTCAGCTCGATCGGCCCCTTGACGATTTTGTCCTTGCTCTGCTGGGTGAGCGTGAATTGCTGGATGTCGCCGGTCGAGGGGCTGAGCAGATCGCGGGCGCGGAAGTCGTCGAGTCCGCCGAGCGTCTTGTCGAGTTCCTTCTTGGCGACGGCCATCACCTCTTTGGGACGGTCCGATGAGTTCACGTAAACGACGGCGCTGGCCTCGCCGGGGCTGATGTCGCCGACGTTGAGCGTGACCTGACGCTGCGGCTCCTTCTCCTTTTTGAGCGTGATGATGACAGCCGGCGGCTCCAGGCCGTATTGACTCGGCTTGTTGGCCGCGTCGGAGCGCTTGTCGCGGCGGGCGTCGTGGACCTGGCGAATCACATCCTCGACGGCGATGCGATCGGCGCGGTACTCGCGCGGCTCGGTGATCTTCCATACGTCGCCCTCGCGCACCAGGACGATTTTCGTCTTCTGGTCGTCGGGGCGATTGCGCTCGATCTCGACGCGGTCGATGTCCTTGGTGGGCAAAGGGGTGGGGCCCTTATCCTGGATGCTGGGCAGCACCCAATCACTGGTGTCGGTGGGGCTGGGTCCGACGAACAAGGCGTAGGCGATGAGGGCCAGCACGACGGCCAGGATGCCGAACAGGATGTAGGTGGTTTTGAAATTCATGGCGGCAACCTTGGAATGAAATAGCTCGCAAACCAGCCCGCCGCGCCAGCAAGGGACAACCCTTGCTGGCGCGGCGGGCTGTCCCTTGCTGGCGCGGCGGGCTGGTAAGATTGTGATTGTTAGCGTCGCCGGACGACCCAGACGCCGAAGCCCAGGGCGAACACGCCCATCATCAGCAGCACGCCCGGCAGAAGCACCAGACGCCAGCCGCCTCCGGGCGGAACCTTCAAGCTGTATACCTTGTGCGTGCTGGTCGGGATGCGTTGGCCGATGTCGTGCCGACCGGCCAACCACGACAGGCAGCTGCTGAACAGCGAGAAGTTGTCCGGCGAGGACTGCTGCATCAGGTTGTTCGTGACCCAGCTGGCATCGCCGAACACGACCATGCGTGGCTCGCCCTCCTTGGCCATGAACTCGTGGCCGGGGATGGGCATGGGAGATTGGCCTTCCGTCACGGTAACGGCCAACGGCAGCGGCCGATCCGCCAACTTGTCGCGTCGTTTCTGCAAATCGACCCGCAGCTCGTCCCGCAGCGCCAAGGGATTGGCGTTGAGGTCTTTCTCCACCCACGCACCGGTTCGCGGCAAGACGAAAATCAATTCTTCCACCGTGGTGCGCCCCGGCGCTCCGGCCGGGTTCGCCGATTCCACGGTTCGCGCGTTGTAGAAGGAGAACAACGTGATCTCTCCTTCGCGGGGCGCGAACGCGCGGGCGATGGCGTTGTTGCCGCGCGGGTTGGCCAACGCCTTCAGCAGCAGCGGATCGCTCTGCATCCACATGACGCGGTCGCTGCCGACCTTCACCCCGTATTCGGCCATCAACGGCTCCAGGCCGGTCGGCACCATGGCGCCCTTGCGGATGACGACGTCGAACAGCACGATCATCTTGCCCTTCTTTTTGTCCTTGCGATTGGTCCCGGACAGGAAATCGCTCAGGGCCTTGACGACCTCTTCGGAGTACCTATCTTGCGGCCGGGCCAGCACGAGAATGTCGGCGTCGTCGGGGATGGTCGTCGTCTTCGCGCTGAGGTTCAGCGGCTGAACCTGATAGTTGGCCTTGTTGAGATCCTGCTGCAACAGGCCCAGTCCCATGTCGAAATGGCGGCGGTCCATGTCGCTGAGTTCCAGTTCGCCGTTGCCCTGCGTGAAATAGACGACGGCCCGCTTTTCTCCCGAACTCAAATACGTCAGCGCGTCCAGCAGGGCGTTCTCGCCCTTGAAGATGTAACTTTTGCCGGCGTCCGGGCCGGAGGCGTTTTCCACCAGATCGTCGATCTTGATGAACTTGGTGGTCTCATTCGGCTTGGTGCCGTAGACGACCAACAGGCCGAGACTGTCGGGCACGTTGTATTGTGTGATGATCTGCTCGACCTCGGCGCGGTTGCGATCGCGCGACAGCTGCTCCCAGGTGATTTGTGGATTGGCGCCCCGGCAGTTGTTGAGCAATGTCTCCACGTCGCGCGCCAGAAGGCCACCCGGAATCAGCACGTAAATCTTGACCGGTTCCTTGATCTCGGCCAGCAGATTGCGCGTGACTGGGTGCAGCGTATACAGCTGGCTGGTGGTCCAGTCGGTGGCCTCCTTGGCATAGCTGAACGGCTTGAAGTCGGTGTAGGGCAGCAAATTGACGAGGATCAGGATGAACAGCAAGAGCAGACTGCTCAGCACGGCGTTGTAGCCATACAGCCAGCGGCGCATCGTCATGCTGGTGCGCTGCACGGGACGGGCCAGCTGCAAGCCGACGAACATCAGCACCAGCCCGCCGATCAGCGCCCCGACGCAGCGCGCGACCTCCCCGCCGTGGGAACGCCACGATTTGGGTCCGCCGGTGAAAATCTCCTGGTAGTTGGTCATCGCCATCGGCAAGGTGCAGAACGGCAGCACCAGGCCCAGCAGGGCCGTCATCGCGCCGACGCCGCCCGCTGTCAGCAGCAGCACCCAGCGCAGACGTTCAACCCGCGTCTGCGTATCGAGAGGCTCCGCCGGCGGGATGATGGCGTACAGACCGACGCCGGCCACGAACAACGACAGGCACGTTCCCCAGATCAGCACGGCGAGGGAGTTGGTACGATACAGCACGGCGTTGGCGATGGGGATGGCTGCCAGGCCTAGACCGAGCGCGACCAATCCGTAGCCGATATGCTGCTCGTAGGGAAGCAATCGCTCCAGACTCCAACCCGTGCCGGAACTGCTTGGCGTTTGCTGACTCGACATAGACCTTCTCCGCAATCTCTCGTATTGCTCATCAGCCCGAAGCGCCAGCGAGGGCCACCCTCGCTGGCGCTTCGGGCTGGTCCTTTACGCCCACTTGCGCGCCTCAAGCACCTTGACGCTCAAAAACAGCCCGAAAATGGCCATCGACCCGAAAAAGAGCAAGCGGACGGGCACCAGCTTGCCGTCCAGGGTGTCAAACCAGACGTCGATGTACGACATGTGCTGGGCCACGTTGACCCATACGGTGCCTTGCAGGAGGCGCTGAAGGAAGTACGTCGCCGTCAGAATGAGCATGCCGACCAGACTGAGGACGCCGCTGACGATCTGATTGCGCGTCAGGCTCGAAAGGAACATGCCCATGCCGACGAAGCCCGCTCCGGTAATGGCCAGGCCAACGAAGAAGCTGAAGAGCGGTCGATAATCGAACGGCTGGCCGCCGTCCACGCGCAGCGCCACCAAAAACAGGATGAAGGGGATCCATACGAAGAGAAACATTATCCAGGTCGCCAGGAACTTACTGAGGACCACCACCCCCTCATCCACTGGGGCCGTCAACAGAACCTCCAGAGTGCCGGTGCGCTTCTCCTCGCTCACCAACCTCATGCTCAGGACGGGAGCGAGGATGATGGTGAACAGCACGGCCATCCATTGGAGGAGGAACCCCTTGACCATCGGCTCGGGCACCGAAATGTTCTCGACGATAAGGTTGCCGAGGAACAGCCAGTACGCCAGCCAATGCGCGATGACGTAGGCGAACAACACGATGTAGGCGATGGGCGAGCAGAACTGCGATCCTAGCTCGCGGCGCGTGAGGACGACCAGGCGATTATCCGAACACAGGCCCAGCGAGGCCAGGAAGCACAGCGCGCCCAGGAACATCAAGATCAGACCGCTGGGCACCAGGTATTCCGGCGGCGGCGCGCTGAGCCAACCCCAGCGATGGAACAGCGGCGGCAGGGCCGAGCGGCCCAGGGCGACGAGAAAGACCAACAGGCCGACGCCGCCGAGAGCTAGGCCGGTGCGATAACCGAGGTCGTCGCTGACGCCGTGCCCCGCGATGAAAGCGGTGATGTACGCCAGACCGAGCAGGCCCAGGAGCGCCCCATAGGGCATTAGGAACTCGCCCTTGATGTTGCCGCCGAACAGACCGACGATGGCCATCACCACGCCGGCGCCGCCCAAAAACAACTGCGCCACGTTGCGCATCCACGGGTCTTCTTCGTTGCGCAGAAAGGCCAGCAAGAACAGCAGAGCCAGCACAAAACAGATAAAGCCCTTGAGGAACTGATCGCCCATGTGGCTGGGGTAGGGCACCACGGCGAACAGCACGCCCAGCGCGAAGACGACGAAGCCGAAGACCATGTAAATGCGGCGAAACTGCACGTCCCAATCGAGGGCGGCGTGAAACAGCAGACAAATGACGCCGGCGCTGAGCAACAGGATGGCGAAGCCGGGTGGGACGGGCGTGGCGCGTCCGCTGGCGGACAGCACCAGCGGCAGACCGCCCAGGATAATGAGGCCGGCGCCGATCAGGCCGAACACCCGCGCCCACATCGGGTCGTCGCTGCGGACCACCGAAGGTCCGCTGTCGCTGGCCTGCCAGGAAGGGGCGGGCCGATCACGCTGCGGGGACTGGCTCACCTTGGTGGACATGGTGCGTTCCTCAATTGCTGATCTCAGGGGCGTTGCTTTGCGTCGCGGATTCCAAGCCAGCCCGCAGCGCCAGCAAGGGTTGTCCTTGCTGGCGCTGCGGGCTGGCTTACGTCGTCACCGCGGTCGAATCCGATCGCCGGGCAGGTTGGGGGCCGGCCGACGCCGCGCCGCGCTGACCGAATTCGTCCCAGTTGTTGATCTCGTTCCAGCGGTCTTGCAGTTTGCGCCGCCGCAGGTCCAGCCGGCGGATGGCCCATCCGTTCTTGGCGATGCGCTGCGACAACTGCTCGCGCAAATCCTTCCGCTGATGCGTGCGCACCTCGAAGAGCGTGACGCCGTCGTCGGATTCCTTCGTCGTCACCTGCGCCACGCCCTCGGTGTTGCGCAGCGCCACCGCCACCTGATCGGCCGGCCCGCGCACCTCCACGACGATCACGTCGTCGGTCTCCAACTCCGCCAGCTTGCGCGCCAGGGCGAGATGGCCGCGCCGCATGATAAGGACGCGCTGCACCAGCGTCTCGACCTCGCTGAGCAAGTGCGATGAGAGCATGATGGTGTGATCGCGGCCCAGCTCGCGCAACATGCCGAGCGTCTCGGCCTTCTGCCCCGGATCGAGACCGTCGGTCGGCTCATCGAGGATGAGGATGGGCGGATCGTTAATCATGGCGTCGGCCAGGCCGACGCGCTGGCGGTAGCCCTTGGACAGCGTGCCGAGCAGACGGCGCTGCACCTCGCGGAGCTTGCAGCGATCCAGGCAGTAATCGAGGCGCTGCGGTCGTTGCTTGCGTTCGACGCCCTTGAGCTTGGCGCGATAGGCCAGGTACTCGTTGACGCGCATCTCGGTGTACAGCGGGATGCTCTCCGGCAGATAGCCGACGCGCCGGCGCACGTCCATCGACTGCGTCATAACGTCGAAGCCGTCCACGCGGGCGATGCCGCTGGAGGCCGGCAGATACGTCGTCAACATGCGCATGATGGTCGTTTTGCCAGCGCCGTTGTTGCCGAGCAGACCGACGATCTCGTTCTTTTCGACCTGGAAACTGACGTCGTTGACGGCCAGGATGGGGCCGAAAAATTTGCTCAGATGCTCAACGTGAATCATGGTCCCACCGTTTCCGCCCGACCTTGCTGAACGCGCGCAATCCCTCCGCTAGAGACTTGTGTTTTAGGGCGCGGATGCACGCATTGCAAGAGGGGGAGTTTGCTCCCGGAGCGGCACGGGAGGAAGGTGCATCGTTCAGTCGAAGTGCTCGTCGCCCTCGCCGAGGACGGGCAGGCGACGCAGGCCGGCCGTGCGGCGCGTCCAGGCGCTGGTCTGCCAGTTGTCCACGACGACCTTTTCCGTGAACAGCGGCGGCAGCGCGAAGTGGAAGAAGTGGGCCAGCGCGTTGACGAACGGCTCGTACATGCCGCGCAGCTCCGCCAGCTTGGCCTCGACGACCGGCCCTTCGCGCACCTCCATGCCGGCGGCGCGCAGTTGCTCGCGGAGTCGCTGCCACGCCTCCGGCGGCAAGCGCTCCGGCTCGACTGGGCGCGGCGGCGTATCGAAGACCAACGCGAGATCGACCGCCGCGTGCCGCGCCATGGCGAAGGTCAGCTGGGCCTGGAACAGACTTTTGCCGGGAGCGGTTGCCAGGATGAGAGCGCAGGTGTCGAGGATGGTCGTCAGCGCGGCCAGCCATGATTGGTTATCGTGCTGCGAGCGATAGAAGCTGAGCATGGGAAACGACAGATGGCTCTCCAGCAGTTCGGCCGACCAGCGTTCCCATTCGGCCAGGGCGTCGGAGGCCGCCCCGACGTCGTAGTGCGGCGCGACGCGCACCAGCAGTTGCCCGGCGCTGGGCGGCGAGCCAGCCCGCGCGTCCAAGAGCGAGATCGTCGCCTCGCGCCGCGAAAACGCCTGGTAGAGCACCGGCATGTACCCGATGATGACCGCCAAAAAGCCGAAGCCGATGCCGCCCTCGACCACCGCCAGGAAGCGCCCCAAGCCGTCCTGCGGCACCACGTCGCCGTAACCGATGGTGAAGAAGGTGATGCCGCTGAAGTACAGCAATTCGGACAGCCCCTCGACGGCGCCGGTCGGTCGTTGCAGCGTGGTGCCCAGCGACCAGTGCAAAAAGGCGAACGCGGCAATCAAACTCAGCACCCAGGCGCCGAACAGGGTCAGCATCGACAGCGGGCCGAAGACGCTGAGGAACGTCTCGTGTCGCTTCGGCCTGCGAAAGACGCGCGCGAGTTGCAGCCAGCCGGCCCAGCCCAGGCGATAGAACCAGCGGTTGAAGCGAAACTTCCGCATCACGCGGCGCGGCAGCACCATCGTCTCGAAGGCCTCGAAGAGGGTCCAGCCGATTACCGCCGCACTGACCACGGCACAGACGATGGACATGGTTTTGTCACCATCGGGTCGCGTGAGGATACAGGGTTTACTCTAGGGAAGCATATCCATTCGCGGACCGAGGGAGACAAAAGAGAAAGGGGAATCGAAACGACAGTTGTGCCTCGCATCCGCTGTGGGATGACGAACCAGCGAGGGCAAACCCCCGGCGTCAGATGGTGAAGCCATTCGTGAAAAGGCCGCAGGAGACGCGGCACCGCCGGTACTGGCGGATACCCCGGTAGATGTGACAGAAGAGCGCAAATCTCCGGACCTCGGAACACGTTCTAGCTTCCGTTCTCTTTATTGCGCTGTAGATGGGGTGCCTAAGCTTTCCGTGCTCGTGTTGATGGACTTCTACAATAGGGGGAGCTTTTCATTCCTCGGGCCGTTCATCAGTTCTCGATTACCCACTCACAGGCCGGGCCGGCGTAGTCCTCGGCGATGCAATTCCCTTCGCCGTCGAAGACGAGGGAGCACCGCCCGCATTCGCCATCGGGCATCGGGGATCGGGCCTTGAGCCGCGTCCGAAGGAACATCCGGCTTTTCAAGGGTGGTCTCACCGTGCAAGGCGAGGATGCAAGGTCAATGTCGCACGTCAGCATGATCTTCGAGGCATGTTCCCCGATGTGCCGCAGCGCATTTTGCTTCGGCAGTTGAAATCGGCGGTACGGAGCAATCACGGCTATTGGCTTTTTCCTTCCGGCCAGATCCCCCCACAGACCCGGGATAAATCCACTTTCCGATCCGTGATGAGGAACCTTCACCGCGTCCACGAAAAAGTGTTCGCGGTTGTATTGGCGGCAGATGTCCGCCCAGGCCGCCCGCTCGACGTCCCCACCGAGCACGACCCTCGTCTTTCCGAACACGACGAACAGTCCCACGGATATGTCGTTATGGGAAACGTGGGGAGGGTTCGGCCGAAGCCGCCCCGCCGCCGTGAAGCTCGCTGTCAACGCTTGCTCGTAGTGCCCGAGCTGGTTCCCGTGGGGCGCGAAGCCCCAGACCTGGAACTGCGCCGATTGATCGAACGGGATGGGGTAAAGTTGCTGATGTCCGTTGACCATCGTTTGATCGAGCTGGTCTCTGTCGCGTCGCTCGTTCACGATGGCCATCGTGCGAACGAAATCGTTCGCGTTCTCCATCAGTTCGGCGACGCTCCCGCGCTCGGTGTCTACAACCAAGTACTTGGCCAAGAGCTTCAGATCGCGTGCGGAAATGGTGGGGAATCGCCAGAAGTTCTGTATCTTGAGATGCTCAAGCAGCTGACTCATCCCTCGAAAGTGATCGTCGTGAGGATGGGTTAAGCAGAGGAATTCAAGCTCGGACACGCCCCGGCTCTGTAGGAATCGAAGCGTGGGGTTGGTGGTGTGATCGCTCAGGGAAGGGGCGTAGCAGTCCACCACGCCCCAGCGGTTTCCCGGCCAGGCAAGGACGATGCTTTCGCCCTTGCCTGCTCCGAGTACGTGGATCTCCAACGACTTCGGGGCATCAGTAATCGTTTTGCGGGGCATCGTCGTCACCCAGCGATTTCCGAAGCCACTCGTCGATTTGGCGTTCGCGTTCCTCGCTGAGTTCCCGATCCGGGATCGGTTCCATCACGAATTCGACACCAGACCCCACTTCGACGGTCCAGCACTTGAAGCGGCGGCGCTCGCGAATCCCTTGCGCCTTCAATTCGGCGGCCGGGTACTTTCCGTAGAACGTCTCTCCCGACTGAGTCTTAAGAGTGACGTGGGCAACATCGCCGTCCCACTGATCGACGAACCCCTCAAACTCCTCCAGGACATTCCCACTTATCCTGGTCAGCCGAGACCGCAACTGTCTCAAGACGGTAACCCACTCTACTAAAGGCTCGTACTCCATCTCCTCTTTCTGCTGGACGCGCCCCCACGTCAACTGGAGCCTGTCCCGCAGGAGCGACCGCATCGCTTCGAGGTATACGAGTTTCGCGGCCGACGGATCGACCGGCTGAATGTGCGAGTAAAGGTCATGGGTCTCAGGCGCGGGTGTGCTTCCGTGGTGTGGGCACAGGAACATCATGTCGTCCGCGTTAGGAGTTTCCACTTCGACGTGGTAGAACTCACCGTGCCGGGCTCGCCTGCGTTCTTTGCGGGCATCCTCCCGGCCGGGCGCCAGCAGGAATTCATGCCTACGCATTACTGCCGTCTCCTGAAATCACGGTCTGTACTTCGGCCTTGTCCGTCATCAGGGTTCGTGACGTCTGGGCCTTTAAAAGCGCCCGCTTGCACTGCCTCTCCAGTTCACGAATGTCCGCCTCGTCCATCGCGATGCTGATACTGTGGTCCCCTTCGGTGCTGTCGTAGCGGAGGCGGAGCGTGTGCGAGACAACCGAGCCTTCGATGCTGCTCGCGTCCTCGCTGAACACGGGACGGATATCAGTAACGACACGCGCGCTCTGGAGGAGGTTCTCATGCTCGTACATCAGGTCCAGGGTGATCGAGACCAGACGCACAGCGGGCGACATGAGCAGATCCTTGAAGGCGGGCGCGACTTGCCGCCAGCGTTCGAGCTGCGCAGGCTCCCAAGGAGGGTCGGTGGACTCAAGAGCGAGATGGACTGCTTCGATCGCTTCGTCCGCCGAGAGGCGCCGCTGGCGAATGATCGCCCGGAGGGCGAGAAGGGGTCGCATGATCCGGTTAGCGGCGTCCGACTTGTCCACCTCAAGAACCTGGGTGATCTCGTGGTGCAATTCCTTCGGCCGCATCGGGCGAGGGGCTGCGGTCCTGAGGCGTTCCGTGATGGCTGCGAGGGTCTGGGGAGGCGTATCGCGGATCCCTGCAAGGTCAGCAACCTGACTCGAATGCAGCCGGAGTTGAGGCGGCATGGGTTGCTCCTTGGCTCTGTTTTCCGCTGCGGGGCGTACGCCCGTCGCACGCCTGGCCCCTCCTTGTCGATTCTACCATCTTAAAACCGGGGAGGGCGGCGTCAAGCTAGTTCTGGTGGTGCCCTCCTGCGGCAGGGAGGAACCCGCTTGAGTAATCGGCCACTCCAGATCGCGTGAAAGGATTGCGTCCCCTCCGATATCACCCCTACCCGGTTCAAGCCGGCAGGCGATAGATACACTGTCCCCATCACAAGTTGGGCACCACCGATCTGGGTGACGATCCTCGGGGAACGCTCCCGCCTACGATCCAGACGGCTCTCTCATCGTAACGTCCGGAACTGCGACGACCCCGCAACGCGGACCCCAGTGCCCCACGACTCAGCTTGGGCATTGTGGACTGGACTCGTTTTGGCATGCGCGCTTCGGTTCGACACACGATGGGCCTTCCATTGTTGCCTCTGACCTCTGGCGGCAAGATCAACTCGCCGATGCTGCACCTTTGGATGGACGTCACCCGCGAATCCGTGAACGCGTTCATGGAAGCACGGCCCTCATTCCTTGCTGATCTTTCCGACACCCATTGACTTGCTCTCGATTTCTCCATATAGTTCATCTGAGCTATTCCAGTGGAGCTATCACAATGACCAAGGCCATCAATTCCCGTAACCTTTGGGCCTTGACGGTGTTGTGTCTGCTCCGCGAGCGGCCCATGCACCCCTACGAGATGCAGCGGCTCATCCGCCAGCGCCACAACGACCAGTTTCTCGACCTGAAACGCGGTTCGCTTTACCACGCCATCGAACGGCTGCAAAAGGCTGGACTCATTGACGTTGTGGAAACCAACCGCGAGGGACGGCGGCCGGAGCGGACGATCTATCGCCTGACCGAACTCGGCGAGCGCGAGGTGCTCGATTGGCTGCGCGAGCTGCTGGCCAAGCCGGTCAGCGAACCATCGCAGTTCGTGGCCGCGCTCAGTTTCCTTCCGCATCTGAGCGCGGAGGACGCCCTGGATCAACTGGAGACGCGCGCTCATCGGTTGGAGATGGGGATCGTCGCCATCACCGCCATTCTTGAACGCTTGACGCCGCAGATCGGCCGGGCGTGTTTGGTGGAAGCCGAATACATGCGAGCGTTGCGGCAGGCGGAACGCGATTGGGTGCGCTCCGTGATCGACGATATTCGCGCCGGCCGGCTCACCTGGAACCGTGGGCCGGCTTGCGGGAAGGAGCCCGAAGCGTAAGCGAGGGAAGCATTTCCACCCTCGCTTACGCTTCGGGCTCCGACGAACAATGTCAACTCCTAACTCATCTCGAAGTCGTGTGGAGGAGTCCTTTCATGGCGATCGATACCGAACTGCCTCTCTCTCAGACGCAGCTGGAGCGGACGACGGCGCAAGTGGTGAAGCCGCCGCACTATTGGCCGGGCGTCGTGATGTTGGCGATGTATTGGGCCTACGCGTTTTCCTGCCGTCATTTGGAACTGTCGATGCTGGTGCTGTTCCTTTCGCGCATGGCGGCGCTGCTGCTGCTGCTCTTGGGATTCTCGATCTGGTGGCTGACCAATCGTCGCATCGCGCGCCGCGAGCGCTGGATGGCGGTCGCCGTCACGCTCGGCGGCGCCGCCCTCGCCGTCCCCCTCACCTTGACCACCTTGGGGCCGGCCGTGGTCGTGCTTGGCCTGCTCTTTGTTTTCACCCTGGGAACGCTCTGGTTGGTCGTCTCGAAAAGGGCGACGCCTCGCGTGCGCCGCTGGGGGTTGTGGACGACCATCTGTCTCGTGTGGGTCGGCTGCACGTTGGTGCGCTGGAACGGTCTGAACGGCGATCAGGAATCCGATGTGCGCTGGCGTTGGCAACCGACGGCCGAGGAACTGTTTCTGGCGGAACACAGTTCGGCCGGCGACGCGAACGACGGCGCGGCGGTCGAGTTGATGCCCGGCGATTGGCCCGAATTCCGCGGCGCGGGGCGCGAGGGCCGGGTCGAGGACTCAGGGCTGGCCCTGGATTGGAATGCCTATCCGCCGCAGTCTGTGTGGAAAAAACGGGTCGGCCCCGGTTGGTCGAGCCTGATCGTCGTCGGCGGCCGGCTGTACACTCAGGAGCAGCGCGGCCGGGTGGAGACGGTTGTCTGCTATAAGGCCGCCACGGGGGACGAACTGTGGGAGCACAAGGAGGAGGGGCGGTTCGAGGAAACCGTTTCCGGTCCTGGCCCGCGCGCCACGCCGACGTTCGCCGACGGACGGATTTACGCGGTCGGCGCCAGAGGCAAGCTGAGCTGCCTCGACGCCGCCAACGGCCGCGCCATCTGGTCGCGCGATCTCGCGGCCGATGCGGGCGCGTCGGTCCCTCAATGGGGCTTTTCCAGTTCGCCGCTCGTGGTCGAAGGGCTGGTCGTGGCCTACGCCGGCGGTCCAGACCAAGGGCTGTTGGCCTATCGGGCGGACACCGGCGACCCGGCCTGGCAGGTGGCCACGGGCAAGAACACCTACAGTTCGCCCCAGTTGGTTTCGCTCGATGGAACCAAGCAGATCCTCTTCCTCAGCGATAGCGGGCTGATCGGCATCGAGCCGTCTCGCGGCGTCGTGCTATGGGAGTGTTCCCTCAAGGGCATGCCGGCCATTCAGCCGCACGTCGTCGGAGACATGGAGATCTTGACTCCGGCGGGCGATGGGTTGTCGCTGGTTAAGATCCACCATCGGGGCGATGTCTGGAGCGCCGAGCAGCGCTGGAGTTCACGGGCGTTGCGGCCTTCGTTCAACGACGTGGTCGTTCACGACGGCGCGATTTACGGACTCGACGAAGGCATTTTCTGTTGCGTCGATTTGCAGACGGGCAAGCGCCGCTGGAAGGGCGAGCGTTATGGACACGCGACGATGGTGTTTCTGGTCGAGCCGTCGCTGCTGTTGGTGATTTCGGAGAAGAAGGGCACGGCGATCCTGCTGCCGGCCGATCCCGAGCCGCAGGACGAACGCGGTCGCTTCCAGGCGATCGAGGGCAAGACGTGGAACCATCCGGTGATCGCTCACGGCCGTCTCTACCTGCGCAACGACGAGGAGATGGTCTGTTACGAGTTGCATCAGTGATTGACCAGCCCGACGCGCCAGCGAGGGCCGCCCTCGCTGGCGCGTCGGGCTAATCAATCAACCGCGCGAAAGTTTTTTTCGATTTTCCATGAACCAATCCGAGCCACCGTGCGTCTAGTAGGTGTGCGGCGCGGTAATAGACAATACCGCCCGCCGAACGAGTGAGAGAACAACAATGTCCCGCACGTTGAACCAGAACTTGGAACGCCAGTATATTGGCCGCGTCGTCGGTCAATGTCTGCGCTACGAACTGGTCAACCGTTTGCGCTTGTGACACCAATCCAATCCTTGCCGATTGCAAGGGCCAGGTGTCGCAGAAGGACACCTGGCCTTTTTTTGTTGGAGCCAGAGAAACGTCCCGCGCCATCGCCGGAGCGCTCACACCGCGCCTCGGAGGAAAGTCAGGACACTACTGCTTAACGAGGCAGCGAAACGCTTATCGGCGGAGTAGCGATACGACCTCGGAGGGTGCAAGCCAAATAGGCCCATGCCGGTGAGCAGGGCGATACAGGGCCTGGTAGGTGCCCAGAGAAATGATGGCCGAGAACAGAATCCTGCTTACGAGGACGTTTCCTGTTTAATGTGTTCGTCGCCGAGCGGTCAGGCACGGGCTTGCCATGCCCGATAAGCGGGTTCGACTCCCGCCGGACACTCTCGGGGATCGGCTAAAGGTAGGCTGTCTCGCTTTGAACGAGATGATGTTGGTTCGACTCCAACTCCCCGAACTGAATCGGCTCGGTAGGCAACTGGACGACCATCCTCTCTCAAAAAGAGGAATGCTGAGGGTTCGACTCCCTCCTGAGCCACTGATGTCCTCGTGGGCCTGCGGAGTGGCCGCCACGCTCTCAACGTGGAGATCGCGGGTTCGACTCCCGCCGAGGATACTGACAATTTGTGTTGGCTGGGCATTGGCGAGCCTTCGAGGCTGTAACCCTCGTGCCTGCGGGCTGTGCAGGTTCAACTCCTGCCCAACACACTGAGCGACGCCCTCGTAGGCTTGCGGAGTGGCCGCCGGTCTTTCAAGCCGGAGATCGCGGGTTCAAATCCCGCCGAGGGTACTGAAGAGCCAGCCGGCACCGCGGCGCGACCTGAGACACGGATGCGGTGTGCGAACGGAAATCGCGAGCCGTTCAGAGATCGAAAACAGGTCGGCTCTTTACGCGGCCGAGTGGCGGAATGGCAGACGCCCCAGGCTCAGAACCTGGTGTCTCATGTGGACGTGCCGGTTCAAGTCCGGCCTCGGCTACTGATTGTTTCCAGGGTAGTTCAACTGGCAGAACGACAGGCTCTGACCCTGTAAGTTGTTGGTTCAAATCCAGCCCCTGGAGCTGTGACATCCTCGGAGTGTGGCGGAGGCACACAACCCCGCGAAGGTTGAAGATCAGGTTCGACTCCTGACGGGGATACTGATGCCGGCGAAGCTCAATTGGTCGAGCAGCGCTCTCGTAAGGCGATGGCTGTGGGTTCGACTCCCACCGCTGGCTCTTACAACCTGATGCCAGGGCTGGACGGCCAGGCGCCCGCCTGCAAAGCGGGTTTAACCGGGTTCGACTCCCGGAGGCATCTTTGTTAATGCGTCCATGACGTAACATGGCAGCGTGCCATCTCGCCAGGGTGGATGTGTGGGTTCCAATCCCACTGGACGCTTTACAGCCGCACCCAACGGTGCAAGCTTACAAACTCTGAACAAGTGTTGTGCGACGCTGGCGCGACTTGTGCGGTTGTAATTCGCTATTTACTGTGCCGTAGCACAATGGTTGTGCGTCCGGCTGTTAACCGGATGGTTGCAGGTTCGAGTCCTGCCGGCACAGCTGACGGAAGGGCAAGCCGACAGGCATGACGGCACCCGTTTGGAAAATGGGCGAGGCGAACAGCCCTTGCAGGTTCGAGTCCTGTCCCTTCCGCTATCTCCAGCTGTGGCCGAGCGGCGAGGCACCCGTCTGATACGCGGGTCGAGGTAGGTTCAACTCCTGCCGGCTGGACTGTCGGGGCCGGATTTCAGAGAAGCAAAGACCCTGTGGTCCAACGGCGACGACGCCTGGGTGACAACCAGGGAACGATGGTTCGACTCCATCCAGGGTCACTCCCCACTCATCCCTCCGTCGGCGCCGGCTTTTCTTCCTCGCGGACAAACTCGCGCAGTTGCAGCTTGGTTTGATGTTCCTGGGCCTGCTGTCCGCTGACGGTGCGGCCCTTCATGTAATCGCGCTGCCAGCCGCGCCGCACCACGTCGGGACGCTGCAAACTCAGGTCCGTGTTGAACGCCGAGCGCGAACGCTCCCATTCGCGGTACTCGCGCGACAGCTCCGGGTTGGCATCCAGCGGGACGTACACCGGCTCCAGCTGCTCCGCCAGGCCGCGCGGGACCGGCACCACCATGCAGATCGGTTCGCCGCGCTCGAAACGGACCGCGTTGTAGGGCCGCGTCAGCTTCCAGTTCATGGTGAACGTCGCCGGCAGCCAATCGGTTTCGACAATCCCTTCCAGCGGCTGCACGCCGTCCTTGATGTAATTGGTCGGACCCTTGACCCACAGATTGATGCCCGGGGGTGAGCGGAACAAATAGGGGATGGAGAAGGTGACAATGCCGCTGCCGAAGTGGCTGCTGATCCGGGCGTCGCCCTGGATCGCGGGATTGGCCACGTCGGCCGACACCACGATGGGCGCGAACAGATCCGACAGATCCGCCTTGGCGGCGGGCCGCTCGAAGTTGATCTCCACGTTTTCCTTGCTCGGTCCACCGTCCCAGTAGGCGCTGAACGACACCGGACAAGGGATGAACCAGCCGGCTTGATTGGCGATCACCAGCGGCAGACAGCGGTACGGCGCCCGCTGATGGGCGGCGTCCATCCACGTCCGATCCACGGGTGCCGTGCTCAGCGGCATGTCGTCGGCTTGATGCAGTTCGTAGGCGTACAGACGGCGCTCGTTCTCGCTCATGATCGCGCTCCCGGCGGATGCGTTCACCACCTAACCACCTATTTGTCTTTCGGCAGCGACTTGTCCAGAATCGCCACGTGCGGCTTGCCGTCGTCGGAGGTGATGTACCCGCGCGACATCTGACCGGCGAGCTTGTTGTAGACGATGTGAAAATCGCCCTTCGCTCCCACAACAATGGCGCCACCCTCGGCGCCGGCCTTCTGCAACTGCTCGTTGACGACGACCTCGGCCGCCTCCTTGACCGGCCGATGCCCGTACTTTATCCGCGCCGTGATGTCGTGGGCCACGGCGAAGCGGATGAAATACTCACCCCAGCCGGTACACGATACCGCGCAGGCTTCATTGTCGGCGTAGGTGCCGGCGCCGATGATCGGCGAATCGCCGACGCGGCCGGACCATTTGTTGGTCATGCCGCCGGTCGAAGTGCCGGCCGCGAGGTTGCCGTCGCCGTCCCGCGCCACCGCGCCGACCGTGCCGAAATGCCGCTCGTGGCCCGTCGCTGCCGCTCCCGCCCCTTCCTTGCGACGCTTCTCCTCCTCTTTGCGGAGGGCGTCTTGCAGCTCCTTCCAGCGCTGTTCGGTCCAGAAATAATCCGGGTGGACGATTTCGAGTTTCTGCTTGATGGCGAACAGTTCCGCGCCGCGGCCGACCAGTAGAACGTGCGGCGAGTGCTCCATCACGGCGCGAGCGGCGCTGATGGGGTTCTTGACGATGGTGACGCCGGCGACCGCTCCGGCCTTCTTGTCCTTGCCCTCCATGATCGAGGCGTCGAGTTCGTTGCGCCCTTCGTGGGTGAAGACGGCCCCCTTGCCGGCGTTGAACAGCGGCGAATCCTCCATCACGCGGATGGCCGCCTCCACCGCGTCGAGACTGGCGCTCTTGCCTCCTTTTTTCAAACAGGCGTATCCGAGCCGCAGCGCTTCCTCCAGCACTTCCTTGTGTTTCTGCTCCAACTCCGGCGATACTTTCTCCGGCAGATCGCCCTCGCCGCCGTGGATGACGAGCACGAGCTTAGGAGCCGGCTGCGCTTGTTCGGCGTCGGCCAGCATCCACGCAGCCAGCGGAAGACTCGCTATCAGGGCCAGAATGAGAAATCGTTTCCGTACCCACATGGGAGAACCTCCTGGAGTGATGGACCGGCGTATCTTCTTCTTACGCTATCCGTTGGTATCCGGCAGGCGAGCGAACTCCTTGCCTGTCGCGTATCTTCTCTCACTGCTCCGGTTGGGCCGGATCTCTCGGCAGCGGCACCGGCGCCGGCGAACCCTTGCCGCCATGCACCAAGGCGTGCAGATCGGCGGCGCCGACCGGGTGCGGCAACGCGAACATCTCCCCGTAGACGAAGCCGCAACGGCTGCCGGTCGCGATGGCGTGGCCGGTGACGAAGTGGCTCACCTTGGCGAAACGCGCCTCGTCGAACTGCGAGGCGTAGCAGTGAATCGCCGCCAGCTTCTTTTCAAACGTCTCGGTAATGTCAATAATGAAAGTGCTGTGCCAGTGACGCACCTCGGCGTCGAAGGGAAACGGCGCGTAGACGAGGTGCGGCACACGATGGGGATGGGTGCCGCCGAAACGGTCGTCCCACTTGGTCAGCTGCGACCAGAAGCGAGCGGCCTCGATCAGCAGATGAGCTTGATGATGGTCCGGCGAAGCGGCGGGCGTACGGCCGGCCACACTGATCACCACGCTCGGACGCAGACGGCGGAACAGGGTGGCCAGGACGTAGCGGTTGGCCGGCACGTCCATCAATTCGCGGTTGGGCAGACCGGCGTTGAATCGCAGCGGCACGCCGAGAACTTGCCGGGCCGCCTCCGCCTCGGCCGACCGCGTTTCCTCGTTGCCGCGCGGCGTCGGCTCGCCGCTGGTCAGGTCGAGGATGCCGACGCGGTGGCCCTGGCGCACCAGCTTCGCCAGGGTGCCGCCGCAGGTGATTTCCAGGTCGTCGGGGTGCGGTCCCACGGCGAGCACGTCCAGTCGATCGGAGAGAATGTCCGACATTTGACGGAACCCATTCATTAAAATCAGGTATTGAGTCGTCTATCTCTGTAAGCGGCCGTGACGGTCGGGCGAGCGGCCGGTTGACACCGGCCGGTTAACACCGGCCGCTCGCCAAATCGTTACGGCCCACCGGGACAAGTATCCGCGGGAGGCGCGACCGACGCAAGAGCGCCCCTCTCATGGTGCTTTAATCGTGAACGGGTATAGTAGTTGAGGCGAAGACGCCGAATGGCCCGTCGGGCCGCCCGGCGTGCCTCGAAAGAGAGAAATCCATCATGCGCGTGTTGCTCATCGAGGACCACAAACCGCTGGTTCGCGCTCTCAAACAGGGGCTGGAGGAGGAGGGCTTCGCCGTCGATGTCGCCTCGGACGGTCAGGAGGGTGATTTCAAGGCCCGCACCGCCGAATACGATGTGATCATCCTCGACATCATGCTGCCCAAGGAGGACGGCCTGTCGCTGTTACAGCGCTGGCGCAAGGACGGCATGAGTTCGCACGTCCTCGTCCTGACGGCGCGCGGCAGCATGGACGACAAGGTCAAGGGCCTCGATCTCGGCGCCGACGATTACATGACCAAGCCGTTCGAGTTGGAGGAGCTGCTGGCGCGGCTGCGCGCCCTCATCCGCCGCGGCCATCAGGTCAAAAGCCCACTCATCCGCATCCACGATCTGGAGATCGACACCGCCAGCCGCACCGTCAAGCGCGGCGGCAAGTCGATCCACCTGACGCCGCGCGAGTACGCCTTGCTGGAGTTCCTCGCCTATCATCGCGGCAAGGTCACGACCCGCTCCATGATCTGGGAGCATCTGTACGACGACCAGGACGAGAACACTTCCAACGTAGTTGATGTGTACATCCGCTATCTGCGCAACAAGATCGACAAGGGCTACGAGCCGCAGCTGATCCTGACGCGCTGGGGCGAGGGGTACATGCTGCGGAGCGACGACAACCAATGAGATCGATCCGCCTGTCGCTGATGGTATGTTTTTTGGGTTTGCTGGCGGTGGCGCTGACGACGGCATCGCTGCTGGTCTATCGCAACGCCGAGCAGGCTGCACGCCAAGCAATAGGCGATACAGAGCAACGCATCGAGGCCCAGTACCGCGAGCGCTGCGAAAAGGAGAAGGCGCGGCTGGATGCAGACTTGCTCGCGCAGGCTCAGTCGTTGACGCGGTTGGTGCAGGTGCAGCTGGAGCGCTATCGACCGGACCTCCAGCCCGCCTTGCGGCTTGGCGTGCTAACGAGCAGTCTCAGTCCCAACGGCTATCTCTTGGCGCCGACGTGGATTGCCGAGGGGGAGCGAGGACCGCGCTCGGAGCCGCCCGGTGAAGTGTACATGGAGTTCCGTCGCGCTCTTCCGCCCAGTAGCCGCCAACCCGGCATCCGCCAACAAATCAAGTTTGACGAGTTGGATTTACCCAACGACGTTCATGTCAGCGATTACTTCTTCCAAATCGACAGCCCTCCCAGCAAATCCTACTATTCGCGTTCGCTGGGCGAACACTCGTTCCGGCTCAACACTTCCGCTTTCGAGCCGGACCAGGTGGTTCACTGGATCTTCGATGATACCAAGCTCGGGACCGATACGCCGGTGCGTCGCGTCGTGTTCAAGGCGTCTGGAGTGGGGACGGTCTTCGCGCCGCGCGGTCCGCGCGGATCGCGGGATCCCCCACCTCGCCCGCCCAACACCCCTCCCCCCTCTCCGCCCGTCTGGCGCGGACCAACCATCTACGTCCACTGCGCAGCCCAGACCGACAAGCGCGATGCGACCCTCGCCGGCTTTCGGCAACAACGCGACGAGGAACTGGGAGTTGTCGAAGTACACAACAACGACTCGCTCCGCGACCTGCGTTTCCGCCTGTTGGCCATCAGCCTCGCCGTCTTCGCCGCCACGGGCGTCGGCGGCTTCTGGCTCGTGCGCCTGGGCCTGTCGCCGTTGCGGCGTCTGTCCGATGCCGTCAGCCGAGTGTCCACGAAAGATTTCCGCCTGCCGTTGGACGAGCGCCCCCTGCCGCTGGAACTGCGTCCTATCGCTGAGCGCCTCCGCAGCACGCTCGATTTGCTCAAGCGCGCCTTCACACGCGAGAAACAGGCGACAGCGGACATCTCGCACGAGTTGCGCACGCCGCTGGCTGCCTTGCTGACCACCACCGAGTTCGCCCTCCGCAAGCCGCGCGGCCCCGAACAATACCGCGAACTGCTCAATGACGTTCACGCCAGCGCCCAGCAGATGCATCAGATCGTCGAACGGCTGCTGACCCTGGCCCGACTCGATGCCGGTGTCGATCGGCTGCGCGTGCAGTCGGTCGATGTCGCCGCCCTGGCCCGCCAATGCGCCACCGTCATCCGCCCGCTCGCCGAGGCCCGCGGTCTGAAGCTGACCTTCGATATCCCCAGTTCACCCACGCAGGCGGCGGGAGGCGACGGCGCTTGCCTGGCGCCGATCGACCCCGACAAGTTGCGCGAGATCGTCACCAACTTGCTGCACAACGCCATCCAGTACAACAAGCCGGGCGGCTCGATCGACCTGCGTGTGGCGAGCGAGCGGGGCAACTTGGAAGTGGAGGTGCGCGACACCGGCATCGGCATCGCGCCGGCGGCCCGCGAACACATTTTCGAGCGCTTCTATCGGGCCGACCCGTCGCGCAACTGCGATGAGCTGCACGCCGGCCTGGGATTGGCCATCGTCAAGGAGTACATCGACCTGATGGGCGGTTCCATCGGCGTCGAGAGCACCGAAGGACAGGGCAGCACCTTCCGCGTCCTGTTGCCGGTGCGTCAAGGGTGAGAGGCCCCGCGCGGCGCAACCCGGTCCTTCTTTGGGAGCAGCTCATGCCGGCGCTCACGCTGCAAGGCTCGACGAAATGTCCTCGCCGGCGATCGCGGATCGCTCGCAAGGACAAACTTCGCTGGATGGAGGACCCCGAAGTCCGTCTGATGCTGCGCGTCCGCGACGGCGACGAGGACGCCTTCACCCAGTTGGCGGCCCGCTACAGTGCCCGCGTTTTCGGCTTCTTTTGCCGCCGTCTGAGCGACCGTCAGGAGGCGGAGGACTTGACGCAGGAAGTGCTGCTCCGCCTGTTTCGTTCCCGTCAGCGCTATCAGCCGCGCGCCCGTTTCTCGACCTGGGTCTTTCACATCACGCAGAACGTCGCTCGCAACGCTCTGCGCTTCCGCCAGCGCCATCCGCGCATCAACCTGTCCGTGGCCGCGGACGACGACAACTTTCTGGACGTGCTGCGGTCCGGCGGCGCCGATGCTCCGTCGCGCCCGCTGGAGCGCGCCGAGTTGGCGATTGTCGTGCGCGCCGCTATCGCCAACCTCGGCGAGCGGCAGCGCGTGGCGCTGGAACTGCATCAGTTCGAGGAGCAGACCTACGCCGAGATCGCCGCTCAACTGGACATGACGCCCAAGGCCGCCAAGAGCCTTCTCTACCGCACGCGCAATCTGCTCCGCGCCCGTCTGACGCCGATCCTGTTTAACGATTGAGTTTGACCAGCCCGATCCGCGAGCATGCAGGGCTTTCGAGGTGTTCGGCGCGGTCATCGCTCACGCCAAACGGCTGCGCTGTCGCGCTTCGTTGTAGGTCACTTCGAGATCGACCGGGATGATGTCGGCGTTGCGCAAAGCCAACGGCAAGACGGGCAAAGTCTGGCCCAAGGTGAGGGGCGTCGGCCATATTTCGAGTTGGTCCCCCGTCGATTGACGCGACGGCCGATATGCCGCCGCATAGGTCGTCACACCGGTGGTCAACAGGACGTTCCCGCCGTGGCCGAGCAAACCGATCACTTCGTTGTGCAGGTTCGCCAGGCGATTCGTCACGATGTCCACCACGATCAGACCGATGCCGCGCGTCAGGTAGGCAACGCACTTCGCTGCGAAGGCCCGGCGCGTCTCGGGCCGGTCCTTGTTTCCTGGGCTGACCAACTCAATGGCGCCGACCAGGCTGGCGCCTGTGGCGGTGGCGAACACCTGCACTTCGATGTCATCGGGGAAGACGATGGGCAGAATCAAGTTTGTCGCCGGAGGGGACCAGACGGGGGCCGTCGCCGTCGCGGTTCCCGAACTGTTGGCGTGCTGGCTCGTCCTCTGGGACTCGGTCAGCGTGGCGATATCGACCTCGACCTGACTGCCGACATGAACCTGCATGTCCGCGAAATATTCGTCGGCCAGAATGTCGCGATTGAGCTTTTCCACCAGAGCCGCGGCCCAAAGGCCGTGAAAGCCTTCCCAGCTGCGACGTTCGCTGACAGGCGGATGAAAATGATCCAGCAACGGCATGATGGACCTCCCCGATGGTTCGCGCGACAGCGGTCTTTATCATAGCCACAGGGGGGGAACGATGCTACGCCGCGCGCCGGCGCAGGCGGCGCTCGTGGCGGCGCTGATAATTCCACGCCTGGAGGCGGATCGCCTGGCGCAGCCAGCGCACCGACCGCCGGCGCCGCGCGTCGCCGAAGTACAGGCGCCAAAACCATAGGCGGTCGCGCGCGTCCACGCCGGGAACGTCGGAAGAATAGAAGAGTTGCGAGAGGTCTTTTATGCGCCACCACGGCCAGGTCAGGCGATGGTGGCCGAGGCGGTGCAGGTCGATGAGCTGGACGCGGCCGCGCCAGTCGGGCAGGCGGCGCGTGTCGCGCTCGTCGATGTAGAAGTGACAGAGATAGAGATCCTTGTGGAAGCGGCGGCGGTCGTGCAGACTGCGGGTGACGGCGACCATCTGCCGCGTCAGCTCACGTTTCCAGCGGCGGAACAGCAACGGAGGGAGCCGCTCCGCCGCGAGAGGAACGGCCTCGTGCAGGGCGAGCATGCCGGTCAATTCCTCGACGGCGAGGAAGCTTTGCAACCGCCCCCAGGGACCGATGAACTCGCCGCCGGCCGCCGCCGCCGGCACCGGCAGCCCGGCCGACCGCGCCCATTCAAGATGCTCCCATTCCTGCATGGCCGGCGACCACGAACCGCCGGGCCACAGCAGCGCCAGCAGGCCGTGCAGCCAGGGCAGCCGGTAATGACGTTTCAGATAAACGACCAGCCGGCGGTCGTCCGCGTCGAGGGTCCAGCGGGCGATGGTGCGTCCCTGCTTGGCGTGGAAGCGATCGGTGACTTCGGCCTGCATGATGCGCTCGGCCCAGTCCGGCCCGGCGAAGTCGGACCAATACGGCTGCTGGCGCAGGCGGCGCACGCCGCGAACGAGGCGCTGCCAGAAGGTGCCTGTGCCTGTCACGCCCGTCCTCCTCTGCCCATCCCGCCCTAGGCCGCCAACGGCGTCGAAGCCGGCAGCGGACTGACCTCGACCTGCCTCCGTCCGCGCCGCCTCAGCAACACAACCCCGGCCGCCCACACCAGCAAATTTCCATACATGGCCGATCCGCAATCGCGCAAAAGGGACATGTCCGGCAATTGCGGCAGCAGGTTGGCGACGAAGTTGACCGCCAGCAAACCCAGCAGCCACGGACCCAGCGTCAGTCCGGGTCGCCCCTGCCAGCGGTCGGCCAGCAGCGCCATCACCAACGGCAGAGCCAGGCTGAAATAGTGCAGATGACACACGGGACTTATCAGCAGCATGTTCAAGACGAGCAGACCGAAGAGCAGCACCACGTCCACCCCATCGCCGCGCCGCCGCCAACCGTAGGCCCACAGGCTCGTCAGCGTCAGTAGTCCGCCGAGCAGGTAGCTAATCAGCCGCACCACCGGCGACGCTTTCGGCGGACGCCGATACGGATCGGAATGCAGCGTGTTATGCAGCGCCGTCAAAATCGACTGCCCCTCGGTGGCCGTCTGATTGGTCAACTCGTCGGCGCGCGACGCATCTTCGCCAGCCCCCACGCCCGGAAGCAGGACCGTCCGCGTCATCTCGCGGTAGCAGGCGGCGGTGCGAACCGGACCCATGAAAACCAACGGAACAACGGCCAACCCCAGCAGAAGGCCGACAGCGCAGCCGGCGAGACAACGGCCGTCGCGCCGCCAGAGCGGCAACAGCAGCAGATAGGCCGGGATGATCTTCACGCTGATCGCCGCCGCCAGCCACAGCCCCGCCCGGAAGTTGCGGCCACGCAGCAGATCCGCCAAAAAGCCGGCGAACAGGGCCAGGAGCAGTAGATTGACCTGACCGCGGCCGAGGGTGTGCCCGATCGGAATGAGACACGCCAGCACCGGCGTCCAGCGCAGCCCCCACCAGCCGCGGCTGCCGGTCGGCCAGGTCAGCCGAAAACGTCCGGCCGTCCGCTGCTCAATGGCGCCGGCCAAGCGGTGAACGGCGAAGGCCAGGAAAAGCAGGTTGAGGACGTAACAGAGAGCGACCGACACGGCATACGGCAACATGCCGGTGCGGTCGAACCCCGCCGGCGCGTCGGCCAGCGGCGCGGCCAGGATGGCCAACAGCGGCGGATAGTGGTAGTGGAAGCCGTTGTCGTCGGTGACGGCGTACAGATCGGCGTCGGCGCGGACGGCCCAGCCGGCCCGCAGGAAGACGTTCAGATCGCCCTTGCGCGTGTTCTGAAACGCCGAGCGGATCTCCACCACGACGGCGAAGAGTCCGACGACCGCGAAGAACAGAAGGAGGGCGAGGCGCTCGACGCGTCGCGGAGGCGCCTGACGGGAGTCGATCGCCGACGATCCATCCATGTCGTCCTGAGCCTCCCTGCTCCCATTGCGGATTGTCTCGCAAACCGCGATCCACAATCCACAATCCACAATCTGCAATTTGTGATACCCCCGCAGCTATCCGCGTGTCAATCCGTATCTGCGGGAGCGTCGGCCGGCCGTTCGCCGTTCTCTCGCGCCTGGGTTTGTGTTAGCATGGGGCCAGGAGAATGAGCCATGGCGCGCCGAGCCAACAACAAAAAAGATCAGGCCGACGGCATTCACATCATTTGCCGCAACAAACGAGCCTTCCATGAGTACGACATCGAGGACGCGCTGGAGTGCGGCTTGGTGCTGACCGGCACCGAGGTCAAGAGCCTGCGCGAAGGGGCGGGCGGACTGGAAGACGCCTATGCCAAGATCGAGGAGGGCGAAGTCTGGCTGATCGGCTGCGACATCCCCGAGTACAGCATGGGCAATCGGATGAACCACAAGCCCAAACGGCCGCGCAAACTGCTGCTGCACCGCCGCGAGATCGCCAAGTTCGCCGGCAAGGCCTCGCAGCGCGGCTTCACCCTGGTGCCGCTGCGGATGTACTTCAAAAACGGCCGGGCCAAGGTCGAGTTGGCCATCGCGCGCGGCAAGCAACTGCACGATAAACGGCAGGCGGCGAAGAAAGCCGACGCTCAGAAGGAGATCCGCCGAGCCATGTCCGACCGCCGGCGCTGAGCCGAGACGCCCCGCGAGGATGCGGGGTGGGTTCGATGCGAAAGGATTCGTCCATGTCCACGGATGGGATTGTTCCTCCCGCCAAATCCACCGCGCCACCCCCGCGATCACCGACGCGCGCCGGAGCGATTCTGTTGTCCGCTCCGGTGGGGTTGACGGCGGCTTGCCTCATGCTGGCGATCATGATGGGCTGCATGAGCCTGTCGATCGGCAATCGCACGGTCGAGTCGCCGCCCTGCGAGGAGGGCGTGCTTTGCCAGCAGGGCGAGGCCCATGTGCCTGGAAACGAGAAGGTGTTCGTGCGCTATCCGCTCCCCTATCCGCACCCTCCGAACCTGGAAATCAGCTGCACCTTCGATGATTGCACCGTCGAGAAGGAGAACAGAGATGGATTTCTGCTCAAAAATCCGAACTGCCTGGGTCGCACGGTGAAATGGAAGGCACGAGGCGCGAAGTGCGAACCGCCGCCCGTCCCGCCCCCGATCACGTCCGCTCCGGGGCCGGCTCCCGCACCAGCTCCGGCGGCGGAACTGCCGGCCGCTCCCATCCCTTACGAAGCGCCGCCGCCCAAACCCGCCCCCTGATCGCGGCATGGAGAGGAACCCGTGTACTGGATCGGCCTGGTCGATCATCCCGAACACGTCTGTTCGCGCTACCGTCTGGCGGCGTTTCGTCCGCTGCTGGAACAGGCCGGCCACACGCTGGAACTGCAGGTGCTGCCGCGCCGCTGGTGGTCGCGTCCGGGATTCTTCCATCGGTTGCGCGGCGCGAACGTGATTTTGCAGCGCCGGCTGCTATCCGGTTGGCAACTCCTGATGCTGCGGCGCGCGGCCCGCCGGCTGTTGTTCGATTTCGATGACGCCGTGTTCCTGCGCGATTCCTACGCGGCGCGAGGACTTCACGATCGCCGCCGCCTGCGTCGCTTCGCGGGGATGGTCCGCTGCGCCGACGCGGTGATCGCCGGCAATGACTTCCTCGCCGAACATGCCGCCCGCTGGACCACGGCGGCGCGCGTCCACGTCATTCCAACCTGTGTTGATGTCGGCCGTTATCCGCTGACCGAACCGTCGCGTAAGGGCACCGGGGTCGAACTGGTCTGGGTGGGATCGTCCAGCACCTTACGGGGATTGCAAGTGATCGTGCCGCTGCTGGAGGAAATCGGCCGGAACGTGCCTGGCTTGTGCCTGAAGCTGATTTGCGATCGCTTTCTGCAACTGCGCGATCTGCCGGTTGTCGCGGCACCGTGGACGGAGACCGGCGAGGTGGAGGAGATTGCCCGCGCCGACATCGGCATTAGTTGGATCCCGGACGACCTGTGGAGTCGCGGCAAGTGCGGCCTGAAGGTGCTGCAATACATGGCGGCGGGGCTGCCGGTGATCGCCAATCCGGTCGGCGTACAGGGCGAGATGGTGAAGCACGGCGAGACGGGTTTTCTGGCGCTGACGCCGGCGCAGTGGATCGAAGCGGTGCGGCGGCTGGCGCACGATCCGGAACTGCGGCGGCGCATGGGTCGCGCCGGCCGGCAACGGGTCGAATCGCGCTACAGCGTCGCCGTGGGCGCGGCGAACTGGACGGCGCTGCTGGATCGCCTGAAGGAGCCGCGCGCGGCCTAGCGTGTTCCTCGGAAAATGAGGCGTCATGTCCGAATCCCTCATCCTCGTGAGCGGCGGCGTCCGCTGGCAGATCCGCCCCGGACTCGAACATCTGTTCGGCCCGGACGGCCTGCGCCTGAACGAATGGCTGACCACCGGACAGGCGCGCATGGTCAAGCACGGCCCGCACCGCACCGTCTATCACGTCGTCCTGCCGGGGCTGAGTTTTTACCTCAAACACAATCGCCTGGCCGACCGCCGCGCCTGGCTGCGCGAGCTGGTGCGGCCGAGCAAGGCCCGCGTCGAATACAATCACGCTCTGGCCGTCGCCGCCCGTCACATCCCCACCATCGAACCGCTGGCGATCGGCGAAACCCGTCGCGGCGCGGGACCGCCGTGCAGTTTTCTCATCACGCGCACGCTGCCGGAAACGCGGTCGCTCACCTCCTTCCTGGAGAACACGCTGCCGCAGTGGCCGCATCCGCGCCGCACGCGCATGCGGCAGCGCCTGGCCGCGGCGCTGGGGCAATTGTTGGCCCACATGCACGACGCCGGCATCGCGCACCACGACCTGCATCCGGGCAACCTCCTCCTCCGTCTCGACGGCGACGACCATCCCGAACTCTTCCTCATCGACCTGCATGCGCTCCGCCTCGGCGCTCCGTTGTCGTGGCGCGCCCGCCGGGCGAACCTGATCGTGCTCAACCGCTGGTTCATGCTCCGCTCGGAGCGCACCGACCGGTTGCGCTTCTGGTTCGCCTACTGCTCCGCCCAGCGGGCGGGACGCCCGCGCTCCGGAGCGCGGGCGTCCCGCCCGCTCACCAAGCACCGCGCGGCCATCGCCGAACTGGAGCGCGGGACGCTGGCGTCGAACCTGCGATTCTGGCGGGGACTGGATCGCCGCTGCCGGGGCGTCAATCGTCATTTCCGGCGCGTGCGCGGTCCGGACGTGGCAGGCCATGTCGTAACGGATCTCGCTCCCGAAGCTCTGGCGCCGCTGCTGGCCGATCCCGATGCAGTGTTCGAGCGACCGGACGCTGTCGTTCTGAAGCAATCGCGCAGCTCTGCTGTCGTCGAGTTCGATCTGCCGGGTCCGGACGGGCCGCGCCGCGTCGTCTGCAAGCGCTTCGCCGTGACGCGCTGGAGCGATCCGTGGACGGCCCTGTTCCGTCCGACGCCGGCCCTGCGATCTTACGTCATGGGTCACGGTCTGCGGCTGCGCTGTCTGCCGACGCCGCGGCCGCTGGCTGTCTGGCACCGCTATCGTCGCGGCCTGCCCCACGAGGGTTATCTGCTCACCGAGAAAGCCCCCGACGCCCTCGATTTGCTGCGCTTCCTGAACCACCTGGATTCGCTGCCCGCCGACGACGGCCGTGCCGTGCTGCGTCGCCTGATCGATCAACTTGCTCGTCTCATCGCCACGCTGCACCAGCGCCTCCTTTCGCACCGCGATTTGAAAGCGGCGAACTTGCTGATCGGCGGCGTCTCGACTCTCGCTCGCGGCGGCGAGACGTCCATCTGTTTCATCGACCTCGTCGGCGTTCGGCGGATGCGCAAGCTGCGCCGCTGCCGCCGCGTGCAGAACCTCGCCCGGCTGAACGCCAGCTTCCACAATCGGCCCGCCCTGACGCGCACCGACCGCCTGCGTTTCCTGCGCGTGTATCTCCGTTGGGGACTGCGCGGGCGAATCGGCTGGAAACGCTGGTGGCGGCAGATCGAGGAAGCGACGGCGAACAAGATCAACCGCAATCTACGCAAGGGCCGGCCCCTGGGCTAAGCGACGGCTAACTCCTCTTGCGAACGCATTCGGTTCATCGTATGAGTCGAGAAGCCGAACCTATTAACCCCAGAGACACAGAGAAGAGACAAGCACGCGAGGGCGGAGATCAAAGGATGGCCGGGCAAACTCTCCGTTCTCCGAGAACTGTTGTCTTCTTGGTGCTCTTCGCGTGTCTGGGGTTGGTTCTTTTGTCTTCGATGTTCGGCTGCAATTCCTTCAGCCTGAACCTGCTGTCGCGCGACAAGGCGGAGAAGGCGGACGCGCGGCCGCTGCCCCCTGCGCCTGGTCGCTACACCTTCCGCATTCCTCCTTATGTGTTCCTGTCCGATTTCGAGGTGAAACGCGATCTGCCGCTGTTCAAGGAACTCGCCAAGCTGAGCGATCAAGTCTACCGCGAGTTGCAGCTGGTGCCCGGCCACTCCGCCGTACAGGTTTACCTCTTCGATACCAAGGATCGTTACGATCAGTTCATGCACGCCGTCTATCCGGATTTGCCGCTGCGCCGCGCCTTCTTCATCGCCCGGCCGCGCACGCTGGGCAGCGGCGACGATTTGATGGTGTACACACGCTGGGGCGATCGTGTGCAGCAGGATCTACGCCACGAACTGACGCACGCGCTCTTGCACAGCGTCATCCGCGACGTGCCGCTGTGGCTGGACGAGGGGTTGGCCGAATACTTCGAGCTGCGGCCCGACCGCCACGGGATCAACGCCTCCCACGTCGATGCCCTGCGCCGCGACCTTGGCGTCAGTTTCCAGCCGGATCTTAACCGCCTGGAGCGTATGAAGGACGTGAACGAGATGAGAGGTCCGGAATATCGCGAAGCCTGGCTGTGGGTGCATTTGATGCTGAACTCGCGGGAGGCGAAGACGGTGCTGCTGACGTACTTGCAGGATCTGCGCGCCGGCCGCAATACCGGCCCGCTGGGGCCGCGCCTCGCCGCCGTCTTGCCCTCGCTGCCCAGCGCCTTCAAGAAGCACCTCGACGAGATCGAACTGCCCGTCAACGCCCGCTCCGCGCCGCCGCCCGATTCCACCCTACCACGCTAAACCCCGAAAAGGACCACCACGGAAAACACGGAAAATACGGAAAAAGACAAAGAAGACAAATTCGCCAAAAGAAGAGAGAATACACCGTAGGGGAAGACCGACGCCTGTCTGTCTTTTTTCCGTGCTTTCCGTGTTTTCCGTGGTGAATTATGAACATCCTCGTCACGGCCGGCAATACGGTGGTCCCCATCGACCGTGTGCGCTGCATCACCAACATCTTCACCGGCCGCACCGGCGCCGCCATCGCACGCTGTGCCTGGGAGCGCGGCCACGGCGTCACCTTGCTGACCTCGCATCCGGAAGTGGTCGATGCGCCTCGGGGGGAACGCTGGGCGATGCTGCGCTATCGCACGTTCGAGGATCTGCAAAATCTTATGAAGGAGTTGGTGACGGGAGGCGGCTTGGATACCGTCGTCCATTGCGCCGCCGTCAGCGACTATCTCGCGGGCGGCATCTACGCGCCGGCGGAACAGTCACGCTTTCAGCCGGAGAGCGGCCGGTGGCAGAGCGACGATGCGAGCGGTCCGGCGCTGGTCGATCGCGCCGCCGGCAAGGTCAAGAGCGACGAGCCGGAATTGTGGCTGCGTCTGGTGCGCGCTCCCAAGCTGATCGACTGCGTCCGCCGCGATTGGGGCTTTCGCGGCCTGCTCGTGAAATTCAAGCTCGAAGTCGGCGTTGAGGATGAGCAGTTGCTGGCCGTCGCCGAGCGCTCGCGGACCCATTCGGATGCTGATTTGATGGTGGCCAACACCCTGGAAGGAGCGAGCGCCCACGCCTTCCTCGGTCCGCTCGCCGGCGCGTATCATCGCGTCAGCCGGCGCGAACTGGCCGAGCGCCTGCTGATCGCGCTGGAGCAATATCCACGGAAACAAGCTAATGGCTAACATCTTGCTGGGCGTCACCGGCTCGGTGGCCGCCGTGAAAACACCGCTCCTGTTCGAGACGCTGAAGCGTCCGGGCCATGCCGTTCGCGTCGTCGCCACGCGAGCATCGCTGTATTTCTTCGACGCGACGGAAATCGGACGCGATGCGCTTGTCCTCGACGAGGACGAATGGCCGGGGCGGGACAACGGGCGGCGCTGGCAGCGCGACGACGAAGTGCTGCACATCCAGCTGCGCCGCTGGGCCGACGTGCTGGTCATCGCCCCGCTGGATGCGAACACGCTGGCGAAGCTGGCGAATGGTCTTGCCGACAACTGCCTGACCTGCGTGTGGCGCGCCTGGGAGCCGGCGCGGCGGGTGGTGCTGGCGCCGGCGATGAACACGCTCATGTGGCAGCATCCGGCGACGGCGCGTCATCTGCGCCAGGTGGCCGCCGACATGGGCTTGTCGCCTCCCGACTTCCTCGCGCGGGACGAACTGGTAGAATGGATCAACGCGCATGGTTCGCGTCTGCGCGTCGCAGCGCCGGAGAGCCGTCTGCTGGCCTGCGGCGACGTCGGCATCGGGGCGATGGCGGCAGTGGACACGATTCTTGAGATGGTTCAGACGGGTTTGTTGGCATCGTGATTGATCTGTCCATCCGAACAGGTCCGCAAGGAAACCCTCGAAAAGACTTCGAGCAGACCGGGAACTAAATCATGTCCGGGTTTCTCTAACATATGTTTCCTCTCACATCTGGTACGCCTTTCGCGCAGGAGGTCGATCATGTCTGGGCGTCGGCAATTCGCTCTTCTCGTCTGGGTATTGTGCTCCGCTTTCGCCAGCGTTCTTTTCGCGAACCCGGCTCACGCTCAATGCCGGCACGGCGGCGGTCGCAATCCCGGCGCCTCACCGGGGTTGCTCCAGCAGTCCTTACTGCAACAGCGGCAATTGCTGCAACAACAACAATTGCAGCTACAGATTCTTCAGCAAGTCCAGCAACAGCAGCTGTTGCAAACGGCGCGGCTAAAGCGCCAAATGCGTGAGTTGGCCGACAAGGGGCCGGAGGCGCTCAAGGCCGCCCTCAACGATCCGAACGCGGAATTGCGCTTGATCGCCGCCCTGGCCATCGGCAAGTACGGTCCCGCCCTGACCGACGACCTCATCGAGCGATTGACCGATGAGAACGCCTCGGTTCGTCAGGCGGCCCGGCGCAGCCTGGTCCGTCTCAACACGTCGGCGGGCCGGCGTAACGTCGATTTCGGCCCGGCCGAGGGGGCCAATCGGGTGGCCCAGAAAAGCTCCGCCCGTCAATGGCACACTTGGTTCGAGCAGCAGCAAGCGAAGGCCGCCAACTTGAAGACGGGAACCGCCGCCGCGCCGGCAATCCTTCCGAAGATCCCCCTCCTCGCCGCGGAGGCGTCGGCCGCCCGCCGCGACGCCGTGCTGAGCAAGCCGGGCGGGCCGTAAAGGACACGGCGGAACGCCTATTCCAGACGCCGCTCGCGGCCGACACCAAGCCGCGAGCGGCGTCTGGTTTTATACACTGTACCGCGGACTCTCCGAGGCATTCAGGATGCGCCCGCATGAAAACCTGTTCCACCTGTCAGACCGCCAACGCCGACGGCAATCGCTTCTGTCAGCAGTGCGGCAAGCCGTTGGAGGCCGCGCTGCCCCATGAGGCGACCGTGCGCTGGACCGGCCAGCAGATGCAAATTCGCCTTCCCAAGCGAGCGGCAACCCTCAACACGCTCTTCGCCGGCAAGGACCGCCTGGTCATCGGCCGGGCGCCCGACTGCGACGTTTGCCTGCCGCATCCGATGGTGTCGCGCTATCACGCGCTGCTCGAACGCCAGCGCGAGGGGCTGCGGCTGCGCGATCTGGCCAGCGTCAACGGCGTTTGGGTCGCCGGCCGCCGCATCACCGAGCCGGTGCTCGTCCACGACAGCGAGCGCGTCGGCATCGGGCCGTTCCTGTTCACGCTGCGCGACGGCGTCATTCACTCGCTGGACAGCAGCCGCAGTCTGCGCCTGGAGGCGCGCCGGCTGGAAAAGGTGGTGCCGTTGCCCGACGGACAGAAACGCAAACTGCTCGACAACATCAACGTCATCGTCAACCCCGGCGAGTTCGTCAGTCTGCTGGGTCCGAGCGGCTCCGGCAAAAGCACGCTCATGGACTGTCTCAACGGCCGGCGCCGCGCGACCGGCGGCACCGTGCTGGCCAACGGAGAGGACTTCTATCGCCACTTCGACAACTTCCGCCAATCGCTCGGCTACGTCCCGCAGAAGGACATCGTTCACACGCAGCTTACGGTGTACCGCGCCCTGTACTACACCGCCCGTTTACGGCTGCCGACCGACACGGACCCGGCCGAGCTGCGCGCTCGCATCGAGGCGGTCATCAAAGAGATGGAACTGGGGCCGCACCGCGATACGCTGGTGGCCAATCTCAGCGGCGGACAGATCAAGCGCGTCAGCCTCGGCGCGGAGCTGATCGCGCAGCCGTGCCTGCTGTATATCGACGAGGCGACCAGCGGACTCGACGCCGGCACCGAGGCGCGCATGATGCGTCTGTTCCGCCGGCTCGCCGACGAGGGGCGCTCCATCATCTGCATCACGCACAACGTCGATAACGTGGACCAGTGCCACCTCGCCCTGATCCTGGCGCGCGGCAAACTGATGTATTACGGGCCGCCACCCGAGGCGCCGCGCCACTTCGGCGTCAAACGTATAAGCGATATTTACGACCGCCTAAGTCAAAAATCTCTGGAGGAATGGGAGCGCGAGTTCCTCGCCAGCGAGGCGTATCAAGAGTTCGTCGCCGGTCGCGGGGCCGCTCGCGCCGCCGATACCGCCGAGATGCCCTCCTTGCCGGCCACAGAGGAAGCGGAGCCGGCGCCGAGTCTGTCGAGTTTGCTGGCGGATGGCCGCAAGCTGGTGTCACTGTCGGAGTGGCCGCCGCTGGCCGACCGCTTTCGCCGGCTGACCGCTCGCTATCTGCGCGTCCGCAAAGTGCTGTCGCCGCTGCTCGATTCGTGGCATCAGTTCCGCGTCCTGACCGGCCGCTACGTCGAGCTGATTTGCAGCGACCGCCGCGGTCTGCGTCTGTTGCTGCTGCAAGCGCCACTGGTCGCCGTGTTTCTGCTCATCGGTTTCGTCAACAAGGACTATCGCAGCGAAGTGCCGATGCCGCGGCCGTTGACCGACAGCGAGCGCCGCATGCTCACGCTGCTGCGCGGCGTCGGTCAACTGCTGGCAAGCGATCAACTGGCGCCGCAACAGCGCCGGCTTCTCGAACAACTGCGGCAGCCGGAAATGGATGACCGCATGAAGGCGCTGCGCGACGCCCGCTTCACCATGAACGTGGACGGCGAGCCGACCACTGTGACAGGGTCCGAACTGATCGACGCGATGCATGGACTGCGCGAGGCGAAGATTGTTGACAACCTGCTGTCCTTCGATGGCCCGGTGGTGCCGGACCGCCGCGCCATTAATCCGCGCTTCACCTATATTCTGCTCTTCGTCCTCGTGATGATAGTGCTGTGGTTCGGCTGCAACAACGCGGCCAAGGAGATCGTCAAGGAAGAGGCGATCTACGGCCGCGAACGCGCCGTCAACCTCGGCATCGTGCCGTACCTGGCGAGCAAGTTCCTGGTGCTGAGCGTCATCACGGCGTTTCAT
>DATBGU010000280.1:0-4126 GCA_036557825.1 Gemmataceae bacterium
CGGCGGTGCCGCTCGACGAACTCCTCCGCCAGCCGCTCCACGAGCGCGTCGCGGGACGAATCAGACGAAGGCATGGGATGTCTCCCGTTTTCTCAGGCAAAGAACCCAGGGACTTGATCGAGGATCGCCTTGAGTCGCCGGATGGCCCGCAGGTAGCGTTTACTGGCCGCGGAGGGCTCGATGCCGAGCACGGTCGCCGTCTCGACGTTGTTCAGCTCCTCGAAGTGACGTAGGACCACGACCTCGCGGTCCAGCGGGTCCATGCCGTTGAGCGCGTCTTGCAGCTTGAGCTGCATTTCCGCGCGGACGGCGGCCTGGGTCGGCGAGGTCAAGCCGGCGAGCAGTTGCTGCGCCAGCGACGCGGACGAGGCCTGCGGCAGCGCCCCCCGGTAGAGCGAGACTTCCTGTCCGGCGTCGCGCATCTTGGCCCCGAGGTGCTGGCGGTGCAGGTCGATCAGCCGCTGTCCGGTCAGGATCCGCAGCCAGATGTAGAAGGGCACCGCGGGCGCGGCGGCGTACTCCGGGAAGCGACGGGCCACGTCGAGATAGGCTTCCTGGAGGACGTCCGAGGGGTCCAGACGCCCGCCGATGCGGCGATCGAGCCGCAGGTGGACCATCTTGCGCAGCCGATCGCGGTAGTGCGCGAACAGAGCGCCCAGGGCCGTCGCGTCCCCGGCCCTGGCCTGTCGCAGCAGGTCGTCGGTCGTTGTCCCCATATCGGTCATGACCTCTCCCTAAAGGTCTATACCGGACAACGGCCCGCGACGAGGACAGGTCCGGTGCAAGATTGTTGGAAAAGATCCTCGCGGGGATCGAAGTCTTTGACCGCCGCTCGCGTCGAACAAGGTGAGCGACTCAGCCTTTTCCTTCCCACGGAGAGCACTGGTGAATCTACCTCCAGACTGGCCACAACGCTTGGATTTTTTCGGCACGCCGCTCGTTATCGAGCCATCCCCAGGCCAGCTCTCCAGCGACGCCGGCCTGCTCCCCATCCGCCAATTCGACGAACGCATCGGGCTCACGCAAGCCTTCGCCGCCGCTCTCGACGATCCCCGCAACCCCGACCTCAGCGAGCACACGTTCCTGGAGATGGTCCGGTCCCGCATTTATGGCATCCTGGCCGGCTACGAGGACCAAAACGACCATGACACCCTCCGCCACGATCCGGTCTTCAAACTGGTGGCCGACCGCTCCCCGGACGGCGACGACCTGGCCAGTCAGCCGACCCTGTCCCGCTTCGAGAACGCTATCTCGATACCGTCCCTCAAACGCCTGCGTGATGTGCTCCTCGACCAGTTCATCGCCTCCTTCGACACGCCACCGCGTCACCTGACGTTCGATTTGGATGCCATCGATGACCCGGCCCACGGGCACCAGCAGTTGACCTTCTGGCACGGCTATTACGATCAGAACCAGTACCTGCCACTGGTCATCACTTGCGCCGACAACGATCAATTCGTCCTGCTGTCGCTGCGTCCGGGCAATGTCCATGCCGCGCTGGGAGCTGAGGACGACCTGGTCTACCTCGTGACCCGTCTGCGTTCTGTTTGGCCGGACGTGGTCCTGTACCTCCGTGGCGACTGTGCCTTCGGCGTGCCGGCCATGTACGACGTGTGCGAACAGTTGCGTGTCTGGTACACGTTCGGCCTCAGCGCCAACGCGGTCCTCCAGCGGCAGACCGAGGAGCTGCTGGCCGAGGCGGTGGCAGCTTACGATCGGGAGCGGCAAGCGGCACGCCGACAGGACTCGCCTCGGCCGACGTTGCCGTCGCGCTTGTTCACCGGCTTCTGGTATCAGGCAGGAACTTGGCCGCAATCACGCTGGGTCATTGCCAAGGCGGAGGCCAACGATCGGGGCACGAACCGCCGCTTCGTGGTGACCAACCGGCCGGGGGCGATACTCCTGTCGGGGCCGACCTACGATGAGTATTCTGCGCGCGGAGAAAGTGAAAACCGGAATAAGGAATTCAAGTGCGACCTGTCAATGGACCGGCTGAGCGACCATCGCTTCGTGGCCAACTACTTCCGGTTGTACCTGCATGCGGCGGCGATGAACCTGCTGGTGCGGCTGCGGCAGTTCGTCGCCGAGCCGATGCCGGCGCTCCCACCTGCGACCGAGTTGGGCCAAGCACCGGCCAACCAGGCCGGCGATACCGCTGCCGCTGCCGAGGGTGATCGAGTGCCTGTGGAGGCTCTGATGGGGGCGAAGCGGCAGCGACACTTCCGGCTACGGCGGCAGCGCGACCCGCTGGGGGAAGGACACCCCTGCACCTGGCGTACCCTGCTTATCAAGGTGGCGGCGGAAGTCGTCGTCCGGACGCGGCGTATTGTGGTCCGGTTGTCCTCGAGTTGGCCCCACCAGGATTGGTATCGCCGCATGTGCGAACGCTTGCGTGATCCCCTTCCGACTCCCATTGCCAACCCTTCCGGTTAACCATTTGGACAACCCGTTGCTGTGATTCCCAACGGGGGTAAGGGGGCGGTGTGTCCACAAGGCCGATACAGGCAAGACTTCTGTGGCAAACGGGCTGCATGCACCTGGGTGGCAAGCTTGCGGCGAAGGCTTTGAATAATCCGGGTTAAGGGTTGGGATTGTGGTCCCAATGCAACAACTCCGCCACGAACGGAGAGCAGGAGTGAATGCGCACACCTTGCCGCCGAAGCAGCTGCAGCAGTTCGACACCGGCACGATCGACAAAGCTGAGGCCGGAAAGATCGAGGCGGGAAGTGAACCCTCCTCGGCCTTGACGCAAAGGCGGCGCACCTCATCGACCCAGGCTTGAAGCAGCTTGCCTTCGAGCTTGAGGATGCGACACGACGGGTCCTGTTCGGAAACCGAAATTCTCAGCATCGGTAACCCAGCTCATTGGTTCTTGACCGCGAAGGTGAAAGCGAAGACCGTGCCGTTCTTCGCGCCGTTTCCGGTGCGCGGCTGCAACGTCTCACTTCAACGAATTTTGGAGCACGTCTCTGGTGTCAGTCCTAGGACTGTCATGAATCGCCTTTAGATCCGCGTCCACGAAATCTCGTGGACGTCCACGAAATCTCGTGGAATCAATCATGAAATGACTGAGCTCTCTGGGACAGAGGCGTCAAGATAGGGCGCCGAATTGTTCGTGTCCTTTCGGCAAGTGTGTAAAACATGGTTCACCGACGCCGGGTTTGCCCCGCGCATGTGGGCATTGAGGCGCACTGGGCGGGCGTCGTGGGTGGATGCTGAACTGTGGGGCTCGGATCGAATCGCTACGATTCCAATTCCAGATCGCTGCCGTGCGGGATGGTGGGCGCTGGCCACGGCTGGACCGCCGCCTCGACAGTTTTCCGAAGGTCGTCCGCCCTGGCCGAACTCATCGGCTCGCTCCTCCGTTTGTCCGCCGTTGCGCCAGGATAGGTTCATCTGTCACACTGCGTGGACGGCGCCACATCGTCAAGCCCCGTTATCGGCTGCGCGTCCGGCTACTCGGTAAAATCGAGGGGAGAAGCAAGCCGAACCGGGAAAATGTCATGGATGTCAGCTGCCTAGAACTCTGCGCGCGGCGGTCTTATCGACCCGGCGCATCAGAAGGGCATGAGGCGCTCGATGCCCTGCCACCAACCGGACAGGAAACCGGCGATGGGAAAGTCACCCGCCGTCCGGCGCTTGTTTTCTGCTTGTCGTCTGCTTGTCGCGGGCGGGTCTCGGAATGGCTGCGAATGGCGGTTTTTGTCTTACTTCCGCGTTATTGCTTGGCTGCTGCGCAGACCGCGAGAAGGCCGTCTTTTCCCGCGTTCCGAAGGCTGTACAATGACTTCCGTCGTCCTGGGAGTGTTTGCACCTCTGGTGGGGGCCCTGGTCTTCAAAACCAGTGGAGGGTTTGAACAAAGCTCTCTGTGGGTTCGATTCCCATACACTCCCGTTATTCATACCCATCGCTCTCATTAGGATTCGCAGTCGGCAAGCCCCTCTCGGTCGAGGAACGAGACCGCACCCATCCGGCCGTCGCAAGACCCGATTGCTCGGGTGCCACGAACTCGATGGAATCGGGCAGTTCGCGGAGCAATTCATCAAGCGTCGAACCCGACTTGACTAGCAACATTGTTTCCGGACGAGTCCGGAGATCGGCGAACAATTGTTGGCGTTGACCGCG
>DATBGU010000281.1:0-66873 GCA_036557825.1 Gemmataceae bacterium
CCCTTCAACTTCGGCACCGGCGAGAAAGTCAAGGATCCCAAAACCGACGACCCGCAGGAAATCCCCTGGGTCAGCGACATCCTGCGCATTCTCAAGAAGAACCCGAAGATCAAGAACATCTATTTCGAGCTGGGCGGCACCTTCAACATGACGTCGGCATCGGCGCCGAAGACGTGCCTGCACATGCTCGGTCAGATGATCCAGGTCGCCGGCGCCGACCACATCTTGTGGGGCACCGATTCCATCTGGGGCGGCAGTCCGCAAGGCCAGATCGTGCGCCTGCGCAAGCTGCAAATGCCGGACGAGCTGCGCAAGAAGCACGGCTATCCGGAACTGACCGACGACATCAAGAACCAGATCCTCGGCCTGAACGCGGCGAAGGTGTTCGGCATCGACGTGAAGGCCAAGCGGCAGGCGATCAAGGCCGACAAGCTGACGCAACTGCGCGAGGAGTATCGTCGCAATCCGTCGCCGAGCAACACGCAATACGGCTGGGTGTGGGTCGAGGACGGCAAGGAACCGACGGTCCCGGTCGGCAACGGCTGATCGGCCGCTTGCGGCTTAGAGTCCGCGCCGCCGTCGCGGTACAATATGGCATCGACGCGCCGTGCCCCGAACAGGACGAGGTGAACCATGAATGTGAACGTGATGCAGCGCGAGTACACGCCGGAAGATTTGCTGACCATGCCCGGTGGTGAGAACTTCGAGTTGGTCAACGGGCGCTTGGTGGAGCGGCACATGGGTATCCTGGCAGGGTGGGTTGCCGGCGAGTTGATCCGCGTCCTGGGCAATCACTGTCGTGCGCATCGCCTGGGCTGGGTGTTGCCCGGTGGCGATGCGGCTTACCAAGGCTTCCCCGACTCGCCGCGCACCGTACGCAAGCCTGACGTCTCGTTCGTGCGGCACGGCCGGTTCAACGATGAGCAGTTGCCGGGCGGCTATGCGCGCCTCGCTCCCGACCTTGTGGTCGAGGTCGTTTCGCCCAACGACACCTATGAGGAAGTGGATGAAAAGATCGAGGAATACCTGCGTGCCGGCGTCCGTCTCGTGTGGGTCATCAGTCCGAAAAATCACACCGTCCGCGTCTATCGGGTCAACGGGTCCAGTCATAGTCTGCGCGAGAACGACCAACTTGACGGAGAGGACGTGGTTCCCGGTTTCCGCTGTCCTGTGCGCGATCTGTTCCCGCCTCCGCCCGCTGCGACAGGCAACGGCAGCGGGACGACTTCGTGAGAATGAGGAGGATTCATTTCGCTCGTCCCGCCGCTCCGTTACAATGACGGCAGCTTGCCCAAGCCCGACGGAGGTGCTGCCAACGATGTCTCACCCCTTCCACGTCAAGCCCACGCACAAGGCCATCCAGACGTATTACCAGACGCTGAAAGAATACCACGAGCACCACGTCGGCCACGAAACCGCCATCCGCTCCGCCTTCCAGAATTTGCTCGCCGAAACCGCCAAGGCCCGCCATTGGCTGCTCGTGCCCGAACAAAGCACCCGCGCCGGCGGCAAGCGCGTCGTGCCCGACGGCACCCTCTGCGACGACTTCAACCTTCATCGCGGCTACTGGGAGGCCAAGGACACCGACGACCATCTCGACGACGAAATCGCCAAGAAAATCAAGAAAGGCTATCCGCTCAGCAACATCATTTTCGAGGACACCCGGCAAGCGGTGCTGTTCCAGGGCAAGCGCGAAGTGCTGCGCATCGACTTGCACGACGCCCAGCAGCTCGCCGATCTGCTCAACCAGTTCTACGCTTACACGGAGCCGGCCCACGAGGACTTCGAGGAGGCCGTCGCCGAGTTCAAGGAGCGCGTTCCGGATCTGGCGCGCGGCCTGGCCGACAAGATCAAGACGGCCCACCGTGATAATCCGAAGTTCCAGGCCGCCTTCGACAGCTTCTTCTCGCTCTGCCAAACCGCGCTGAACCCGAACATCCGGCAGGACGCCGTCGATGAAATGCTGGTGCAGCACCTGCTCACCGAACGCCTGTTCCGCAAGATTTTCGACAATCCCGAATTCACGCGCCGCAACGTCATCGCCGCCGAGGTGGAGACGGTGATCGACGCCCTGGTCAGCAAGAGCTTCAACCGCGACGACTTCCAAAAGTCGCTGGACCGTTTTTACGGGGCGATCGAGAACGCCGCCCATACCATGCCGGAGTTCAGCGACAAGCAGCACTTCCTGAACACCGTGTACGAGCGTTTCTTTCAGGGCTATTCGGTGAAGGTGGCGGACACGCACGGCATCGTTTACACGCCGCAGGCCATCGTCGATTTCATGTGCGCCAGCGTCGCCGAGGTGCTGCAAACGGAGTTCGGCAAGGGCCTGGGCGATGCGGGCGTACACATCCTCGATCCCTGCACCGGCACCGGCAATTTCATCGTCAACCTGCTGCGCCGCATTCCCAAGCGCGACCTGCCGCGCGTCTACCGCGAGCAGTTGTTCGCCAACGAGGTCATGCTGCTGCCGTACTACATCGCGGCGCTGAACATCGAACATGCGTATTATGAGTTGACCGGCAGCTATGAGCCGTTCGAGGGATTGTGCTTTGTCGATACGCTGGATTTGGCCGAGGAGAAGGGCGTGTTCAGCTTTATGACGGAGAAAAACACCGAGCGGGTGGAGCGGCAGAAGAAGACACCGATTACCGTCATCATTGGGAATCCGCCGTACAACGTCGGTCAACTCGACGAGAACGACAATAACAAGAACCGCAAATATCCGGTAATTGAGAAACGGATACGCGAAACCTACGCACGGGATTCCGCCGCCACAAACAAAAACGCTCTTGCCGACGCCTATGTCAAGTTCTTCCGCTGGGCCGTGGACCGGCTCGAGGACCGGGAAGGAATTGTCTGTCTCGTTACCAACAACAGCTTCGTCGATCAGATTGCGTTCGATGGGATGCGAAAACAGCTCCTCCAGGACTTCTCGCGTCTGTACCACCTTCATTTGGAGGGCAACGTCCGCCAGAACCCGAAGCTGGCCGGCACCACTTATAACGTCTTCGGGATTCAGGTCGGCGTAGGCATCACAATTGCCGTCAGGTCGGCACGACATGCCGACCACCAACTCTATTTCCATCGTGTGGACAAACTACTTCGGCGCGAGGAGAAACTAGCTTGGCTGGCTCAACGGGAGAGACTCAGCGGCGTAGGCTGGCGGCGCCTGAACCCGGACGAACTTCATACCTGGCTTGTTCCCGAGAACGCAGACGAGTTCACCACTTTCCTCCCCATTGGCAGTAAAGCGATTAAGGAGGCAAAGAGGACGGATGGGGAGGCTGTCTTCAAGCTCTTTTCCGTAGGCGTGAAGACGAACCGCGATGAGGCGGTCTACAATTTCAACCGTCCGGCCCTGGTAGAGCAAGTCAAGCAGTTTATCGAGAATTACAACGTCGAAGTGGATCGCTACAAGCGCTCGGGCGGCAAGGCGAAGCTGGATGATTTTGTGCGCTATGACAAGATCAAGTGGAGCGAAACGCTTAAAGCAAATGTCGGTCGTGGCCGTTACGCCGAGTTTCAGGAAGTGCAACTCCGCACTGCGTTGTATCGCCCATTCTGCAAGCAGGAGTTGTTTTTCAACGAGATGCTTGTGGAGAGAAGATACCAGTTTCCGCAAATCTTCCCGACGCCAGCCACGGAACAAGAGAATCGCACCATCGTTATCAGCGACATCGGCTATCGCGCCAACATATTCAGTGCCTTGATGTCGGATTGCATTGTTGACTTGCATCTGTGCGCCAGTCTCGATTCCCACCAATGTTTCCCTTTCTACGTCTACGACGAAGACGGCAGCAACCGCCGCGAGAACATCACCGATTGGGCGCTGAAGCAGTTCCGCCAGCACTACGGCGACAAGAAAATCAGCAAGTGGGATATCTTCCATTACGTCTACGGCGTGCTGCATCATCCTGGGTACCGCGAGAAATTCGCCGACAACCTCAAACGCGAACTGCCGCGCATCCCGTTCGCGGCGGACTTCCGCGCCTTCGCCGCGGCGGGCGCGGAACTGGCCCGCCTGCACCTGGACTACGAAAACCTGGAGCCGTATCCGCTGAAATGGTTGGAAACGCCGGACGTGCCGCTGTCGTACCGCGTCGAGGACAAGTTGCGGCTGAACAAGGACAAAACCACCCTGACCGTCAATCCGTCGCTGACGTTGGCCGATATCCCGCCGGAGACGTTTGCCTACCGTCTCGGCAACCGCAGCGCCCTGGAATGGGTGATCGATCAGTATCAGGTCGGCGAGGACAAGCGCAGCGGCATCCGCTCCGATCCGAACCGCGCCGACGACCCGGAGTACATCGTCCGCCTCGTCGGTCAGGTGGTGCGCGTCAGCGTCGAGACAGTCCGCCTCGTCGACGGTCTGCCGCGGAACTACAGCGGGTAACTTAGCCCTCTTCCGAAAGCGTGTAGAGGGGAGAAAAACGGCCGACTCTCAGAATCGTCGCACGCACGTTGCACGCGCTCTTGCGGCGCGGTCAAATGACAGGGAGCGGAACAGCGTTTCGAGATACGAGGGAGCCAGCGATGAATCAGGACTTGCAGCATCTCAAGCTCCTGTCGATCTTTCATTATGTCGTCGGCGGCTTGATGGGCCTGACGGCCTGCATCCCCATTATCCATTTCGTCATCGGCGTGATGATGATCGTCTCTCCAAGCAAGATGGCCGGAAGCGGTCCACCGCCGCCGCCGGCGTTGGGCTGGTTTTTCGCTCTCTTTGCCGGAGGGGGCATGGTGCTCGGCTGGACTGCGGCGATCTGCATGATGATCGCCGGCTGGTTCCTGGCCCACGGCAAACACTACATCTTTTGCATGGTCATGGCCGGCTTCGCCTGTCTGTTTCAACCCTTCGGCATGGTGCTGGGCATCTTCACTATTATCGTCCTCATCCGCCCCTCCGTGAAACAACTCTTCGAGAACGGTGGTCTGCCGCCCGTTGCCGATGACGACGACGAACCGAGATTTTTCGACGACCACATCCGTCTCGATTCCTACAACATTCGCAGCGGACGCTAGTCTCCCCAGCCCACAGCGCCAGCAAGGAGAGCGAAAACCCTTGTTGGCGCTGCGGGCTGGCAAGGCCGTGGAGAACACCCATGCGGTATTATTTTTTCCATCTCATGTCCTGGCCGTACCTGCCGGCCAACTTCGACGAGGAATACGATTCCGCCTGGGTCTGGCTGCCCAATCAACTGTACGATCCGACCAAGGGACAAGATCTCTACCAGAACTACATCGACACGCTCGCCTACGCCGACGAGCTGGGTTTCGACGGCATCTGCGTCAACGAGCACCATCAGAACGCTTACGGATTGATGCCGTCGCCGAACTTGATCGCGGCGGCGCTGACGCAGCGGACGCGCCGCTGTCAAATCGCTGTCATCGGCAACGCCCTGCCGATGTACAATCCGCCGCTGCGCGTGGCCGAGGAGTTCGCCATGCTCGACGTGCTCAGCGGCGGACGCCTCGTCGCCGGCATGGTCATCGGCGGCGGGCCGGAATACTACTCCTATCAGGTCAATCCGACCCATGCCCGCGAGCGCTTCCGCGAGGCGCTAGATCTGATTATCAAGGCGTGGACGACGCCCGGCCCGTTTCTGTGGAACTCGAAACACTACTTCTTCCGCTACGTCAATCCGTGGCCGAGGCCGTTGCAGCAGCCGCATCCGCCCATCTGGATTCCGGGCGCCGGCAGCCTGGAAACGGTCGAGTTCGTCGCTCAACGTCGCTACGCTTATATGGGAATTCCGTATTTTCATATCGACACGTTTCGCCGCATGTTCGGACTATTCCGCGAGGCGTGCGAGAAGGCCGGCTACAAGGCCGATCCCGGACAAATGGGCTGGGGCATTCCGATTTACGTCGCCGAGACGGACCGGCAGGCCCGCGAGGAGTTCGAGACGCACCTGGCATATTTCCGCCGCAATCTGCTCAAGAACATTGCCCTGGCACCGCCGGGTTACACCTCGGCGAAATCGGCCCTCGCCATCCTCCGTAATCGCGGCCAATTCCTCGCCGATCAGAAGGATTGGGACGCCATCGAGAAGGGCGTCTTCGCCATCGTCGGCAGTCCGGAAACCGTGCGGCAAAAGCTCGATCATTATCGCAAGGAGTTGGGCGTCGGCGTGGTGCTGACCGGCTGTCAGACCGGCACACTGCCGCACGAGTTAGCGCGGAAAAGCATGGCGATGTTGGCGAAGGAGGTGCTGCCTCATGTCCGCTGAAAGATACAGCCAAGAACAGATCCTCTGCGGTCTGCGGATTGTCTGGCGAGAGGAATTAGACTTTGATCCTTCTTTTGACTTAGATACTCGCATAGACGAGAATACCGGTTTGGCGACTCTGGGCGATCTGATCGGTTGCCTAGTCGGTGAGGTAGAATACATTACGAGAATTGCGTGGACAATTGAAACTTTTTTTGGCTTCTCCTGTCGTCCGGAAGAATGGAATTGTTATTTTGGCTTGAATGCTACGAGCAGGGAAGAATGGGAACATTTCTTTGCTCCTTGCTTCACGTTTCGGCGGTTAGTAGAGTTCATTCAGGCGCGGGTGAAACCGCTCCCCCTGGAACCGATCACCGTACTCGGAAAACCTTGCCTGACCGCCGGCATTTTTCGTGGACTTGAACGACTTGCGAGACAAGTTCATCCGGCACTACGTCAAATCGCTCCGAGTACTCCAATCTGTGCTCGATTACACGGTCTTTGTTTGCGGCGGTTTTGGAATCGCCTCCGCTGGATCACCGAAGAACGCATCCCAACACGCCGAATTAAACTCGGCTGTGGCGGATTCTATTTCAAGTTGGGAATCGGTCTCGCTATCGCTCTTTGGAAGCGCGATCTGGAGGGATTGTGTCTCAGCTTGTTGGTAACCGCACTGCTCTTCATTCCGACGGCGTTGCTTCTGGGTTTCCTTAACTCGCGGATCAATCCCATGCCCAAAGAAATCAAAACCTTCGGCGATCTGGCGCGTTACCTCGCCGTTATCACAGGGGACCAACAACCCGAGGGTGCCTAATGTTCGACGCCTTGAAGAAACTCAAATACGGCGCCCGCGTGTTCCTGTCTCGCAAGGGTGGCGAGCCGGAAGTGGTCGATGTGCGCGGCCGGCCCGTGTCGATAATGTCCGGCGGCGACGGCCCGCCGTTTGTCTATCTGCACAGCACGCTCGGCGAGTCGATGCGCTGGCTGCCCTTCCACGCCGCCTGGAGCAAACACTTCACCGTGTACGCTCCCCTGCATCCCGGCTTCGGCGGAAGCGGCGGCCTCGACCGGATCGACACCGTCGAGGACATGGCCTTTCACTACGTCGAGTTGTTCGACGCGCTGGGCCTGGGCGAAGTGATTCTGGGCGGCGTGAGCCTGGGCGGCTGGATCGCGGCCGAGTTCGCCGTGCGCTGGCCGGAGCGCGTCAAGAAATTGTGGCTGTCGGCCGCGCCGGGGCTGTGGGTCGAGGAGCAGCCGTTGCCGGACCTGTTCCGCGACATGGCGAACGTCGAGCGCTTGCGGTCGCTGCTGTTTCACGATCCGAACGGCTACATGGCCACGATGGTCCTGGCCGACAATCCCGACGACGAGCGGCGCTTGGCCGGCTACCAGGCGATGACGGTGCTGGCCCGATTGATGTGGGAACGGCCGTACGATCCCAAACTGCCGGAGCGCCTGCATCGCGTTCAGTGTCCGACGCTGCTGTTGTGGGGCGCGAACGATCGACTGGTGCCGCCGGCCTACGGCGAGGCGTATCGTCAACATCTGCCGCAGGCGGAGATGAAGCTAATCCCCGCGTGTGGACACATGGGCATGTTCGAGAAGGAAGCGGAGTTCGTCGAGGCGGTTACGAAGTTTTGTCGTCAAAATTGAACCAACCCGAAGCGTCCGCGAGGGCGCAAGACAGCCCTCGCGGACGCTTCGGGCTGGTACATCCAGATCAGTCCTTGGAACTTTGCGGAGACGCCATCGTTTTCGACTTGCGTTTCCCCTTGGAGCCTTTCAACTTCTTGTGTGCGTGCTTGTCTTCCTCCTCGTCCTTGTTGCGCTTGACGACGACCAGGAAAAAGAACAGGCTGCCGCCGGTGAGGAGCACGAACAAAACAACAGACAAGGCGATCCATTTCTTCTTGCCGCCGCCCACGCTTTCCGAGGTGGGGTCTGGCTCCGGCGTCCGCGTGGCCGTGGTGCCGCTGAGGTCGGCGAGCGGTTTGGAAATGGGATTGTCCGGCTCCGCCGTTTTCGGGGCTTCCGGCAGCGCGGTCGTCATTTCGATTGGAGTCGTCTGCTGCTTGGGCGCGGGCGGTGGAGCGAGTTTCTCCATCACGCTGTTGTTGAGGTCCGCCGGATTGATCGGCAAGATCGCCGTCAGATCCTTCACCAAATTGGCGCGCTTGAGGAACAGCAGAGCCAGGCAGGTATCGAGCGTCGGACTGTTGCCGTGATACTGCCCGTTCGCCCAGTTGCCTTGCCGGTCCTGGTTGGCGACCAGGATTTGAGCGCCCCAGCGATACCAGTCCTTGTCGCCGATCGTCGGCAAGTTGTACAGCACGGCCACGCGCTCGACCGACCACAGGAAATACAGGTTTTGCATGGGCAAAATCGCCGGGACTTCAATCGGCCGACCGATGTGCTTGCTCAGGGCGACGAAGCCGTTGAGGACGCGCGGATCCTGCACGGGCTTGCCGGCGGCGCGGTTGGCCAGGCCATGTCCGACGGCCAGGCCGATCAGGCCGACGCACGTCATGGGCGGACGTTCTGCAATGCCGCCGCCGAAGCGATAATCGTAGCCCCAACTGCCGTCGCCGTTCTGGCTGGTAACAAAGCGGCGGACGATCAGGTTCAGCGAACGCTTCATGGGGATGCCGTGACGCTGGGCCGCCCACAGGGCCAGGATGGCGAACTGTGTGTTCGAGTTGTCCGTCGTGGTGACGATGAGATCGTTGCGCTTGTCATTCGGCTCCTGCATCATGTGCAGATCCGGATCCTGAATGACGGTAAAAACATTCAGATGGTCCGGCAGGACGTACGGTTTGGGAGGTTTCGGCAGGGGTTTGACATCAACCTTTTTATCGTCGCCGCCCTTGCCGTCCTCCGGCTTGCCCTTGCGACCTTTTCCGCCGTCGGCCTTCTCTGCTCCGCGCTTTCCGTCCTTGTCTTTGTCGTTGGGATCCTTCTTCTCCGGCGGAGCGGGCAGATCGAGGGCGGAAGCGGAATTCGAGAACCCCAACCATTCGCGGAACAGGCTCGGCTCGCCGAGTTCCGGGGGCGGCGTGTAGCGCGATCCGCCGTCACCGGTCGTGGGGGTGCCCGATAGCGGCGTACCTGGCTCGCGGGCCACTCCCTCCATAAGCGGTCCACCGAGCAGCTGCGCCAACGGGTTCAGGTCGTTGGGCATCTTGCCGGGGTTCTTGGCGATGGCGGGCAGGTCGCCAGGCTTGCCGGCGATGCCGGGCTGGTTCCCCGGATTGCCGGCGAGGAGCGGCAATCCGTCGGCAGGCGGCGGATCGAGGTGGCGGAGCGCCGCCAGCAGATCCATCTGCATTCGGGCCGGCAGTTCCTTCATGCCGGGGCACTTGTACCCCCAGCCGCCGGTCGTGCTTTGGCCGGCGATCAGCCGCAGCGCGAACGTCTGAATGATCTTCTTGTCCTTGGGATCGCCCGAATTGAGGCGGTCCAGAAAGAGAATGCCGAGCGACAATTCATAAGTGGTGTGGAGGTCCGGCGCTCGGGAGCGCAGGAAGCGGACGGTGCGCTGGATGACCTTATCGCTGGGCGGGACGCCGCACTCCAGCAAGGTCAGGCCGGGCAGGACGGCGTACCCGACCTCGTGCGGCTTCTTGGGCATGGTCCACGACCCATTGCCCAGCTGAGTTTGTTTCAGATATTCCACGCCACGATCGATGGCGCGGTTGACCGCGTTCTGCTCGTCCGGCGGCAAGGCCAACCGTTGGGCCTGCGCGGGTCGATCCAGCGCGAACAGCAGCACCGCGCCCATCAGGATCAACCCGAGGCGAAGGGCCGACGCTCCCATGTTTGTTTCCGACATTCCACCGTGACGAAGGGCGAGTCTCTTCGTGCCCAGCATGGTCGGTTTTCTCACTTTAATGATGGCGAGCGCACCAAATCGAATTGCTGAGTTCCATCATACAATAGAGGGAGACAAATGCGAAAGAAAAATGATCGTTTCTCACGAAGTCGCGAGGTTCGACCTCGTTTCACTGACATCGCGCCAGCAAAGCCATGATCCCCAAACCGTAGAAGGTGTATTCCACGTCGCAGCCTTCGTCCCACAGGCCGCCGTGAAAGCCGCCTTCCGGCCGTTCCAGCGACTCGGCGAAGCGCCGCACCTGCTCGCCATCCAGCCGCCGCAGCCCGCCGAGTTGTTCGAGCGTCCAGGCCGCCGTGAACGTGGACAGCAGGTCGGCCAGCGGCGCTCGGCCATTGGCACGCAGCCCGCCCTCCGGCGACGCCATCTGGACAAGGAACTCGATGACGCCGTCGCGGGCCTCGTCGAGCGCTCCGGGCACCTCCACGGAGGCCATTTGCAGCAGGCCGACGGCCGCGGCGGTCGGGTTGGTGCCGCCGCGCCGCATGGGCGCGATCTCGACGTAGCCGCCGTCTTCGCGCCGGCGCGAAGCGACGAAGCGCACGACTTCGGCCAGGCGCGGCACCGGCCGGCCCAGCAGTTGATAGCAGAGCGCGACGAGAAACGTGTGATACGTGCTGCCCGAAACGCCGCCCACGGATTTGGTGTAGCCGCCGTCGGCAGTGCGGAAGCTCTCCAGCGTTGCGGCCACGCGGTCGGGCCAATCCGGCGGACTGTCGCCCAGCACGTCGGGACCGCCGGCCGCCTGCACCAGCAAACAGGCGTAGAGCAGCGAGAAGAAATCGACGACGCTGGTATGCCGCGTCAGGCTTCCGCGCAGGAAATGCCCCGCGCGTTCGCCCATTGCCGGCGTCAGGGCGTCGAGCACGGCGAGGCCGCGCAGCGCGAAGCCGGCGTAGTAGAGATCCGAGCCGCCCTCGCGTCCGGAGAATCCGCCGTCAGCATTTTGTGCGCGCTCAAGGTAGGCGGCGTGCCGCACGCGGACCTCGGACGGCAGGCGCGATACGCCCTCGGCCAGACGAGCTGTCAGGCGCGGCAGGTACGGTTCATCAATCATGAAGCAGACGCCTTCGCGAGAATCACGAACAAACTCTTCAGTACGAAGTACGAAGTGGAAAGCACGAAAACAAGAATCGTTGGGATTCGGCGTTCGGATCGGCGGACACTTCGGCCTTGTGGATGGGAGCGGGTTCTTCTACTCTGTCAGGAGACTCGTTTTTTCCGTCTCTAACTTCGAGTTTGCCCATGCCTCCATTCGTCGGCTCGCTTCTGCAAAGCGCCGTGGATCAGGGTGTCCTCGTGCTGACCGTCACGCAGTCGCGCCTCCAGGGCGAGGAAGTCGCGGAGGCCCTGCGCGACGAACTGCACGCGGCCGTGGCCCGAACGGGTGTCAATCTCGTCGTCATCGATCTGCGGCATGCGCGTTACCTGTCCAGCGTCGCCTTTTGGCCGTTGCTGAGCCTGCGCCGTCAGCTGCTCGACGCCGGCGGCCGGCTGATGATTTGCGGACTCTGCGAGGACGTCGAGGACGTGTTCGCGACGACGAAAATGATCAGCACCGGCGGCGCGGTCGATGCTCCCTTCGAGGTCGCCCCCGACGCTGACGACGCCGTGGCGCGTCTGGTCGAAGACGCGCGTCCGGCCTAATCTGTCTTCCGCCACTTCTCGTATTCTTGGAAGATGTCGGCCCGGCTACAGCGCTCCCGATACACCACGCGAGCGCGGAAGCCGTATTCCTTGTTCACTTCGTAGCGCGGCACGAGGAACTGAAAGTCCCACGCCGGGTTGGTCGTTTGCGCTTCCTTGTTCAATCCGCCGCCGCTGGGCGAGTGCGTCAGCCGGATGCCCGCGACGCGATCGAACATCACCGCGAAAACGTGCTTGCGGAACAGCCCATAAAACAGCGGCTCGTCGAAGCGCAAGGGCGACAGGTTGCGGTACAAGGCGTTGCGCTGTCCCTCACTGAATTTCAGCTCGATCTTGTCGTCCTTGTGCCGCACCGTGCTCTCGTCATTGTGTCGCTGCGTACACAACTGCTGCCACAGTCCTCCGCCGCGAAAGTACATGCTGCGGTCTTCCGGCGCGTTGATGTAGCTGGCCCAGAACAGACCGATGTAGCCGTGCGCGAAGACGTGCTGCCGCGCCGCACAGCGGAAATGGATGTCGAGGTAGTGCGGCGCCGTCAACTGCCAGCGCGTCCAGCTTTCGAGGTGAAAGGTCGGGGTCGGCGGCTGATGCAGCTCCGCGGAATGATCGGACAGCTTTTTGAAGGTCATCGGCGCGGTGCGCGGCTCGCAGAAGATTTTGCGGCTGGAGGCATCGAGGTCGCGCTTGTCGCCGTCGAAGATGTGTTCGAGGTTCAAGCCCGCGACGCCCGGTACGAACAGGTTGGCCGGTTCGGTGCGGTGTACCAGGCTCCAGACGCCGTTGTAGCCGGCTTGATGCTTGTCCTCCGCGGCGTTGTCGCCGATCACCGCCGTCAGATCGCCGGCCCGAAATGTGTCGTGCGCCATCCTCGGCTCCTTTCTTCAGGGGATGTCATCTCAACAGCGTAATGGGTTCCACCAGCCGCAGCGAACGCAGGGCGGCGAGACCGGCCAGCAGCGCCATCGCCATCGTCAGGCCGTTGCCGGCGGCGAACAGCCACACCGGGAGCAGAACGCGCGCGCCGGCGAAGTTGGCGCACGCGCCGAGCGTGAAGATCACCGGCATCGCCAGAAGGGCGCCGAAGAGACCGACCCAGAACGATTGCGCCAGCACCATCGCCCCCATGCGCCAGCGCGGGATGCCCAGGGCGCGCAAGACGGCGTACTCGCGCAGCGACGCGGCGGTGGCGGCGTACAGCGTCTGACTGGTGACGACCAGGCCGACCAGCAGCGCCAGTCCCGCCGTGCAGCCCATGCCGATGCCGGCGTTCGTCTGCGTCAGCCAGTACAGCCGCGTCCGCACCGAGAATTCCGCGCTGGTGAAGGCCGATAGGTCGGGATACTGCTGTAAGCGCTGCACCAGGGCGTGCGACGCCTCGTCGTCGCGGCAGCGGGCCAGCAGGTACATCGTGTCGTGCGGCTTTTCTTGAAACATCGGCAAGATCATCCGCGCCGTGCGCAGCGAGCAAAACACGTAGGGACCGCCGACGCTCTTGAATCCATGCACCAGTCCGACGACCGAAACGCGATGACCGTAAATCTCCGCCGTGTCGCCGACGCCCTTGATTCCCAGGCGCTCCAGCTCCGAGGCGTCCACGACCACCGCGCCCGGTTCCGTCAGGCGCGTCCGCATTGAGGGCGTCAGATCGGAGAGAGCGCCGAGCGACTGCTCGCCCAAATGCGAGCCGACGATGATGCACACTTCCGAGCCGCCCGTCGGCTTGTGCCAGTAGCCGAAACTGAAAAGGTAGATCTCGGTCTGTTCGACGCCGGGCTGGCTGGCGACGCGCGATTCCCAGATCGCGGGGATGGGATGGGCCAGTTCCAGGCTCAACACGTCGCGCGAGGCCACCCAGACATCGGCCCGGCTGCGGTCGATGGGCACGGAAAGGACGGACAACGTGCCGAGCAAGAGTCCCCACTGCAAGATGTTCAGCTGAGCGCAGAAGGCGACGGCGAGGATGGCCGGCAGATAGCGGCCGCGCTCACGGCCGAGAAGGATCAGGGAGTAAGGAATTCGCACAGTTCTAATCGTGGATCGTGGGGCGCCGGTCTCAAACTTTCCTGATTGTAGCTTCGTGTGGGCTAGACTTGCAAGGAATCGACCGCGTAGGCGAGCCGAGGCGGAGTAATGTGGCGTCGAGTTCCGATTGCTCCGTTTGTGAGAGCGAACAGCGCGGTTCTGAAGGTCGCGACGTGGCGGGAAATTTGTTCGAGGGAACGAGATTTGTTACGATAACAGAAGAGAACGCGGACTGACATCCCGTTGTCTCTGCTGCTCGCGGTGCACGCGCCGGCCGCCGGCGGCTTGTTCGGGACTTGTCTCCGCGACGATCGGATGGGATGGGCCGTCGCAGGCAACCCATCGACGAACCGTTGTGAGCAGAGAGAGCTATGATCGACAACCCCACCAACGGCCGCGCCCAAACTCCCGCCCCCACGACATCGCATCGCGAACCTCTCGCCCTCATCGGCATCGGCTGCCGCTTCCCCGGCGGAGCGAACGATCCTCTCTCCTTCTGGAGGCTGCTGGAAGAAGGGATTGACGCCGTCACCGAGGTGCCCGCCGAGCGTTGGAATCGAAAGTCCTTTTACGATTCGGAACCCGGCAAACCGGGCAAAAGTCACGCCTGTCGCGGCGGCTTCCTCGACGGCATCGACCAGTTTGATCCGCAGTTCTTCGGTATCTCGCCGCGCGAAGCGGCCCACATGGACCCCCAGCAGCGTCTGTTGCTCGAAACCGCCTGGGAGGCGCTGGAGGACGGCGGGCAAGTGCTGGAACGGATCTCCGGCAGCAAGGCGTCCGTCTTCGTGGGCATCTCCAGTTGGGAGTATTCCTTTTCGCAGGTCTGTTTCCGCGATCGCGGCCTCGTCGATACCTACACCAACACCGGCGGCTCGCTAAGCATCGCCGCCAATCGCATCTCCTACTGCTTCGACCTCCGCGGGCCGAGCGTCGCCGTCGATACCGCCTGCTCGTCGGCGCTGGTGGCCGTCCATCTCGCTTGCAAGAGCATCTGGGAGGAATCTTGTTCGCTGGCGCTGGCCGGCGGCGTCAACGCCCTGCTGTTACCCGACTGGTACGTCGGCTTCAGTCGCCTGGGCATGTTGTCGCCGGACGGCCGCTGCCACGCCTTCGACGCGGCCGCCAACGGTTTCGTCCGCGGCGAGGGGGCGGGCTTTATCGTCCTCAAGCCGCTGTCGCGCGCTCAAGCCGACGGCGACCGGATCTATGCCGTCGTCCGCGGCACCGCCGTCAACCAGGACGGCCGAACGCCGGGATTGACAGTCCCCAGCGAAGATGCGCAGGAGAGCTTATTGCGCCAGGCGTACCACAACGCCGGCATCTCGCCGGCGCAAGTCCACTACATCGAAGCCCACGGCACGGGCACTCTCGTCGGCGATCCGATCGAGGCGCGCGCCCTCAGCCGGGTGCTGTCCGTCGAGCGGCCGCCGGATCGTCCCTGCCTGATCGGATCGGTGAAGACCAACATCGGCCATCTGGAGGCCGGTTCCGGCATCGCGGGAGTAATCAAGACGGCCCTCGCTCTGCACCACCACCGCATCCCCGGCAACCTGCACTTCATCCGCCCCAATCCAGCCATCGACTTCGATCAATTGCGGCTGCGCGTCCCGGTGGGTTGCCAACCCTGGCCCGCAACGGACGGCCCGGCCACCGCCGGTGTCAACTCGTTCGGCTACGGCGGCACCAACGCGCACGTGGTGTTGCAGGCCGCCCCACCTCGCTCGGCGAGCGGCCGGCTGACGCCGGCTGTTTGGATCGAACAGCCGGCGTCAGCCGGCCGCTCGCCGGTCCTTCTGCCGTTGTCCGCCCGCAGCCCGCAAGCACTGCGAGCGCTGGCCGGCGCCTGGGAGCAATATCTGAAGACCTGCCCAGAGGACATTTCACTGCACGATCTCGCTCGCAATGCGGCCCTGCGGCGCAGCCACCACGATCATCGACTGGCCGTCATCGTCTCTTCGCGGAAGGAACTGGCTGAGAACCTGGCGGCGTCCCGCGCCGGGCAAACGGGGGCGGGCGCGGCCTCGGATCGCATGACGGCCGAACCACGTTTGGCCTTCGTGTGTTCGGGACAGGGGCCGCAGTGGTGGGCGATGGGGCGTCAACTCCTGGAGCAGGAGCCGGTGTTTCGCGCGACGATCCAGCGCTGTGATGCGATCGTGCGCCGGCTTGGCCCCTGGTCGCTGCTGGAGGAACTGACCGCCGACGAGGCGCGTTCGCGCATGGCGGTGACGGCCATCTCGCAGCCGGCCATCTTCGCTCTGCAAGTGGCGCTGGCGGCGCTGTGGCGTTCCTGGGGCGTGGAGCCGGCCGCCGTCATCGGCCACAGCGTCGGCGAAGTCGCCGCGGCCCATCTCGCCGGTGTGTTCAGCCTCGACGACGCCATGCGCGTCATCTACCAGCGCGGGCGGTGCATGGAGCTGGCGCCGTCGCGCGGACGAATGCTGGCGGCCGGCATCCCCGTCGAGGAGGCGCGGCGCTTGCTGCATCCCTACGGCGAGCGCGTCAGTCTCGCGGCCGTCAACAGTGCAGCCTCCGTCACGCTCTCCGGCGAGTCCGGCCCATTGGAGGAGATCGCCCGCGTGCTGGAAGAGCAGGGGGTTTTCTATCGCTTTTTGCAGGTCCACTACGCCTTCCACAGCGCCCAGATGGACCCGGTGCGCGACGAATTGCTGGCGTCGCTGCGCGGCCTTCAACCGCGTCCGGCCGTTCGGCCGTTGTTCTCCACCGTCACCGGGCGGCGCATCAACGGTCCCGAACTGGGGCCGGACTACTGGTGGCGCAATGTGCGGCAGACCGTGCAATTCGCGGCCGGCCTCGATCATCTCGTTCACCTGGGCTGCGATACCGTCGTCGAGTTAAGTCCTCATCCGGTGCTGACCGCCTCCGTCGCGGAGTGCTATCAGCAGCGCGGCAAGAAGGTACACGTCCTGCCGTCGCTGCGACGCCGCGAGGACGAACGCGCGACAATGCTGCGTTCGCTCGGCCGGCTTTACACGCTCGGTCAGCCGATCGACTGGTCCGGCATCACGCCGGGTCCGGCGCGTACGATTCGGTTGCCGCTCTATCCCTGGCAGCGCGAACGATTCTGGTTTGAGTCCGAGGATTCGCGCTGGTCGCGCCTGGCGGAGCCGGCGCACCCTCTGCTCGGCACGTCGCTGGCGGAGCCTCAGCCCTCGTGGGAGGCGCGCCTGGACCTGCGGTTAACGCCGTATCTGAACGATCATCGCATCCGCAATGCGGTGATCCTGCCTGCCACGGCCTACGTCGAGATGGCTCTCGCCGCGGCGCGGGCGGTATTCGGCGACACCCCTTGCCGTCTCGAAGACGTGAAACTGACCAACCCCTGTTTCCTGACGCTCGACCGGCCGATGCGGACGCACACCGTCTTCCATTCCGGCGAGTCCATGGTGAGAATTCATAGCCGGACCATCAACGGCGAGCAGGACTGGATAGCACACGGCAGCGCGATCGTGCGTCCACAGCCTGCCGCCGGTAGGTCCGGCGAGCCGAGCGACACTTCGGGTCCGGCTCGGCTCGCCGGACCTACCGAATCCGCGGCGAGCAAGTTCGCTCCCGAGTCGATTCGGCAGCGCTGTAAGCGGCCGTTCCTTCGTGAGGAATGCTATGCGTATTTTCGGAAAATCGGCTTGGACTACGGCCCGATGTTCCAGGGCATCGAGCGCGGCTGGCAGGGAGAGCAGGAATCGCTGACGGTGGTATGCCTGCCGGACGAGACGCCGGCGGCCGAGGATTACCAGTTCCACCCCGCTCTGCTCGATGCTTGTTTTCAGAGCGTCATCCCCGCCAGTAAAGACTTTGACGAGGAAATTAACGGCCTTTGCGTCCCGGTGGAGATCGACGCGGTTCATTTCCATCGTCGTGCCCGCCGGCGCGTGTGGTGCCACGCTCGCCTCCGCGAAACGACGTCGCGTTGGTGGGTCGCCGATCTCGACATCTACGACGAGAACGGTCAACTCTCCGCCGAGGTTCGCGGTCTCCGCAGTCAGCGTGTCGCGGGCGCCGGCGAGGAGAAGCTGGACGATTTGCTCTACGCCTACAAATGGCAGGCGCAGCCGATCGCCGTTGCCGATGGCCCGCGCGAGCCGGGCGCGTGGTTGATCTTCGCGGACCACGGGGGCATCGGCGTGCGACTGGCGGAGCGGTTGCGCGCGGCCGGCGAACGATGCACGCTCGTTTTCGCGGGCAATTGCTTCTCCCATACCGAGGACGACCTCTTCGAGATCCATCCCGGCAGCGCGGAGGACATGACCCGCCTTCTGCGCGAGGTAACGGCTTCCGGCATCGTCCATCTGTGGAACCTCGACGCGCCCCCCGCCGATGGTTTGACCGTCGCGGCCTTGGACACCGCGCAGGACGCGGGATTGCTGAGCGTCCTTCATCTCGTGCAAGCTTGGGAGAAAACCAGCCGCGAGCAGGTGGCGCCGCTGTTCCTCGTGACGCGCGGGGCGCAATCGGTCGGTGACAAGCCGGAGTCCCTCACGGTGGCCCAAAGTCCACTGCTCGGACTGGGTCGCGTCATCTGCAACGAATATCCCCGTCTGCGCTGCAAATTGATCGACCTCGATCCTGCCGCGGACAGCGACGGCAGCGGTTCCCTCTTCAAGGAGTTGACTGCGGCCGACGAGGAGGACGAGATCGCCCATCGCGGCGGCGAGCGCTTTGTGCATCGCTACGTATCGTCTACCGGTGAGGTCGCCAATGCCGCCAAGGATGTGCCCTATCGCCTGACGATCGGACGGCCGGGCAACCTGGACGATTTGACGCCGCGCGAAGTGCGACGGCAACCGCCGGGACCGGGGCAGGTCGAGATCGAAGTCGTCGCCGCCGGCCTGAATTTCAGCGATGTCATGAAGGCGCTGGGGATCTATCCCGGACTCGGCGACGGCGTCGTTCCCCTGGGCGCCGAGTGCAGCGGCCGCATCTCCGCCGTCGGCCAAGGCGTGGTCGATCTTCGCGTTGGCGATGAGGTTCTCGCCGTCGCGCCCTTCGCGTTCGGCAGCCATGTCACGACGCGGGCCGAACTGACGGTCCTGAAACCGCCCGGGTTCACCTTCGAGGAGGCGGGGACGCTGCCCATCGCGTTCTTGACCGCTTCGTATGCGCTCGATCACCTGGGCCGGTTGTCTGTCGGGGAGCGCGTGCTGATTCATTCGGCGACGGGCGGCGTCGGCCTGGCTGCGATTCAGTGCGCTCGCCGCGTCGGAGCGGAGGTTTTCGCCACGGCCGGCACGCCGGAGAAGCGCGAATACCTGAAAAAGCTGGGCATCGAGCACGTCATGGATTCACGCTCGTTGTCCTTTGCCGATGAGGTGATAGAGCGCACTGGCGGCCGCGGCGTCGATGTGGTGCTGAACTCCTTGGCGGGCGAAGCGCTGGTGCGCAGCCTCGACGTGTTGGCCGATTACGGCCGATTTCTGGAGATCGGCAAGCGCGACGTTTACGGCAACAGCCGCCTGGGACTGCGGCCGTTCCGCAAGAACCTGTCGTTTTTCGCCATCGACCTCGATCGTCTAATCCGCGAACGGCCGGCTCTGCTCGGTTCGCTGCTGCGGCGAATCGTACAGGAAGCGCGAGACGGACACCTCACCCCGCTGCCGCACGGCGTCTATCCCATCCCCGACGCTATCGCCGCTTTCCGTTTCATGCAGCAGAGCAAACACATCGGCAAGATCGTGCTGTCGATGCGTGAGCATCCGGCCGCGACGGCACCCAGCGAGGAGCCGATCGCCTTCCGCGCCGATGCGACGTACCTGATCACGGGGGGACTGGGTGGTTTTGGTCTGGCGGTGGCTCGCTGGATGGTCGAGCGCGGCGCCCGCAATCTCGCCCTGCTGGGCCGTCGCGGCATCCACTCGCCGGAAGCGCGGCACGCCGTCGCGGAACTGGAAACCTTCGGCGCGCGCGTCGTCGTCCACTGTGCCGATGCGGCCAAGGAGGAGGACGTTGTCGCGGTGCTGGCCGAGATCGAGCGCGCCGGGCCGCCGCTGCGCGGCGTGATGCACGCGGCGATGGTGATCGAAGATAGTCTGCTGCTCAACCTGGATCGCGAGCAGATGCGCCGCGTGCTGTCGCCGAAGATGAGCGGGGCATGGAACCTGCATCGGCATACCCTCCATCATCGGCTGGATTTCTTCGTTCTCTTTTCATCGGTAGCGAGCGTGTTCGGTCACGCTGGGCAGGCTAACTACGCGGCGGCCAACACCTTCCTCGACGGCCTCGCCTGGCATCGCCGCGCCCACGGACTTCCCGCCCTGACGGTGAACTGGGGCTATCTCGCCGAGGTCGGCTATCTCGCTGAGCGCCCACAGCTGGGCGAGCGGTTGCAACGTCAGGGCGTGGAGAGCTTCACCGTGCGGCAGGCGCTGGCGCTGCTGGAACGCGCGATGCAGCGACGGGCAATCCAGATCAGCGCCGTGCGCGTAAACTGGTCGCGCTGGCGCGGCCTGGGCGTCACGGGCCGCGTGTCGCCACGCTTCGCTTATTTGCTCGAACAGCACGCGAGCGCCGAACGCCCCCAGGAACAGCGCGGCCTGCCCACCTTCGACGCCCTCCGCACGGCCGACCCGGACAAGCGCCGTGAACTGGTGGATGTCCTCCTCCGCGACAAACTGTCCCGCATCCTGGGCACGTCGGCGGACCGACTCGACGGCGATAAGCCGCTGCTCAACCTCGGCGTCGATTCGCTGATGGCGGTCGAGCTGCGCAACTGGATCGAGCAGGAATTGCGCGTCAACTTGCCGATCGTGGAACTGATGCGCAGTCCGGGCCTGTCGGCGCTGACGGATCTGCTGCTCGAACTGTTTACCCAGGAGGACGGCGTTTCGCCGTCCGCGCCGGCGCGGACGGAGCAGCACAACGGCCATGCGTCGCCGATGGCGGCGGCGAAGCCGGAGGAATTGCTGGCGAAACTCGACGACCTGCCCGGTGAGGAAGTCGACGCCCTGCTGGCCGAACTGCTCAACGACAAACACCGCGACAGGAGCACCACGCGATGAGCCAATCGACCCCGTCGTTCGCAGGCCTCTCGCTGCCGGAAAAGCGAATGCTGTTGGCGGAGTTATTGCGCGACAAGGCGAACCAGCAATCTGCCGCGCCCTTGTCGCACGGCCAGCGCGGGCTGTGGTTTCTCTATCAAATGAACCGCGCCAGCGCCGCCTACAATATCTTCTTCCCCGCTCGCATCCGGGCGCGCGTGGACGTGCCGGCCTTTCGCCGCGCCCTGCAAAGGCTGATCGACCGGCACGCCAGCTTGCGCACCACGTTCGAGGAGCACGACGGCGAACTGCGGCAGCGGGTCCACGAGAAAGCTCCCGTGTCGCTGGAAGTCCTCGATGCGTCCTCGTGGAGCGAGGAGAAGTTGGAGCGTCGTATCGAGGAGGAGGCGGAGCGGCCATTCGATCTGGAGCACGGGCCTCTGACCCGCATGTACCTGTTCGCGCGCGCGCCGGACGAGTACATTTTTCTGCTGACGGCGCACCATATCATCGGCGATTTCTGGTCGCTGGTGCTGCTCATGGAGGAGATGCAGTCGCTCTATCCCGCCGAGCGCGACGGCTCGCTGTTGAAGCTACCGCCCTTGACGACGCAGTATGCCGACTTCGTGCGCTGGCAGGCCGACATGCTGGCAGGCCCAGAAGGCGATCGCCTGCGGACTTATTGGGAAACTCAACTCACCGATGCGGCGCCGGTGTTGGAGTTGCCGACCGATCGTCCGCGTCCGCCGCGATTCACCCATCGCGGCGCCGCCGTGCCCTGCCGGTTGGGTGCCGAACTGACCGGGCGACTGAAGGGGTTGGCCGCCGCCGAGGGCGTGACGCTGTATACGGTCTTGCTGGCGGCGTTTCAGGCGCTCTTGGGCCGGCACACCGGGCAGGAGGAGTTCGTCCTCGGCTCTCCCTTCGCCGGCCGAAGTCGCCCCGAATTCGAGCGCGTGGTCGGCTATTTCATCAACATGCTGCCGCTGCGCGTGAACCTCTCCGCCGACCCGACGTTTCGGGAATTGCTGCATCAGACCGGCGCGACCGTGTTGGAGGCATTGCAGCATCAAGATTATCCGTTTCCGCTGCTGGTGGAGCGCTTGAACCTCAAGCGCGATCCCAGCCGCGCTCCGCTGGTGCAGGCGTCGTTCACTCTGGAGAAGGCCCATCGGCCGGTCGGCATGGGCAGTTGGAGTTTCTTCCTTCCCCGCAGCGAGGTCCGTTTGAACGTCGGCGGTCTGCGGGGCGAGCCTTATCCCGTCGCGCACCGCACTTGCCAGATGGATCTGGAGATGGTGCTGGAGGAAGGAGACGGTGTCATTCACGGCATGGCGCGCTACAACGCCGATCTGTTCGACGCGGACACCATGCGGCGGATGATGGCGCACTACCTGACCCTGCTGGAAGGAGCCGCGACCGAGCCGGAGCGGCGTGTCTCAGAGTTGGCGCTACTGACGCCGGCCGAGGAACGGCGCGTGCTGCACGAGTGGAACGACACGCGCGCCGACTATCCCCGCGATCTTTGTCTGCACCAGATTTTTGAACGGCAGGCGGAGAAGACGCCGTCGGCGGAGGCGCTGCGCTTCGGGGAAAGATCGGTTCGCTACGACGAATTGAATGCCTGGGCGAATCGGCTCGCCCATCGGTTGCATCGCCGAGGCGTTGGGCCGAACACGCGGGTGGCCCTGTGTCTGGAGCGTTCGCCGGAAATGGTGGCGGCGATCCTCGCCGTCCTCAAGGCCGGCGGCGCTTATGTCCCGATGGACCCCGCCAGCCCCATCGAGCGACTTCGCGCCATCCTGAGCGACACCGGCGCACCGCTGCTTCTAACGCAGCGACATCTCGCCGACCGTCTGTCCGCGCTGGAAACCGAACTCATTTGTCTCGATGACAGCGACAACGCCGTCATCGACGAGAACGATTCCGCGCGTGCGCTCGACAGCGGCGTGCAACCGCACGATCTCGCCTACGTCATCTACACGTCCGGCTCGACCGGGCGACCCAAGGGCGTGATGATCGAGCATCGCGCCATTTGCAACACGATCTGGTGGCACCGTGAAGTCCTCACCGTCCGCCCCGACGATCGGCTGCTGCTGCTCGTTCCCTACGTCTTCGACGCCTCGATCTGCATCCTTTTCCCCGCCCTGGCCGCCGGCGCGTCGCTGGTCCTCGCCCAGCCGGGCGAGGAACGAGATCCCGCGCGCGTGCTGGAGCGCATGGAGCGCGACGGCGTGACGATTCTACCCATCCTTTCCCGCGTGCTTCGGCTGATGTTGGACGACCGCCTGCGCCGGGCGGGCCGACATCTGCGCTGGGTCTGCTCCGGCGGCGAGGCAATGCCGCCGGACCTGCCGGATCGGCTGTTCGAGTTGCTGGACGTGCCATTGTACAATCTCTACGGGCCGACCGAGGTGTCCATCGACGCCACGTACTGGGCCTGCCGGCGCGATGAGAAGCGGTCGGCCATCCCCATCGGCCGGCCCATCGCCAACGTGCAGGTGTACGTTCTCGATCGTCATCGGCGGCCGGTCCCCGTGGGCGTTCCGGGCGAGTTGTACATCGGCGGCGCGGGCCTGGCGCGCGGCTATCTGAACGATCCCCAGTTGACGGCCGAGCGCTTCGTGCCCGATCCGTTCGGCGGCGAGCCGGGCGCTCGCCTGTACCGCACCGGCGACCGCTGCCGCTGGATGAGCGACGGCAGCCTCGACTTTCTGGGCCGGCTCGACCAGCAGGTGAAAGTGCGCGGCCATCGCGTCGAGATCGGCGAGATCGAGTCGGTGTTGTCGAGCCATCCCGCCGTGCTGGAATCGGCCCTCCTCGTCCACGCCGACGCCGCCGGAGAACAGCGATTGGTCGCTTATGTATCGGCGCGGCCGGGCGCGGGGGTGCCCACGGCGGAGCGGCTGCGCCGCCATCTCCGCGAACGTCTGCCCGAGTACATGGTGCCGTCCAGTTACGTTCTGCTGCCGTCCTTGCCGCACTCCTCCACGGGCAAGGTGGATCGCCGCAAACTGCCCGCGCCGCCCGCTGAGCGCCCCACGACCACGCGCCCCTTCGTCGCGCCGCGGTCGCCGCTGGAGGAGTTCCTCGCCGGGTTGTGGCGCGATCTTCTGGGCGTGCGGCAGATCGGCGTCTTCGATAACTTTTTCGAGTTGGGCGGCAATTCCATCCAGGCGGCGGTGTTCATCAATCGTCTGCAAGAGAAGCTCGGCCGGCCGGTCTACACCGTGGCCCTGTTCGATTCGCCGACGATCGAGGGGCTTGTCCGCTATTTGAAAGAGCTTTGTCCCGAAAGCATCGTCGCACTGTTCGGCGCCGAATCGTTGAACCAGCCCGGAGCGCCAGCGACGGGCAAGAACCCGTCGCTGGCGCTCCGGGCTGGTCAAGAGATTGCCCGCGCACCCTCGCTGCTCCTCGTCCCCTTGCGGTCCGACGGCTCCCGAACGCCGTGTTTTTTGGTGCATCCGCCGGGCGGCATCGTGGTCTGCTATCAGGCGCTGGCCCATCGCCTGGACGACGACCGCCCGCTCTACGGAGTCCGGGCGCGCGGTCTTCACGGCGAGACGGACCTACCTGCGTCGTTGGAGGACATGGCCGCCGAGTATGTGTCCGCCATCCGCACCGTGCAGCCGGACGGACCGTACCACCTCGGCGGCTGGTCGATGGGCGGCGTGATCGCCTACGAGATGGCGCAGCAGTTGAGGGCGCAGGGCCAGCCCATCGGACTGCTCGCCCTGTTCGACACGACGATCCCGCAGACCTCGGCCAACCAGGCATACGCCGAGGACGCCGAGCAGTCGGCCCGCGAGTACGGACTGGACATCACCCTGGAGGAACTGGACCGGCTCGGACCCGACGAACAGCTGCCTTACCTGTGGCAGCACGTTCAGAAACTCGGCCTGGTGGACGCCGACACGCCTTTGCCGTTGGTGCAGCAAATCCTCGACGACTTGAAACGTCTGTTCCACGCCCACATCAAACTGGGCAACGAGTACGCCATGCGCCCCTATCCGGGTCGCATCACGTTGTTCCGCCCCACCGAAGCGCCGGTGCCGGTTTCGACGCCGCGCGACCGCAACTGGGGCCGGCTGGCTTCGACGGTCGATGTGATTTTTGTTCCGGGTCTGCACCACACCATGGTCAAGGAACCGCACGTTCGGGTGCTGGCCCAGCAGCTCCGAAGCTGTTTGCACCAGGCGGAGCCAGTGAAACCGACATAAGAATTCAACCACGGATAACACGGATCAATACAGACTGCGTCGCCTCCCGATACCTCGGCTTACAGCACACCGGGAATAGGTTGCCCCTCCGGCAGCACCGGCAACGGACGATGCTGACGATCGTACAACAACGTCTCGCCGGAAATGCCGAGCGCTTGATAAATCGTCGCCGCCACGTCAGCCGGAGTGTAGGCGGGGCCGCGCGGGTGAGCGCCTTGCTTGTCGGTCGCGCCGATGACCTGGCCGCCGTGCGTGCCGCCGCCGGCGAAGAAGATCGAGCCGGCCCGGCCCCAGTGATCGCGACCGCCCGCCTTGTTGATCTTCGGCGTTCGGCCGAACTCCGTTAGGAACACGACCAGCGTTTCGGTCAATCGGCCGCGCACGTCGAGATCGTCGAGCAGGGCGGCGAAGGCGCGATCGACGCCGGCCAGATGATAGGAGAGCTTGACGATCTCGCAAATCGGCGGATGCTTCTGACCCGGCGCGTTGTGGTTGTCCCACAGATTGCCGTAATCGGGATCGTAGCCGTAATCGACTAGCGTGAAGCGAGCGCCGGCCTCGACGAGGCGGCGCGCCAGCAGACAGCGCTGACCGATCTTGGTGCGGCCGTAACGCTCGCGGATGGCGGCCGGCTCCTGACGCAGATCGAAGGCCCGACGCACCGACGGCGATAGCAGCATCTCGAAGGCGCTGGTGTACTGACGGTGCAGGGCGTCTTCTCCGCCGCCTTTCTCGATGCGGCGCAGGCTGGCGTCGAGACGGCGGCGCAGCGATTGACGGCCGGATAGACGCGGGCCGTCCATGTCGGGCGAGTATTGCAGCGCTTGCAGGTGGAAATCTTCCTCGTCGGCCTCGGCGACGTGGGCGGTGAAATCCTCGTTGCGCGGCCGGCCGCCGGTGGCGAAGGGGTCGTACTCGCGGCCCAGCCAACCGCCGGTGAACTCGTTGGTCGGCGGCGGTCCCGGTCGTGTCGTGCCCGGAACAGCGACGTAGCCGGGCAGCCCCGCGCGCGGGCCGAGCAACTTCGACACGATGGAACCGACGTTCGGCTCCGTGGTGATCTGCGTCGGCGTCACGCGACGGCCCGACAGGGCGAAAGCCTGACTGAGAAAGTGATCGTCGTTACCGGAGGTGTACGTGCGGACGAGGGCGAGCTGATGGGCCTGCTTCGCCAGGCAGGGCAGTGTTTCGCAGAAGCGGACGCCGGGCAGGTTGGTGGCGATGGAGCCGAGACTGCCACGCACCTCGCCCGGCGCGTCCGGCTTGGGGTCGAACGAGTCGAGGTGCGTGACGCCGCCCGCCATCCATAGTACGATGACGGAACGGACCCGCCCGGTCGCCTCCGCGGCGCGGCCCGGCGGCAGCAAACAACCCGCCACGCTCACGCAACCCAGGCGCAGCAGGTCGCGGCGGCTCAGTAAATCCATCACGTTCGACGCGAGCATGGCAGGAGTCCGGGAACCGGGTGGGGGTACGAAACCTCTCCCGATGATACCCCGTTTCCTTTCGTCCTGCCATCCGCCGCGCCGCGCTGCCGCTCCAGGCGGCCATCGGCTTATCCCGACACGATGGTAACGGGAGGGGAAGAAGGAAGCGGCGCGGGAGGGGAAAAGGGAGGCGGCGCGGGAGTGGCGGGGGCAGAACCCGGAAACAGCGCTTGCTGAAGGGCTGGCAACAAGGCCGAGGTCATGTTCAGATAACCCAGCGCCGTCGGATGAAGGTAGTCGTACATAATCGAGTTGGAGATCGTGCCGTCCGGTTGCAGGAACACCGAGCCGATGTTGACGAAGGTGGCGTGCGGGTCGCCGGCCAGCATCTGGCTGACGAGGGCGTCCGTCTTCGCCCCGGCCAGGCGGTAGGGATCGGTGGGGCTTTGCATACCGGGAAGGACGCCCAGCACCAGCACCGGAGTCTGCGGCAGAGCTTGGTGAATCGCGGCCACGTCGGCGAGAACGCCCGCGGCGGTGTCCTCGGAGGTGTTGCCCTGGAGCAAGTTGTTGCCGCCGATGTCCAGGACCACCACCAAGGGGTTGACGCCGACCAACTGACCCAACGAGATTTGATACAGAAGGCTCTGGGTGGTCTGTCCGGGAATGCCATAGTCGGCCGCGTCCAGCGGGTCCATGAAGGTTGACCAGACCGGCGCGCCCAAACCGTAACGATAATCAAAGTTGATGGAATCGCCCACAAACAAAATAGCCGGAGAACCCTTCGGCTGTGTTGACAACAGCAGGTCCGGGTAGGCCACAATCGCCGGTATGTCGGAGAACGCCGGCACCGTCGTCGTGACCGATGGCAAACAGCGGTCTTCCAACGACTCCAACCGTGGACGCACCGTGCCGCGATCGCGGTTGAACGGAGGGATCCGTCTACCCCGGTCGCATCCTCGAAACCGTTTGACAATTCTCGTGAAGAAAGAACGAAGCATGATAAGAACAAACTCATCGGTGAGGCGCTGCCGTGAGGCGATCGGCGGCGCACCGGATCGACTTACCCCCACGTTGAGAAGCCTAGCCGAATGATTGGGTCTGTCAAAATAAACTGACTGGTGCGCTCCTTCTCGGCCTTGGGTCGGCTCGGCACAGAGGGAAGATTCGCTCAAGGACGATCCGGTCTGGCCGTCCGATCGTCTGCGCGGCAGCGGACACGGGATGAATTGTTGCTTGACAGGGGGCGGTGGATCGCATTAGATGAATTCGCCTTGGCCCGGTATCGGGTTCCTCGGCCAGCGTATCACGGATTCCTCATATACGGAAAGCAACGGTCGTACGCCGGGACGAATCCGCGCTCCATGCCGGGTTTGCCGTGGACTTTCGGAACGTCCCCGACTCACGCACCCTGCCGGGCCGGTCGCCATGTCCTTTCGCTTGTTCATTTATTACTGTGCGTTGTGCGGCGGCGGCGGCGCCTTTCTCGGTTGGATGCTCGGCCGGCCGGTGAGTCTCAGCGGCAGTGTGGTGCTGTCTCAGGGCATCAAGGGCATGCTTCTGGGCTTCACCGTCACCCTGGCGCTGGGGCTGGTCGATGCCTTGTGGGTGTTCTCGCTGAAGCGCTTCGTGGCCATCGGTCTGCGCGTGGCCACGGCGGTCGTCGTCGGCACCATGGGCGGGTTGCTCGGCGGACTGGTCGGACAGGCGCTGTACGGCTGGACGGGGTGGGGGCTGTTCCTCGTCTTCGGCTGGACAATCACGGGTTTTCTGATTGGTGTATCGCTGGGCGTCTTCGATCTGCTGTCGAGCCTGGCGCGTGGGCAGGATCCCGGTGCGGCCCTGCGTAAAATCGTCAAGGGCGTGCTGGGCGGCACGGTCGGCGGCATACTCGGCGGCATTCTGTCGCTGTTGTTGTACGGTGGATTCACGCGCTTGTTGCGGGCGGACCCGGAGACGGGCGCGCGCCTGTGGAGCCCGAGCGCCTGGGGGTTCGTGGCGCTGGGGGCGTGCATCGGCCTGCTGATCGGCCTGGCGCAGGTCATCCTCAAGGAAGCGTGGCTGAAGGTTGAGGCCGGCTTTCGCAAGGGACGCCAGGTTATTCTTTCCAAACAGGAAGTCACGCTCGGCCGGGCCGAGAGTTGCGACATCGGTTTGTTCGGCGACCCGCGGATTGCCAAAGTGCATGCCCGTATCCGCGTGCAGGGCAACCGCCACGTCCTGATTGACGAAGGCTCCGAGGACGGCACCTACGTCAACGACGAACCGATTCACGGCTCGCAGGTGCTGCGTTCCGGCGACAGTATCCGTCTGGGCAATTGCGTGCTGCGCTTCGGCGAACGCCAAAAGCAATCCCAATGAGACGAGGAAAAGGCGATGGCAACCGCGGCTTCGTCCCTAACCCCCTTGAAGAACCGTTACCCGACTTCGGACGGCAAGCCGAGGGCCGAGACCGATTGGCACCGCGATTTGATGCAGGCCCTCATTCAGACGCTGAAGTTCTGCTACGCCGAGCGCTCGCGCGTCTACGTCTCGGGCAACTTGCTGTTGTTCCATGAGCCGGGCAATCGCCGCCGCCACGTCTCGCCCGATGTGTTCGTGGTCAAAGGCGTCGCCAAACACGATCGACCGAACTATCTGCTGTGGGAGGAACGCAAAGGGCCGGACGTGGTCATCGAGCTGACTTCCTCCTCGACGCGCCGAGAGGATCTGGAGGACAAATACCAACTCTATCGGGACGTTCTACGGGTCAAGGAATATTTTCTCTTCGATCCCCTGGGCGATTATCTCGATCCGCCCTTGCAAGGGCATCGGCTGCGCGGCGGGCAGTATCACCCGATTCGCGCCGTCGCCGGGCGACTGCCCAGCCAAGTCCTCCATTTGCATCTGGAACGAAATGGTCGCGAGTTGCGGTTGTTCGATCCGGCCGCGAGCCGATGGTTGCCGACGCCTTTGGAGAGAGCGGCCGCGGCCGAAGCGGAGAACGAGCGTCTGCGCCGCGAATTGGCCGATCTCCGCCAACGCCTGCCCAACAAACCCGATACCACCGCCTGAAACCTACTGAGTCTAGAGGACGCAGCAATCATGCCCCTTGTCTGCCGCAATTGTTCGCGGGTCAACCCGCCCGAGGCCCAGTACTGCTACTGGGACGGCACGGTGCTTGACGGGCGCGGAAAAGGTGGTGGTCCGATCGCCGTCGGCGCCCAACCGTTCATAAGTCCGTTCGTTTTCCCCTCCGGCCGGCACTGCCGTAACTTCGACGAGTTGGTGCTGGCCTGCTACGGCGAATGGAAAGAGGCGCTGGAGTTGCTGGAGCAGGGATATTTGGAAGGCTTTTTCGGCGCGTTGGGACGGGCTGATCTGGCGTTGGCGGCCAAGCAGGCGGTGCGCTCCGCCGATCGCGATGTCGGCCTCGATCAACTGCTGAGCAAACTGCCGTGCAGCACGCGCGAACCGCCGAAGCTGTTCGCCCAGCCGCAGGAAGTCCATCTCGGTCAGATTTCACGCGGCGGCGACCGCCGCTTCGTGCTGCACATCGAGAACCAGGGCATGGGCCTGTTGCAGGGCAGCGTGGCCTGCGACGACACCGCCTGGCTTGCTCTGGGCGAGGATACCGGTTCGCCGCGCAAAGTTTTCCAGTGTCTCCACGAGTTCAAATTGACCGTGCAGATCCACGGCAAGGCGCTGCGCGCCGGCAACAAGCCGCTGGAAGGTCGATTGACGGTCGAATCCAACGGCGGCGCGGCCACGGTCGTCGTTCGCGCCGACGTGCCGGTGCAGCCGTTCCCCGACGGTGTGTTGGCCGGCGCCATTTCGCCGCGACAGGTCGCCGAGAAAGCCAAGGCCAATCCCAAGGGCGCCGCCCCCTTCTTCGAGACGGGCGCCGTCGCCGCCTGGTACGAAACGAACGGTTGGACGTACCCCGTGCAGGGACCGGCCTCGTCGGGATTGGGGGCCATTCAGCAATTCTTCGAGGCGTTGGGCCTCGTGAAACCGCCGACGGTGGTAATCAGCGAAACGACGGTGCAGCTGCAAGGACCGCCCGGCGGCAGCCTGGAGCACGTCTTGCAGGTGATGGCGACGGAGAGACGCCCGGTGTTCGCCCACGCCACCACTGGAACGCCGTGGCTGCAAATCGGACGGGTCATTCTGGAAGGACGCACGGCGCGCATTCCGCTGAAGGTGCCGAATGTGCCGGCTTGCCCCGGCGAGCATTTGCAAGGCAAGGTGCAGGTGACTTCCAACGGCGGCCAGCGCTTTCTCGTCGAGGTGTCGCTGGCCATCAGCGGGCGCATGTCGGTGCGCGTCCATCAAATGGCGGAAGCCGCCGTGCTCGACATGGATCAAGTGCTGGCCGCCGTGCCGGTACTGACGACGGCGGACGTCATTTCGGAGACCGAGACGATCCCCGAAGTGCTGCCCGTGACCGAGGAATCGCCAGCGATCCGTCGCGGCCGCGATGAGATCCTCGAAGTGTTCCCAATACCGGCTGACGGCGGGCGCGGCGGACATCGCGGCGGCGGACATCGCGGCCGCGGGGGTGACGACGACGATTTCGATCGCAAGGTTTCGCGCATCCAGGAGCGCTCTCCCGTCGGCGCCGTCAAGCACTTGCTGCCCCTGGCGGTACTGGCTTTGCTGCTTTTCGTCGTGGTCGTTCACGATCTCTGGGTGATCTTCTTTGGTCAGCCGGCCGCGAGCAAGAACGGCGGCGAACCGGCCCTGGTCGATCCGGACCCATTCATCGCCATCCGCTTCTACGACGGCCCGAAAGAGAAAAACGACAAGATGCCGGAGCCGACGATGCGTTTCGGCCTGGTCATGCTGCGCGAGAAAGATCCGAAGCAGCCCGATCGTCTCAAGAGACTCACCTTCGACGAGTGGGGCCGGACGAACAATACCGTGGTGCGCGTGGACGGCAAGGAGTTTCTGTTCGGCCAACCGCCGGGCACGTGGATCGAGATGAAGGGCAAACTGGAGGGCGAACGAGCGGGCCGGCCGCGCGACGGCCTATCGTCGTCGTGGTGGCTGCCCGATTCGCGCATCAAGGTGACACAGGAAGTCGAGATCGTCCCCGGCGAACAATCGCACCGCCTCGATACCTGTCTGGTGCGCTACACCGTCGAGAACCGGGACACGCGCGATCATCGGGTGGGCATCCGTTTCCTGCTCGACACCTACATCGGCGCCAACGACGGGGTGCCGTTCATCATCCCCGGCGAGTCGGGCCTGTGCGATAGCATGAAGAGGTTCGACGGTCCGAAGGCGGTGCCCGATTTCATCCAGGCGCAGGAGAAGGGCGATCTGCGCGAGCCGGGAACGGTGGCCTATCTGCAATTCCGCATCGGCGAGAACATCGAAAGCCCGGAGAAAGTCACGCTGGGCGGCTGGCCCAATGCGGAACTGCGGCAATTCAATTATCCGTCGGCGATGTCTCAACTCACCATGTGGGACGTGCCGTTCCTCTCAATGAAGGATCTGGACGGGTTCGCGCGCCGCATCGGCAAGCGCGCCGCCTACGATTCGGCGGTCACCATGTACTGGGAGGAACGGCCGCTGGCTCCGAACAAGTCTCGCCTCGTCGGTTTCACTTACGGGCTGGGCAACGTGGACACGGCCGAGAGCGAGGGGCATCTGCTGCTGACGGTCGGCGGCCGATTGGTCCGCAAGGGTGAGTTTACGTTGACGGCCCTGGTGCACCGGCCGGCCGCCGACGAGAAACTGACCTTGAAGCCGCCGCCCGGATTCACGATCCTCGAAGGAGGCGCGACGCAGACCGTGCCGCCGGTGCCGGCCGGCGCGACGCGCCCCGACAGCCCCGTCACCTGGCGAATTCGCGCCGGCGAAGATGGGAAGTACGACTTGTCGGTCGAGTCGAACAAGGGAGCGAAACAAAAGAAAACCATCACGATCCGCACGCGCGGCGTGTTCGATTAACGGCCCCAATCAACTGGTTATGCCGATCACCGTAGCCTGCACCTGCGGCCAACGCTACCCCGTCAAGGAAGAGTTCGCCGGCCAGCAGGTCCAGTGTCCCAGCTGCGGCGCGGTGCTGACTATCCCCCTACCGCCCGGCGTCGTGCCGGTCCGCGTCGTCGCCGAGCCGGCCACCTCTCCGCCACCGCCGCCCGCGCGGCCCCGATCGCACCACCAAGATGAGGAAGAAGATTACCGTCCGCGCCGTTCGAGCGGCTTCGGTCTGCTTGTGCCTCTGCTGCTTGGGGGAGGCATGCTCCTGCTGCTCGCCGGCACTCTGGTCGCGGTGTTGGTCATCCTGCCGATGGTCGGTCGGGAAAGTAAACCGGAATCCATCACAACCGACAATCCTTCTCGCCGGGACGCACCCGGCAACGAAGAACAGGGAGGAGGCCCGGCGCCCACGGCGAATGTGACCGGCGTCCCGCTGCCGGCGGAGAAACCGCCATCCAGCACCGGCCCGTGGGCAGGCCACACGGCTCCCATCCGCGCCGTCGGCTTCTCCGCCGATGGCCGTTTCGCTCTCTCCGGCAGCGGCGGCTATCAGGAACGCGATGGAAAAGCGACTCCGGTTGTCGATAATTCCATCCGCTTCTGGGACGTCGCCACCGGCAAGGAGCATCGCTTGCTCGCTGGTTTTCCGCAAGGGATTGCCGCGCTCGCCTTCTCGCCGGATGCTCGCTATGCCGTCCTCGGTTGCGCCGGCCGCGTCAAGGATGGCTCCTGGTTCCACGGGCCAGGGTTCGACGTTCGGCTCTACGATCTGCAAGCCGAGCGCGAGGCCCGCACCTTCGCCGGCCACACCGGCGACATCTTCTGTGTGGCCATCTCCGCCGACGGGCGGCGCATCGTCTCCGGCGGCGCCGACAACACCGTGCGCGTCTGGGACGCCGACACGGGCAAGCAACTGCACTGTCTGAAGGGACACGAAAAAGCGATCTACAGTGTCGCTATTTCGCCGAAGGGCAATCTCGCCCTGTCCGGCGGCAGCGATCCGGCCATGCGGCTGTGGGACATCGAGGAGGGGATCGAGGTGCAGAAGTATCCCGGCCACCCGGACGCCGTCCGGGCGGTCGCCTTCGCGCCGGACGGCAAGCTGGCCGCCTCGGCGGGTGGTCGCCACGCCGCTGAGGGCGGCGACTTCACCATTCGACTGTGGGACGTGGTTGGCGGCGAACTGGTCCGCTCGATTCGCGGCCACACCGACTCGGTCGGCGCGCTGGCCTTCTCGCGCGACGGAAAGCGTCTCCTGTCCGGCGGTCAGGACGCGGTGCGCCTGTGGCAAGCGGCAAGCGGGAAGGAACTGGCGCATTTCGGCTCCCCGTCGGGACAAATCCGCGGCGTCGCCTTCTCGCCGGACGAACGCCGCGCCCTGTCGGGCGGCGACGATCGAAGGCTCGTTTTATGGGATCTGCCTCTGACGGTGCCGGCGTTGATCCAGGATCTGCGCGACGCGCGTCGCCGGGTAGCGGCGGCGCAGGCGCTCGGCCGGCTGGGCGCGGGCGCGAGGCCGGCCGTGCCGGAACTGCTGACGGCGTTGACCGAGAAGGATGCGGAGCTGCGCACGGAAGCGCTGGCGAGCCTGAATCGCATCGGCCCGCCGGACGAGAAGGACGTGCCGTTGCTTGTGGCGGTCCTGCGCGATGGCGATTTCGCCGCCGGGCGACGCTACGCTCTGGAGTCGCTGGCCCGGCTGGGCGCGAAGGCGGAGCCGGCCGTTACCGCCCTGGCCGACGCTTTGAAGGATCCCAGCGCTGAGGTCCGCATCAAGTCGGCGGAATTGCTCGGCATCATCGGCCCGGCTGCCCGCCAGCGCGCCTGGAAACCTCTGCTCGTCGTGCTGCGCGACCCGGATGCGACCGTCAGCGCCGCAGCGGGAGCCGCCCTGGTGAAGATGGGTTCGCCCGGCCGCGACGCGGTTGGCACACTGAAGGATCTGCTCGGCGAACGGCGCGAACCGCTGCGCCGCTACGCCCTTATCGGCCTGGCCGCGATCGGCGGCGATGCGGCCGACGCGGTGCCGGCGCTTCTGGAAGTGGCGGCGAAGGACTCCGTTGCCGAGCTGCGCGGCCTGGCCCTGAACGCGCTTCGGAAAATTCAACCCGATAAGAAGGAAGCGATCGAGGTCTTCACGCAAGCCTTGTCGGATGGCGACGCCGGCGTGTGCGAGCAGGCGGCGCGGGGGCTGGCGTCGGCCGGCCCGAAGGGCGGCGCACTCCCCGGTCTGCTCCAGGGCGTCGAACATCGCAACGCCAACGTCGCTCGCATCGCAGCCGATACCCTCAAGGCCGCTCCGTTCGACAAAACGCAAGCCCCCATTCTCGAAAAAGCGCTGCGGAACAAAAACGCCGCCGTGCGCCTGTGCGCCATCGAAGCGCTGGGTCGCGTCGGTGCCGACGCCGCCGGTACCGTCAGCGCCCTGGGCGATGTCCTCAAGGACGGCTCCGCGGACGAGCGCCGTGCAGTCATTGGGGCAATCGGCAAAATGGGTCCATCCGCCCGCGAAGCGGGGCCGCGCGTGGCCGCGTGTCTCAAGGACAAGGACACCGCTCTCAGCCGAGAAGCGGCGCGGACGCTGGTGCGGATCGAGGCGGCCGAGGTCGAGCAGGCCGTGCCCATCCTCATCAAGTCGCTGAAAATCACCAAGGCCGACGACGCCGAGCAAGTGGCCGAGCGCGACGAAGCACGCAAGATGCTGGTGCAAATCGGCAAGCCGGCCGCGTCCGGCCTGGCGAAGTCGCTCGGCGGCGAGTTCGCCGGCGGCCGGCTCACGACGCTGGATGGCCGGGCCAACGTGCTGGCCCGGCTGGTGGTCGTGCAGACGCTTGAAGAGATGGGGCCGAAGGCGAACACGCCGGAGGTGCTGCTGGTGCTCGCGCGTCTGCAAGGAAAGGATCCGGTTCCCGCCGTACGGCTGGCGGCCAAGCAGGCACGGGCCAAGATTCAAAGTTCGCCGTGAGAGCGGCTCGACTTGGGGGCAACGGTCGGCCGTCACTTGACCGCGAAACCTCGGTAGAGATGACCGTGCGTCCGCGGCGATCTGGCCATGTCGAACTCCTCGCACTCCATCGACTGGAAGGGTTGAGCGGCCACGAGCGCGCGCATGTCACGATCGAGCCGGCAGCCGTCCGCCAACCACATTTGCAGCCGATTCAGGCGGCGCTGCCATTTCCGCACGCCGAGATCGGGACTCAGTCCGTGTTCCAGAAACAGAAAGCGTCCGCCCGGCCGAAGCACGCGGTACACTTCGCCGAGCGCCCGGCTCACCTCGTCGATGCTGCAAAGCGTGAAGGTGCTGACAACGCAGTCGAAACAATCGTCGCTGAACGGCAGCCGTTCGCCGCCGAGCTGCCGTTGCTCCACCTCGATGCGCGACTGCTCGATGCGTTGGCGTGCCCGACGGGACATGCCCGTGTTCGGTTCGATCGCCGTGATGCGGCGGACGTGCTCGGGATAGTGCGGCAGGTTCAGTCCGGTGCCGAAGCCGATTTCCAGGATGTCGCTGCGGGCCTGGGCGAGTAGCGGCTTGCGATACTCGGCCACGAACCGCTGGCCGAGCGTGAGATCGCACAGCCGGGGAAAAATCACTCGCCGATAGAACGCCATGACTCGTCACCCACCTATTCGGCCATCCGCGCGCCAGGCGAGTCCGCCGCGTTCCGGCCCGCACGCGCGGCAGAACCAACCCCGCATCCGATTCGGCCGGCGGTGCCGCGAGAACAACCGGCCGCAACCGCCGCAGAGCGCCCGCCATCGTCCGTGCGGCATGTCGGCCTCACCGCAGCGCTCCGGCTTGGCGCCGATCTCGACGCACTTCCGTTTCCATACCGCGTCGTGGCCGTGTTCCTGGCCGGCCAGCGCGTGCGCGATCTCATGCAGGATCGTATCGCGGATCTCGTCCGGCCCGTTGCGATCCACGAGGTAGATGGATAGCTCGATGGTCCGAACGGCGTAGCGGCACAGGCCCATCGCTCGCTTGCGGCGGTTGAAGCCGAAATGCCAGTCGGCCAGGCCATGCCGGGCCATCAGGTCCAGGGCCAGCGCGCGGGCCGCCGTGCGGCGGGCGTAGCGCTCGGGGATCGACAGCATCGCGCGGTCCTCGCACAAAGGCGAAATCGAACCTAGGCATCCTCCGAATCAAGTTCCATCGGCAAGCCGGATGCTCGCTCGCAGTGATTGTACGCGGTCGCAAAAAGCTCTTGTCCTCACAGGGTAAGACGTACCGATGGTAACGAGATTCACGGTGCCGTGGGCCTATACTCGGCCGCTCCGCGATAACGCGACAGCGCCGCGACGGACGCTTTTTACTTGACGGCTGCGCAACTTGGTAAATAGTTAACAGAGCCGTGTTCGGCAAAGGAGGTTGAAGCATGGGAAAATGGCGAACGATGTTTGAGGCGAACCTGCCTCCCGTGGACGAACGAACGTACGGGGAACAGTACGATTTCGCACCGCCCGCCACGGAGGAACAACTGGCAACGGCCGAGAGCGCGTTGGGAACGCGATTTCCGGCCGATGTCCGCGAGATGTTGTCCGAGTTCAACGGCATTTGGCGGCGCACCAAGTTTGGCGGCGACCCCTCCATCCAATATCTCGATCTGCACCACATGACCGTGGCGGTGCCGGAATACTTTCGCACGTGCGGCAATGAGCTGCCGCCCAAGAAGGACTTGAGGAAGATTGTGTTCGTCTGTCAATTCAACGGTTTCGGTGACTTGTGGGGAGTGTGTGTGTCGGATGTCGCCGGCCACCGCGCGGGTGAAGTCGTCAAGCTCGACCATGAAGTGGGTGAATTGGAGGCAAGCCATCCGAGTCTCGCCGAGTTTGTGCGAAGGGGTCCCAAGTAGCGCCCCGCGGTTGAATTGAGCTAGCGACGGCGCGGCCTCAGTCCTCGGTGTGCCGGCGCGCTGCCTTGATCGAGGCGCGGCGTCGCTTGTCAGCCAACCGCCGCTCGCGCGCGCCGCGCGTCGGTTTTGTCTTGCGACGCGTCTTCGGTGGGATGGCCGCGGCACGGAGCATTTCGCGCAGTTTTTCCACACAATCGAGGCGATTGCGTTCCTGATCGCGGTAGCGCTGCGAGGTAATCAGCAGGTCGCCTTCGTTGGTGATTCGTGACGGCAGCCGTTCGCGCAGGCGGCCCTTCACGTCGTCGGGCACGCTGGGGCTGGCCGTCAGGTTCCAGCGCAGCACGGCCTTGGACGCCACCTTGTTGACGTTTTGGCCGCCGGGACCGCTGGAGCGGACGAAACTCCAGGAAAATTCCTCCTCCGGGATGCGGATTCGATCGTTGATGTCGAGCATGGCCGGCCTCTTCGGAATGTCCCACACGGTCCGCGTCGCGCGCCGTCGGCGGACGGTGGACCTCTCTCAGATTACCTTGCAACGACTCATCGGCAAACCCGAAGGTTCGGGACAAAAAGAATCGACCGATCGACGCTCGGCTGGGAACAATAGGAGGTAGGACCGCTGCCCGGATGGGAGAGATAGCCTTGGCTCACACCCCATTGCACACGGTTTTGGGACACGTCCGCACGCTGGCGGCCGCCGACCTGACGGATGCGGAATTGCTGGAGCGATTCCTGCGCCGGCAGGATCAAGCGGCCTTCGCCGATCTGGTCAAGCGACACGGCCCGCTGGTGCAGCGTGTCTGCTGGCGCGTTCTCGGCCACGCCCAGGATGTCGAGGACGCCTTTCAGGCCACTTTCCTGGTGCTGGCCCGCAGCGCCGTCGCCATCCGCAAACGCGAAGGTCTGGCGGGCTGGCTCCACGGCGTCGCCTATCGCATCGCCCTCCGCGCCCGACGCGACGCAGGCAGGCGCCGGCGCCGTGAACGCGAGGCCCAACGCATGACCCACGACCAACCGAGCCTCGATGCGGCGTGGCGCGAACTGCAAACGGTCCTCGACGAGGAGATCACGAAGCTTCCGGAAATTTATCGGATCGTTTTTGTCCTTTGCTGTTTGGAGAGCAAGAGTAAACCCGAAGCGGCCGAGCAACTCGGTCTAAAAGAGGGCACCGTGTCGAGCCGGCTGGCCCACGCCCGCAAGCTGCTGCAACGGCAGCTGAGGCGGCGTGGCTTGACGCTGTCGGCCGTGCTGAGTGCCGCGGCCGTGTCCGAGGAAACCTGTCGAGCCGCCTTGCCCAGCTTGCTGGCAACGGGCACGGTGAAGGCTGCCGTTTCGCCAACTGTGACCGCGCTTGCGGAAGGAGTGAGCAAAACCATGTTCACATCCAAAGGCAAATATGTCGTGGGCCTGATACTGGCTCTGGGACTCACGGTCGCTGGCGTGGGCGTGCTGGCTCAGCGACCCAAACCTCCGCAAGAGGCCGGCGAACCGCCGAAGACCATCAAGGAGCGCCCCGTCGCGGGCGCGCCTGGCTTGGAAGAAACAGCCGACGCCGTGACGATCCGCGGCCGTGTCCTCGATCCGGACGGCAAGCCGTTCGCCGGGGCGAACCTCTATCTCGGCTGGCGTAAGTGGACGTGGCACGGCGATTGGACCGACGCCCCAGCGCCGCTCCGACCGGCGCGCGGAGGGGTCAGCGGTTCGGACGGCCGCTTCTGCTTCACTTTCACTAAGCGCGAGATCAACGCGGCCATGCGCACACCCACGGCCAATCCCTGGCGTGAAAGTCAAGTCGTGGCGGCGGCGAAAGGATACGGGCCAGCCTGGAGAGAACTGTCGGCCAAGGAGCGGGGCGAATGGACGCTGCGGCTCGCCCGCGATGAGGTGCCCATCAAGGGTCGCATCCTCGATTTGCAGGGAGGCCCGGTGGCCGGCGCGCGCGTCTGGGTCGTCGATGTCCACATCGCTGAAGGAAACCGCTGGCTGCACGTCGTCTCGGGTCCGGGACTGCCGGATGCGGTGAAAACGGACAAGGACGGTCGATTCGTCCTCAGCGGCGTCGGCCGCGATCGTGAAGTCCGGCTGCACGTCGCCGGTCCGACCATCGCGCACCAGTTCGTTTCCGCCAGCACCAGCGCGAAGGAGAAACCTCCACTCGAAATCATCGCCGGGCCGACCAAGCCCCTCGCCGGCACGGTGCGGGCCAAGGATACCGGCAAGCCGCTGGCCGGCGTCGTGGTTTACGGCGACCGCCGGACGCATCACGACGCCGTTCGCGCCGTCACCGATTCGGAAGGGCGCTATCGGCTGATTGGCTTGCCGAAAAAGGCAAGTTATTCCTTGACATTTCTGCCGGCCGAGGGGCAGCCTTACCTGGCGGCGGAACTGAAAGTAGCCGACAATGTGGGCCTTGAAACACTCCAATTCGATGCGGAGCTGCGCCGCGGTGTACCGGTGCATTTGCGGCTGATCGACAAGGAGACGCGGCAACCCGTCCGCGCCGTGGTGGATCACACGCCGCTGATGAGCAATCCGCTTCACACGGAAGCGGCAGGCGGTCCCGGCTTTCTCTCGGTCCACACGACGAAAGCCGACTTTCTGCCAGATGACGATGGGTCGTATCACCTGGTCGTGTATCCCGGACTCGGCACGATCTTCGTCTCCGCTTTGCACGCCGGTCGGCCCTATCTACCGGCCAAGTACGATCCGGAGGACATAAAAAAAGGCTACGACCGCGATCGCGTCATGTACATGCACATGCCCGTGGCGGAAGGCTACCGCATCATTAACACCGACAAGACGGATGAGACTTTGCGCGTCACCATCGAACTCGATCCGGGCCGCACCGTCAAGGGAACGCTGCTCGATGCGGACGGCAAACCCGTCAAGGGAGCGACGGCGTCGGGATGGACCTATGAGCCGCTCCGCAAGTGGTTCCGCCCCTTCTGGCCCAGCAGCGAGGAACATATCTTGAAATCGGAGAACTTCACGGCGGGCGGCGTCGCGACGGACGTTCCCCGCATCATCCAATTCGTCCACGCCGAGCGGAAACTGATTGGCCGCGTCCTTCTGCGCGGCGACGAGAAAACGCCGGTTGTCGTGCGCATGCAGTCGTGCGGCGTGCTGACGGGCCGGCTCGTCGATGACAAAAGGAAACCACTGCCCGACGTGGAGGTACAGCTGAACTATCCGGCGCCGACTCCGGGGATGGAGATGTTGCAAAGCCGTATTGAGCCGCCGCCTCAAGCCATGCCGCGCCGGATGCCGAAACCCGCTCCGCGACGCCCTGAGCCGCTGCAAGGGTTGTCATTGCAGGGTTGTTGGACTGATCGAGAGGGACGATTCCGTATCGAGGGGTTGATCCCCGGACAACCTCATCAGCTGACACTCCGGCCCTTGGATCGAACCGGCGCGGTAATGCTGTCGGCCGGCGATGCGTTGAAAGACGTATCCGTGGGTGCCGGCGAGGTCAAAAGCCTGGGCGACATCGCAGTGAAGGTGAGCAAGCAATAATCGCACAGATACGCTCACACGAGTTCCGTCACCTTCCGGCGGTCGTCGAGCAAGTAGACGGGCCGGCCCTGGTGATCGGGCAGCGTCGTCACCGGGTCGATGCCGAGGACGTGATACAGCGTGGCGAGTACGTTCTGCGGTGTGTACGGCTCTCCCCTCGGCCGCTCGCCGCGGGCGTCGGTGGCGCCGATGACTTGCCCCATCGTCAGACCGCCGCCGGCCATGAGAGCGAAGCCGGATTGCGGCCAGTGATCGCGGCCCCCACTCGTGCCGCGCTGCGTGCCGACGCGCGGCGTCCGTCCCATCTCGCCCCAGACCACCACCGCCACGTCTTGCCCCAGTCCGCGCTCGTGCAGATCCGTGATGAGCGCGTGGATTGACCGATCGAGTTGCGGGACGACCGAACGCAGGCAGCGGAAGATGTGATCGTGATGGTCCCATTCGCCGTTGCACTTCTCGCCGGGCTTGTGATTGCGCGGCGTCAGCGTCACCACCGGCACGCCCGCCTCGACCAATCGACGCGCTTGCAGGAACTCGACGCCCTTGCCGTAGCGGTCGCGTACTCGGTCCGGTTCCTTGCTGATGTCGAAGGCGTCGCGGGCCTTGTTGGTCGCGATCATCTCCAGCGCCCGAGCGGTGAAAGCGTCCATGCCGGCCATGCTGCCGTGCGCGTCGTCGAGATCGCGGCGCAGACCGTCGAAGGAACTCAGCAGTTGCCGGCGATCGCTCAGACGATCGAGCGTCATGTCGCGCGCCAGACCCAGGTTGGCGGCCTTCTGGCCGGGGATGTACGCTTCGTGGGACTTGCCGAGAAAGCCGGGCTGACCGACGTAATTGGCGTCGCCCAGGTAGACGTAGGGCGGCAGACCGTCGCGAGCGCCGGCGTCGGCGCGGAGCTTACTGACCACCGAACCGATGGACGGGCGGTTGCCTTGCAGAAAGCCGGTGAACAGTTCGGGCGGCGTATGGCCCTGCTGCTGAAACTTCATGTTGCGGAGGATGGCCAGCTTGTCGGCGATCTTCGCCTGCAACGGCATCAGCTCGCAGATGTCGAAGCCGGGCACGTTCGTCTTGATCGGCTTGAACTCGCCGCGATACTCGACGGGGGCGTCGGGCTTCATGTCGTAGAGGTCGATGTGGCTGGGACCGCCGTTGAGATAGACCATGATAATGGCCTTGTTCGATGAGGCGGCGTTGACCGCGCCGTGTGCCTTCAAACGCAGCAGGTCCGCCAGGGTCAGCCCGCCGACTGCCAGGGTGCCGGCCTTCAGAAAGCTTCGGCGCGTCATGCCGTCGCAAAACGCTCCCGCCCTTCGCCCCCAGATCGTGAGCATGTTCCAGCCCCTTTCCTCGAACGAAACGCTGTCTCTGCGTCACTTTCGCACCGACGAGCCACCGATGGAAAAAGTCCGCTCAATTCGTGTGACGTTGCCTTGACGGTCCTTGACGGCAACCATCAATTTGCCACTTTTAATGTCCGTAATCGGGCGAGTCAACTTCAACTCCCAGGCGCCTTGCGAGACGGGACGGAACTTCGTCGCCAGATCCTCTCCCGCCGTCGCGCCATCGAGCGCGAAGTCCGCCGTGACGTGAAAGCTGCTCATGTCCAGCCCGGAGTAATAATCGTTCATGCCGACGAGGATGCGCTTCAGCGATTCGTTGTTTCCGGCGCGAGGGTAGGTCAGCGTCAGTGTCGGCCGATTGTCATCGCCCATCCAGCCGAGACCGCGTTGTTCAGGATGCGCGGCATCGTAATCGAAGTCGATGGGACAGCCGAGGTCGATCCAGCGTACCAGTGTCAGCCGGTCCTCGTCGGTCAGCGGCGCGACCTTGATCTTCTTGCCGTCCGGGCCGTCGTAGGTGCCGGCCACGGCTTTCGGCGGCGGCATGATGCTGCCGGTGTAAGCGATGTGGGCGATCTCGCGGTTGTACGGTGTGTCGGGCACGGGCTTGCCCTTGTGACGCAGCGATTGCGGATCGCCCGGAACCGTCTCGTGCAGCAGATCATCGTTGTCCCAGCCGTCCATGCGCCGGCCGAACACCTTCCAGATCAGCAGACTGCGCCGCGACTGCATCAGGCGAACGTAGCGCGAAGCGCCCAGGTTCGTCCAGCCGTGACGGTTCAGCGGCTTGTGTCCGTACTTGCCCGCTGGGTCGGCGGCCAGGCGAGCATACGTTGCAGGCGCCTGGAAGCTGAAACCGAGTCCGGCCGGGTTCTGGGCTGTGACGATGTGGTCGTCATCGAGGACCAGATTGCCGGCGGGTTTGTCCGTTTTCTGGGTATGGCAGGCGGTGCAGCTGCGTTCCAGGATCGGCTTCACGTCACGGAAATATTCGACGTTCTGGACGTGCTTGGCGAAGCGCAACCCACTCTCGTTCTTGGCGTCCCACTTCTTGCCGGACTCGTCTTTCGCCTTGGTCGTCAGCAGCGGCGTTTGTTTCGTCAGATCAAACGGTTTGTAATCGGGCTTGGCGGCGGCGGTGTCTTTGAAGAGGGTGGGTTTCTGGCTGTGAGCGTGGCAGCCGCCGCAGTCGTTGCGGATCTCGCCGGGCCGCAGCTGATGCCAGGTCTGCGCCATGTTCAGCACCATGCCGTTCTTGTCCAGCGTCTGAAACGTCCAGGCGGTGTCCGCCGGGATCTTCACCAGGAAGCTCGTGTCCGGGTTGCCGTCGGGATCGCTCGGCTGCTTGTCGCCCTGGAACTTGCGAACCGGGATTTCTCCGAGGATGCGCATGCGCTCTTTGGCGTGGTTGTAGTAATTGCGGCCGCCCTTGGGACGAATGTCGCTGGTCGGGTCCAGCACCAGAATGCGGACGGCGTGGATTTCGTCGTTGCCATACAAGCCGGCGTCCGAGCCTTGCACCGTCCAATTAAAGGAGTTGTCGTGTCCGCGATAGCCGGTCGGATCTTTCTCCGCCGCGAAGGAGGCCGTCACGCTGCCGGGCCGGACTACTCCGTAGGGATAGCTCTCGCGTTTGTACAGGCTCGACGTGCCGACCAGGCCGAACGGCGTGCCCTCCGGCAAATGCGGCGACTGTTTGCCGTTGTTGGCGATGGGTGCCAGGCGGCGCGGTTCGTCCACGCCGTAAATCCGCTTGTAGGGAACGAGGGCGCGCGGCCATTGTTCGTGATACTTCGGATCGTTCTTGATGAGCAGCATTTGCCCCGGTTCGTCGATCGGTTTGCCGGACTTGATGAGATAGATGCCGCTGTCGAAGGGCGGCTTGTGGCGCGCGTAACTGTTGAGCGAGCCGGGCGACCAGACGGTCAGCAAGTGGTTGTCTGGGGCGGAGGACGGATGCGTGAATTTGCCGACGCGCGGCGAATCCTTCCGCGCCGGGTCAGCCGGCTCCGACGGCCAATCGCCCTTCAGCACGAAGGGCGTCAGCGCTTCGATGCCGTGCGGGCTGAAGGGAAATTGGATATAGATGCCGCGTCCGTCGGCGTGGCGGCCGTGGCGCAGCTGGGCGTTGCGCGGATCGCTCTTGTACGCCGGCCCGAAGGCGGGATAGCCCTCCGGCGCGTGGGCCGGGAATTTGTAGTACGTGCCGAAACCGAAATTGTTGAGGTTGTAGTACGACTCGACAACGAGATTGCCGTCGGACAGCTGGGCCTGGAAATGAGTGGAGTCGGCCGTGCCGTTGCCGATCTCGAAGGCGCTGAACAGCGGTCCCCAGCGCGTACCGTCGGGGTGGATCGACCACACGCCCCACAGGTGATGACTGCGCATGCCCTGCGATTCGAGCGAGCTGAACATGATGCGGCCATCCTTCAAAATCACCGGATGCAGGGCCATACCGAGATTCAGATGGCCGATGCACTCGACGTTGCCGCCGTCCTCGTCCATGACGAACAGTTGCAGGGCGAGCGCGTTCGGGGCGTATCCGGGGTTGGTCGCCTTGAAGGCGTTGCGGTCGCTGACGAAGACCAACTTGCCGCCGGGCAGGGGACAGGGTCCGAGATTATGCACGCCCCACGACGGCAGCGGCGTCTTCGACCAGTCGGCCGCTCCGGTGTTGGGGGTGAAAATCTGCCGCGTCAGCCGGACGATTTTTCGCGTCGGCACGTGGATCTTGTAGATGTCCGATCCTTTATGGTTCTTGACATCGTGGAACTTGGCGAAATAGACCGATTGGCCGTCGAAGGAGACGTAGGGATCGGCGATTGCCTCGTTGTCCTTGACGGCAACCAGCACTTCTTCCTTGCCGTCGGGATGCAGGAGGACGAGATCGGCGCCGGGTTCCATGCTGCGCGGATCGCCGACCTCGGCCCATTTCGCTTTGCCACTATCGTCGCGGCGCGGGGCGCGGACGTAAACGATGTCAAAATCGTATTGGACCGTCTTGTCGGTCGAGATGTGGGGCGGGTCCATGTTGAGCGGACCAAGATACTTCGTCGGTTCGGCGCAAAACGCCGCCGCGGCGAGGATAGTCAATATCGTGCAGGGGAGGAAGCGCTTCATCGCATCACCTTTTTTCAGGCGCCGGCTTGCCGGCGGAGAACGTCCGTTCGATTCGAGTGAGATTGCCTTGCCGGTCTTTCACGGAGATCGACAATTTGCCACGCGGCAAGTCCGTGATGGGTCTCGTCATTTTCAACTCCCAGACCCCCTGGGAGACGGCGCGAAACTTCTTCGCCAGGTTCTCTCCCGCCGCGAATCCATCGACCGGGAAATCGGCGACGACGTGGAAGCTATCCGCTTCCAGTCCGGTGTAATAATCGTGCATCCCGACCACGATGCGCGTCAGGGATTCATTCACCCCGGCGCGAGGATAGGTGAGCGTCAAGGTCGGCCGATTGTCGTCGCCCATCCAGCCGAAGCCGCGTTTGTCAGGATGCGCCGCGTCGTAATCGAGATCCATCGGACAACCGAGGTCGATCCAGCGCACCAGCGTGAGCCGGTCCTCGTCGCTCAGCGGCGCGACCTTGATCTTCGCGCCGTTCGGGCCGGCATAGGTTCCGGCGACCGCCTCCGGCGGAGGCATGACGCTGCCGGTGAAATCCAGGTCGGCGCGATTGCGATTCTCGGAAGTGTTGGCGATCGGCTTGCCCTTCCAGTGCAGCGTGTTGGCGTCGCCGGGGACCGTCTCCGTCGGAAAATCGTCGTTGCTACAGCCGTCGGTGCGCCGGCCGAACACCTTCCACGTCAGCAGGCTGCGGCGCGACTGGAACTTGCGAATGTAGCGCGAGGCGTTCGTCTGCCTCCACTGGCCGTTGTGGATGACCGGCTTGTGGCCGAACTTCGCCTCCGCATCCATCACCAGACGATAGTAGGTGCCGGGCACGCCCTTGTTCTTCATCGTCGCATCGTCGTCGAGGACGAGATTGCCGGCGGGCTTGGCCGATTTCTGAGTGTGGCAGGCGATGCAGCTGCGGTCGAGGATCGGCTTGACATCGCGGAAATACTCGACGTTTTTTATGCCTTTGTCGAAGCGCAGGCCGGTCGTTTCGTCGGCGTCCCACTTCTTGCCGGACTCGTCTTTCGCCTTGGTAGTCAAGAGGGGCGTTTGTTTCGTTAGATCGAAGATGCGGTAATCGAGCTTGGCGGCGGCGGTGTCTTGGAAGAGGGTGGGTTTCTGGCTGTGGGCGTGGCAGCCGCCGCAATCATTGCGGATCTCGCCGGGACGCAGCTGATGCCAGGTCTGCGCCATGTTCAGAACCATGCCGTGCTTGTCCAGCGTCTGAAACGTGAACGCCGTGTCCGCCGGGATCTTCGCCAGGAAGCTCGTGTCCGGGTTGCCGTCGGGGTCAGCCGATTGGCTGCCATCCTTGAATTTGCGCACCGGGATCTCGCCGAGGATGCGCAGTCGTTCGCTGGCATGGCTGTGAAAGAGCCGGCCCGCCTTCGGACCGCGGTTGCGGTCGGTCGTCGGCTCCATGACCAGGATGCGAACCGCGTGGATGTCGTCGTTGTTGTACTTGCCGGCGTCGCCGCCCTGGTTGACCCAGTTGAGCGAAGCGCCGTTCTCCGATGTGTTGAACGGATCGAGTCCGTTGTAGCCGTCGCGCGAATTCGTTTTCCCCGCCCAACCTGCCGTGACGCTGCCTGGCGGCACCACGCCGTTGGGGTAGCTCTCCCGCTTGTACAGGCTCGCCGAGCCGACCAATCCGAACGGTGTTCCTTCCGGCAGTTGCGGTGACAGCCGGCCGTCATTGCGCAGCGCCGGCAGACGCTTCGGTTCTTTCATTCCGTAGATGCGTTGGTACGGCACCAGGGCGCGCGGCCATTGCTCGTTGTAGGCGGGATCGTTTTTGATGAGCCGCATTTGCCCCGGTTCGTCGATGGCCTTGCCGTCCTTGATGAGATAGATTCCGCCGTCGATTTCCGGCGGATAGTTGTACTGGTGATTGGCCGGACCCGACGACCACACGGTCAACAAGTGATTGTCCGGCGCGCCCGAGGGATGCGTGAACTTGCCGACGCCGGGCGAGTCTTTCTTGCCGCGTACGGAGCGATCGGCGGGACCGTCGTCGGGCCGAGCGAAGCACGTCAGCGACTCGGCGCCGAAGGGAGCGAACGGCATCCGGTGCAGGTTGGGCTTGCCGTTGTCGTGCCGCCCGAAGCGCAGCGGCGTGTTGCGGGGATCGTTCATCCACGCCGGGCCGAAGGCGGGATAGCCATCTGGTCGTTGCAGCGGCAGTTTCAGATACGTGCCGAAGCCGCTGTTGTTCTGGTTGTAGTATTCCTCGGCGACGATGCCGCCGTCGGAGAGCTGCGTTTGAAAATGGAAAGCGTTGGGCGCGCCCTCGCCCGGCAGAAACGCGCTGATGACCGGCCCCCAGTTGCTGCCGTCGGGATGGATGCTCCACAGTCCCCACAGGATCGAGGTGCGCAGCCCTTGCGATTCCAGCGAACTGAAGAGGATTCGGCCATCGGTCAGCACGATCGGATGCAGGGCCATGCCGATGTTGAGATAACCGATCTGCTCGACGTTGCCGCCGTCGTCGTCCATGACGAACAGTTGCAGACACGGCGAAGGATGTTTCGGCGGCCGGAAGGCGTTGCGATTGCTGACGAAGACGATGTGTCCGCCGGGCAGCGGACACGGTCCCAGGTTGAGGACGCCGTAATTGAGGTGCGTCTTGCCCGCTTCCGGCTTGCGGCAATCGCTCGACCAGTCGGCGGCGCCGGTGTTGGGCGTGAAGACCTGCCGCGTCAGCTGCACAATCTTGCGCGACTTGACGTGGATCTTATAAATGTCCGCGCCGCCGAAAGGCGGTTGGCCGTGCTGGCTGGTTCCTTTCAGGCCGCGAATGTGCGCGTAGTACACCCATTTGCCGTCGAAGGAGACGAACGGGTCGGTGACGGAACTGTCTTCGCCTCCGCGCACCAGCACCTCCTCGCTGCCGTCGGGGTGCAGCAGCATCAGGTCGGCGCCGGCGTCCATCAGGGCCGGATGCGCGATCTCCGTCCACACGGTTCGGCCCTTGTCCCCTTTTCGCGGAGCGCGGACGTAGACAATATCGTAGTCGTACTTGACGGTCTTATCGTCCGCGAGCGGCGGCGGTTTAACGTCGATGGGATCGAGGTAGAGTCGCTCCTTGGGCTTCGCCTCGCGGACGGGTTCGGCCTTCTGGGCCAGCGCCAGGCCGGCCGCCGCGACGAGCGGCAACGTACCGAGAACCAGCAGCCATCGCCCGCGTGAATCGCGTCTCATGGCGACCTCTTGGGTTCAAAGGGGAGGGGCGCTGGGCCGCCCCTCCGTCTTCGTCCTTACCCCCCTGGAACAGGACGAAGTTCACTGCTTGGGCGTGATCGAGAACGCCCGTTCGATGCGCGTGACGTTCCCCTGTCGATCCTTGACGGACACCACGATGTTGCCCTTCGGCCGATGTGCGATCGGCCGATCCAGCTTCAACTCCCACACACCGGGCGATTTCGGCCGGAACCTCGTCGCCAGGTTCTGCCCCGCTATCGCGTCGTCGATGCCGAAGTCGGCGATGACGCGGAAGCTGCTTGGGTCCACACCGCTGTCGTAGTCGTACATGCCGACGAGAAGGCGCGTCAGCGCCGGGTTGCTCCCGGCATGCGGCTCCACGAGCGTCAGGGTCGGTCGATTGTCGTCCTGCATCCAGCCGCCCCCGCGCTTCCGCGGATCGGCCGCGTCGTACTCGAAGTCGATGGGGCATCCCAGGTCGATCCAGCGCGCCAGCGTCCGGCGGTCCTCGTCGGTGAGCGGCGCCACCTTGATCTTTTTGCCGTCCGGTCCTTCATAGGTTCCGGCGACCGCTTTCGGCGGCGGCATGACGCTGCCGCTGTACGCCAGATTGATAAGCCGGCGATTCTCCGGTTTGTTGGCGATGGGTTTGCCCTTGTATTGCAGAGAATCGGGATCGCCTGAGACCGTTTCCACGGCGAAATCGTCGTTGCTCCAGCCGTCGAGCCGTTTGCCGTGGACTTTCCACATCAGCAGACTGCGCCGCGCCGAGAACAGGCGGACATAGCGCGACCCCTGCGGATGCGACCAGTTGCCGACCGGCGATTTGTGCCCGAACTTGCCGGCATGGTCGAGCGCCAGACGGAAAAAGGTTCCTGGCACCTTTTGCGGCGGTCCCGATACAAGACCGGCGAGGCTGCCTGGACCCTGCATCGGCGCGTCGTCGAGCACCAGATTGCCGGCGGGCTTGGCCGATTTCTGAGTGTGGCAGGCGATGCAGCTGCGCTCGAGGATCGGCTTGACATCGCGGAAATACTCGACGTTTTTGACGCCCTTGTCGAAGCGCAGCCCGGTGGTGTCTTCCTTGTCCCACTTCTTGCCGGATTCGTCTTTTGCCTTGGTGGTCAAGAGCGGCGTTTGTTTGGTCAGATCGAAGATGCGGTAATCGGGCTTGGCGGCGGCGGTGTCTTGGAAGAGGGTGGGTTTCTGGCTGTGGGCGTGGCAGCCGCCGCAATCATTGCGGATCTCGCCGGGACGCAATTGGTGCCAGGTCTGCGCCGTGTTCAGAACCATGCCGTGCTTGTCCAGCGTCTGAAACGTCCAGGCCACGTCGGCTGGGACTTTCACCAGGAAACTGGTGTCCGGATTGCCGTCCGGGTCGAGCGGTTGCTTTCCGTCCTTGAACTTGCGCACGGGGATCTCGCCGAGGATGCGCAGCCGTTCGTTGGCGGCGTTCCACCAGCGGCGCGCCGCCTTACCGGTGTGGCGCGGGTCGGTCGTCGGCTCGGTGATGAGGATGCGGAGAGCGTGAATCTCACTATTTTCATATCGGCACGTATCCGCTCCCTGGACGAACAAGTTGGCGAAGTTGCCGTCGTAAGCCAAGCTGCCCAACCCCAGAAACGGGTCGTTGCCGCCCGTGTACGTCGCCGTGACTTCACCCTGCCGAACACTGCCGTGCGGATAGCTCTCGCGCTTGTAGAGACTGGAACTGCCGATCAGGCCGAACGGCGTCCCTTCCGGCAGGTGCGGTGAGGCTTTGCCGTCGTTGACCAGCGCCGGCAGACGGGCCGGTTCGTCCACGCCGTAAATGCGTTTGTACGAAACCAGGGCGCGCGGCCACTGTTCGTTGTACTTGGGATCGTTCTTGATGAGCCGCATTCGCCCCGGTTCGTCGATGGCCTCGCCGTCCTTGAGCAGATAGATGCCGCTATCGATGGCCGGTTTTTTGAGTCCGTTGTTGCTGTTGACCGGACCCGGCGACCAGACCGTCAGCAGATGATTGTCCGGCGCGCCCGACGGATGCGTCACCTTGCCGACGCGCGGCGAATCGGGCTTGGCGGAATCGGACGGCTTGGCTGGCGCGTCGAAGGCGGTGACGAACGGCGTCAGCCATTGCAGATCGTGCGGTGTGAAGGGAATGCGGCTGTAGCTCATGCCGTTGTAGGGCAGATTGCGGCGGTCGCGCGGCGAGGCGGGACCGAAGAAGGGCCGTCCTTCAGGAGCGCGCGGCGGCATCTTGTAATACGTTCCGAAACCAAGATTATTAAGATTGTAATACTCCTCGAAAACGATTTGCTCGTCGGACAGTTGCGTCTGGAAGTGAAAGGCGCTGGCGCCGTTGGCGAAATTGCTGACCAGCGGCGCCCAGTGGCTTCCGTCAGGATGGATGGTCCACAACGCCCACAAGCGCAGATCGCGCAATCCCTGCGATTCGTAGCTGGTGAACATCACCCGGCCGTCCTTGAGGATGGTCGGATGCAGGGCGCAGTTGACGTTCAGATGGCCGATGGTTTCGACGTTGCCGCCGTCGTCGTCCATGACGAACAGTTGCAAGGTCGTCGGCGTGTATCCCTTGGTGGGCGCGAAGCCGTTGCGGTTGCTGGTGAACATCACTCGGCCGCCGGGCAGCGGGCCCGGCGCGAGATTGTACACGCCGGGCGAACGCAATCCGTTGGCGACGACTCCGGTGTTCGGCGTGAAGTCCTGCGTCGTCAGCCGAACGACTTGCCGGGTCTTGACGTGGATTTTGAAGATGTCCGCACTCTCGGAAATGGGTTTCGGATTGCCCGGCTTCTTCACATTGCGGATGCGCGCGAAATACACCGATTCGCCGTCGAAGGAGACGAACGGATCGGTGATGGCGTCGTCACCCGCGGCGATGAGGACTTCCTCGCGGCCGTCGGGATGCAGCAGCATCAGATCGGAACCCGGCTCGCCCCGCAGCGGGCTGAAGACTTCCGTCCAGGCGATTTGCTTATCGTCGCCGTGCCGCGGCGCGCGGACATAGACGATGTCGTAATCGAGTTTGATCGCGGAATCCGTGGAGATGTGCGGCGGGGCGATGTTGAGGACGCGGGACTTCTTGTCCTGTCCGGCAGGTACAGCCGCGGACACGACGAGAACAACCGGGAGGACCAGCAAAGCGAGCCGTCTCATGGTTCTCTCCAGGGAGCGATCCGCGCTCACTTGCTCGCGACGCCGGCAGGCGCAACAACCGGCACCGGAACCAGCGATTTCAGGAGCTTGCCCGCGGGCAGTTCGTAAACCTGCACGAGTCCGCTCTTGCTGCCTAGCGCCAGGCGCGAGCCGTTGGCGTTCAGGGCCACGGAGTAGACAGGGGTGGGTGCCTTGCCGATCAGGGCGACGCGCTGCCGATTGGCGATCTGATAGACGCGGACTTCGCCGAAGTTGCCGGCGGCCGCGATCAGTTTGTGATCGCCGCTGGCGGCCAGGGCGTGAACCTCGCCCGGCTGCGCTTCGAGGGGCCGCGCGTACTGATCGCGGCGGTTAAGGGGGCGCGCGTCGTTGCCGCCTCCGGTCAGTTGGATGCCGCTCAGGGCGATTTTGAACTCGTAGGCGATGAGCGTCCGCGCTCGGCCGGCCGAGAACGCGAAGAGATTGTCGGCGGCCACGGCGGCGATGAGTTCGGTGGAATTATCGACGGTGCGCAGCAGTTCGCCGCTCTGGGCGCTGGCGACCTTGGTCGCCTTATCGCGCCCGCCGGTCACGAGCATCTTGCCGTCCGGCGTGTAGGCGACCGACAGCACCCAATCGCTGTGCAGCTCGAAGCGACGGATCGGCTGCTTGGCATCCACGGGCACGACATGCACGGCCCCATCCGCGCCGCCAAGGGCGATCGCCTTGCCGTCCGGCGCGAAGTTGCCGCGAAACATCGTGTCCTTGCCGGCGCGACGTGCCGAGAGAAGTTTGCCGTCCGCCGGATCGAGGAAGCGCACCTCGCCATACTGGCCCGGTGTACCGCCGGCGGCGGCGAGCATCTTGCCATCCGGGCTGAACTCGACGTGCGTAATCAAATCGCTGGCCGTCGGCAGACGGCGCGGCGGCGTCTGCCCTTCGACATCGATCAGCACAACCTCGCTGCGGCAAGCGGCGGCCAACAATTTACCGTCGCCGGATAAAGCAACGCTCGTGACCGCCGGGGCGAACGTATAAGTCTGAGGCGCCTTGACCTCGATGCGTGGCTTGTCGGCCGGAGAATCATCGACTGCGCCGGTCGCAAGCCAGTCGCGGAGAATGCGAATTTGCTCCATCGACAGCGGCGGCTGCTTCTGCGGCATGGCCGGTTCGGGACCGCTGACGGCCTCGATGAGCAGGCTGGAGTCGGGCTTGCCCGGTTGGAACAGCGGCCCGGTTCGACCGCCCTTCCGCATATCGGCGACCGTGTCCATGCTGAGCTTGCCCTTCGGCTTGGTGGACGAATGGCAGCCCCAGCAGTGGCGTTTGAGGATCGGCTGGACGTCGTTTCGGTAGCTGACCTTCGGCTCCGCCGACGAAGCCGGCAGGACTACGCCGAAAAACAGACTCGCAACTATCATCGCGCGACGCATCATCATGCCTCGGACCTCGAATCTATCTAGGCGAACGGCCGGCGTTGGTTTCTGGTTCCCAAACTCTGTTTGGGAACCACCTTCGCGAAACTCCGTTTCGCGTCTGCGCATCCCGCATCGGCGAGGCAAGCGCGAAACAGAGTTTCGCGGAAGGGTTCCCAAACAGAGTTTGGGAACCAGAGGAACCAGAGGAACCAGAGGAAACTTCGTGAGCCGCTTGCGGCTTCGCGACCACACCCGCTAAGCTGCAAGCGGCTTAATGGACCAGCAAGAAATCCTTGCTGTTCAGCAGCGCCCACATCAGATCCTGCGCCGCGTCCGCCCGCTTCGCCGCACCGTAAGTCTGGAACAACTTCCGCAATACCTGCTGTTCTTTCTCGGTGGGACGGCGGCACAGCGACCACAGATAAATCTGCTCGACGAGTTGATCGTCGCTCGTCTTCTGTTTGAGCAGCGTGGCGAGCCGGCCGTTGGCGGCGGTGACGCGGCTGCCGATCGTGTCGCCGTTGATGAACTGTAGCGCTTGCAGCATGTTCGAGCCGTCGTCGCGCTCGCACTCGCAAGCCTCGACGCGCGGCGACTTGCCGAACATCTTGAGGAAATCGCTCTGCACCTCGGCGTCGGGCAGTTGCTTGGCCGAGAAGCCGGCGGGGGCGCCGCCGAAACGCTCCGGTACGCCGGTGGCCTGCACCAGTGAATCGAGCATCGCCTCGGCCGGCAGGCGGCGCGGGACCATCCGCGAAAAGTTCAGATCGTCCTCGGCGTTGGTTTCGTTGGGGACGCTGCTTCGCTGGTAAGTGCGCGAAGCGATGATGGTCCTCATCAGATGGCGAACGTCGAACTTGTGGGCGACGAAGTCCTTCGTCAGCGCGTCGAGCAGTTCGGGGTTGATAGGCGGATTGGTGGTGCGGATGTCGTCCACTGGGTCGATGATGCCGCGGTGGAAGAAATAGCTCCAGATGCGATTGACGAGGCTGCGCGCGAAGAACGGGTTCTCCGGCGAGGTCAGCCACTTGGCATAGGCTTCGCGGCGATCGACGTTGAGCAGTTCCACTTCCGAGCCGCCCAGGAAGCGCGGCTTTTGCGGCTGGCCGGAGCGCACGTTGCGCGAGTAGCCGACGGCCTTGTTCACGAGCATCGATCTCGCGCGCGGAATGTTGGGCAAGCGCGGATCGGCCTTGGCGGACACCTGATTGAAGAAGCTGTGCAGTCCGTAGTAATCGGCCTGCGTCCAGTTCTCGAAGGGGTGCGGATGGCAGCGGGCGCACAACATGCGGACGCCGCAGAAAACCTGCGTGGCCCGCTGAAGCGAATCGTCGGCGTCCTTGCTGACGGCGTAGTACGCCGAGGCCGGATCGTCGGCGACGCCGCCACGACTGGTCAGCAGCCGGCGGGCGAACTCGTCGAGCGGCATGTTCGAGGCCACGGCCGAGCGCAGCCATTCGCGCAGGGCATAGACGGCCGGCTCGCTCAGGTGCTTGCGGCTGTTTTGCAGCAGATCGCCCCATTTCAGCGACCACTGATCGACGAACTCCGGCCGGCGGAACAAGGTGTCGATGAGCTTGACGCGCTTGTCGGGAGATTTGTCGCTCTGGAAGGCCAGCACCTCGTCGGCGGTCGGCTGGACGCCGATCAAATCGAGATAAACGCGGCGGAGAAACGTGGCGTCGTCGGCCTGTTCGGAGGGCCGAATCTTCATGTCGTTGAGCTTGCGCACCACGAACTTGTCGATGAGATTGTCTTCGGGAACCAGCGTCGGTTTGAAGTTGGGGTTGGGCTTGAGGACGATGAAATTCGCCGTGGCGAAGATGCGCTCGAAGCGTGCCGACACCGCCGTCTCGCCGAGTTCGCGGCCGGTGACAAGTCCGCTGTCATCGACGCCTGCGATGCGCTCGGTGTTGACGGTGTAAATGCCGAGCCGCGTCACGTCGCGGACGCTGCCGTCACTGTAACGGGCCAGGAGTTGCAGCGGATGGGTCATGCCGGGCGCGAGGACCACTTTCTTCGGCGAAATGTCGATGGATACCAGCTTGAGCGGATCGTCGAGACCGGAGGGCGCTCCCGCGCGAATCCATCCGAGCAGCGTTTGATGCAGCAGGCCATCGCGCGGGAAGCGAACGCCGCCCTCGTGCGGCACGTCGCCGAGAGGCTTGGTCAGCAGCAGGCTTGCGGGCGGATTGTGGCGATTGATGCGGCGTTCGAGAAACTCGTCGGTGAGCGCCTGATAATCGTCGGCCGGGTCGGAGCCGCGCAGCGACAGTTTGAAGCCGTTCTTGCCCAGCGAGTAACCGTGGCACGCGCCCTGGTTGCAGCCGCCCTTGGACAGCACCGGCATGATGTCGTGCCGGAAACTATAGGGCGATTCCTTCGCCGGCAGCTTCACCGCGACCTTGACGACCACCGACTTGCCGGCGGCGGTGACGGTGATGTCGGCGTCGCCCGAAGCGATCGGCCGCACCCAACCGTGTACATCGACCTTCGTCACCTTGTCGTTGCTGGAGCGATAGGTCGCCTGCTCCGTCAGATCGAGGGATAGGCCGTCGGCGGATCGACCGCTGACCAGCAGTGAGTGTGGCCGGCGCGGATGGGTGAGCGTCAGTGAGGCCGGCTGCACTTGCAGTTCGCCGACTGGAACGGGTGTGGCGGCGTCGGCCAGCGCCGGCAGCAGCAGAACGGCGAGGATACCGTATGTCCTTCGCATCGGCGTACACATATGCTTGCTTCTCCGCACGATTGATTATTTCTTCGCGGCAGGCGGCAGCGTCAGTTTCACACGCACCGCAACGGGTTCGCTGCGGTTGAGCAGGGGAGATTGCGGACTGTAGCGGCCGGTGGCGACGACTTCGAGAGGACCGATTTCCGCCGTTTTGAACGTGCCGGGGAACTTGAGGCCCAGCTGAAAGTCGGTCTGATCGGCCTTGACGACCGCCGACGGCACGGCGATCCCCGGCGGGACGCCGGTCAGCGTGACCGTGACGTCGCCCTTGAAGCCGCCGCGGCGCTCGACCTTGCCCGTTAACTTGACCTCGGCTCCCGTCTTCGCGTCCAACGTCGCCGCAAGCTGCGTGGACGCCGGTTTCACCGCCAGCGGATTGAGGATGCTAAAACGACGCACCGGCGTGTACGTCTGGGCGATGACACGGGCACGGTCCTTGCTGAGCAAATCGGCGCGGAAGGCGATATCCTGCGGCACACTCGGCAGCGTGGCCGGCAGCAGCACCACGAACTCGCCCTGCGGCTTGCCGGCGGCCAGTTCCAAAAATGGCCCCTGGTCCTTGCGCAGCGACTGATTAATGTCCGGCTGCCCGTTGACGCGCGCCGGGCGATGGCTGCTCACAAGATAGAAACGCACTCCGCCATGTTCTTCTTTCGGCGGCGTGAATTTCAAGGGCACCTTGAAGGTGGAGCCGGCCACCAGTTGAGTATTGGCGGGCACGTCGCCCCACTCGGCGGTGAAGGCGATTTTTTCCTTCGGCGTCAGCGCCACGGCCAATTCTTCCGCGAGCCAGGGCTGGAGCGTCCGCAGCGGATGCGTCCTCTCGCGCGCTATCTGCGCGATCGGCGATTTCGCATCGGGGCCCGTGCCGCGCAGTGAGGTCAGCGCATTCCCCGGCGTGGCACCTGCTCCCGTGAAGGTCAACAGCGCGCCGTTCGCCCCGGCCGGTACGTCAAGTCCCTGCGCCTGGATGCCGGGCGGCAAGCCCTCGAGCGCGAGGCGGATCGGTCCCGTATGACCGCGGCGCTCAATATCCACCTCGACGACCCGGCTGCCGCCCGTGGGTACATTCAGCTCCGCGTTCGGCAGGTACAGCCGAAAGTCCTTGACGCTCGCCTCCGTGCCGGCCGGTTGTACCACGACGCGGTAGATGAAGTTCGGCTGTCCTCGGCCGTGAACGTCCTCGACGGCGACGACGAGAGTCCGCACGTCCGCGGGCACCGTGAAATCGAGGACCGGATCGGGACTGCCGGGCGAGTCGTCGCCCTGAGCGAGCGGCGTACCGTTGTCGCGCTGGAGCTTCAACACGGCATCCATCGGCGAACCGAGACGGTCGGCGAACACCTCGAAACGCAGCTTCGCGCCGGGCTGCACTCGCAAACGAAAGCGATCGCTCTCCCCTTCCTTGGCGATGCGTCCGTTCAAGGCCGCCGGCAGCGATGCGACCTCCTGAACGGCTCCGCCGTCTTTCTCGATGATTTCGGGCAGATCGCTGACGAGGACGCGCGGTCGAACGCCGCTGGCGGCGGCCGGATCGGCCCACGGCGCCGGCACGACCGACGATCCGCCGCCCTGCACCTGGACGCGCTGCCCGGCGCTGTTGCCGAGCAGTTCGACCGTCGCCGATTGTCCGCGGCGCACCGCTGGCGGAAAGACGGCGTCCACGTACTGCCAGTTTCCGAGTTTGAGGCGGAAGTTTCCGGGAGCGCCGGCGGCGTACTGGGCGTCGTGAATGGAAAGCGAATAGCCTCCATCGGCCGGCAGCGTCGCGCTATATCGAGTATCGCCGCCTAGCGCGGGGTCGGGAGAACTCCAGCCGATTTGTCGTCCGTCCTCGTGCGCCAGATGCAGCACCGGCCGCACCTTTCCGCCCAGCCGCTGCGCCTCGACTTCGCAAAGGATCTTCTGCCCGGCCTTGCCGGCAAACGACGTGGTGAGGCTGCCGCTGCCGTTGAGCGTACCGTGCAGCGATACCGGCAACGCCGCGATTTTCGGCTCCCACGTTTTCTGCGGCAGATGATCCACGCCCACGGCGCGCGCCGCGGACACGCCGTTGACGTTGGCCAGCCGCAGATTGTACAGCCCCGGCGTCGCCGCCTTGTCGAGCGTGACCTCGATGACGACGCGGTTGGCTGTGGCCTTCGGCTGCACGACTTGCTTGACGATCGGCGCGGACAGAATCACTTTCGGATCGGGCAAGAGATTCTCACCGTCGATGGTCAACACGGTGCTGCCGCCGACCTGCAAACCGAGGCGGTCGATAGCGCGGACGACCGGCGGAGCCGCCGTCGCGGCGCCGGCCCACAGCGGGACGAGGGCGAGCAGACCAACGGCTACTTGGCGCCGATGCACCACAGATAAGCCCTCCCCTTGATGAACATTCGGCCGCCCGAGACGGCGGGCGTCGCAAACGGATCGCCTTCGCCGAGGTCGTTGCTGGCCAGGATCTCGAACTTGGGTCCAGCCTTGAGGACGTAACTCCGCCCCGAACTGGCGAAGTAGATGCGCCCGTCGGCGGTAGCGATGGGACTGGTGCTCGGCGAAATCCTGGCCAACCGTTCCTCGTAGACCTGTTCACCGCTGGCGATTTCCCAGCAGCGGAGCAGGTCGTTGTTACAGGCGCGATAGAGGTACTTCCCAACCACGATGCCCGAACTGCCCGCCGGCGCGTTGACCTGGACCTTCCACTTGACGTTCGTTTTGCTGACGTCGCCTTCGCCGCTGAGATCGACGGCGGCGCCCTCCTTGCCGCCTCGGCCCGAATCGCCGTACACCAGGCCGCCGCCTACCACCGGCGAGGACTGACCGAAGGGGGCGCGACAAAACCACAGGATCTCGCCCGTGTCCGGGTCAATCCCCTGAACGCCGCCGGCCATGTGGATGAGCTGCGTCCGATCGCCGATGCGCAGGAGGGTGGGCGTGGCCATGCGGTTGTGGTCGCGGCCTTTCTGCTCCCAGCGGAGCTTGCCGCTCTTCTTGTCCAGGGCGCGCAAGACGGGATTGGCGATCCCCGGCAGAATGAGGTTGTCGCCGTGCAGCACCGGACTGCTGCAAATGCCGCCATCGACGGTACGCTTGGAAGGCAGCTCTTCGCGCCAGACGATCTTGCCCTCGAAATCGAGGGCGGCGACCACACCGGAGCCGAACAGGACGAAAACGTATTTCCCGTCGGTAACAGGAGTAGATACCGCGGGGCCGTGGTAGTGATTATCCACAAGGCATTTGCCCGGAGGGACCAACGTGTCCCATAATTGCTCGCCGTCGCCGACCCGGTAACAAAGAACGTGATGGTCGGGAATGATTTTCGTCGCTTCCTTGTCGGTAACCCCCTCCGCCCAAATGGCGGTGGTGACAAAGACGCGGTCGCGCCAGACGATGGGACAGGACCAACCGGGACTGGCCATCGGCTTTTTCTTGCGGCCGCCGAGCAAGGGCGCTTTCCAAAGAATGTTCTTGCCGGTCTTGGCGTCCCAGGTGAGCGGCAGATCCTTTTCCGCGCTATAGCCGAGGCCGGTCGGTCCGCGCCATCCCGGCCAGTCTTCCGCCCCTCCGAATCGAGCGCAGAGGAACAACAGCGCCGCGCCGCAGACGAGAGCAATCCTTTCGCGGAAGGCCGTGCGTTCCATAGTCCCTCCTTTGGGCTGCTCGCCCCGTCGTTACCCGATCAGCTCCGGGATCGGCTGGGCTTCGATCAGGCGGATCGGCCGGCCGCCGGGTCCGGGCATCATGGTCGTTTCCAGGTCGATGCCCATGCCGGCGTAGAGGGTGGCGATCACCTGCGGCGGCTTGATGGGATACTCGTGCGGAGCGGCGCCGATCTTGTCCGTCGAGCCGACCGCCTGTCCGCCGCGAATGTTGCCGCCGCACAGGAAGTTTGTCCACGCCGCCGGATAGTGATCGCGGCCGCCGCGCTTGTTGACCTTTGGCGTTCGGCCGAACTCGCTCAGCACGGCCACCACCGTCTCCTGTAACAGACCGCGCTTTTCGAGATCCTCAATCAGCGCCGTGAACGCCCAATCGAACTGCGGACAAAGCAGACGCTCGAAGTCGGCGTAGGTGTTGTCGAGTCCGCCGCCGTCGGCATGCATGTCCCAACACGAGATGTTGAACACGGTGTCGAAGTGGTTGACCGTGACGTACCGCGCTCCGTGCTCGATGAGGCGGCGGGCCATCAGGCAGCTCTGGCCGAAGGTGTTGCGGCCATAGCGATCGCGCAACTTGTCCGGTTCCTGCGTCAGATCGAACGCCTTCTTGGTGCCCGGCGAGGTCAGCAGATTGAAGGCGCGGTTGTAGGCGGTGTCGTGATCGTGGACCGACTTGCTTTCGGCGCGGCGCTGGAGCGCGTCGAGTTCGCCGAGCAGTTGGCGGCGCGACTGGACGCGAAACTCGCTCAGCCCCTTGGGCGGCAGCAGGTTGGCGACCTGGAAGTCCTTGTGTGAGGGATCGCCGTTGAGGAAGAACGGCTCGTGGGCGCTGCCGAGATAGGCGGCGGCCTGGCCGTGCGGCGTCGAAGTGCCGGTGTTGCCGATCTTGGCCGGCAGCACGATCGACGCCGGCAGATCGCCCCTCGGTCCGAACACGCGCGAGATCACCGAACCGCTGTGCGGCTGCGGATTGTTCTCGCTGAAATCGTGGCCGCTCATCATCCAGCGTTGGCCGTTCTCGTGCGACGCCCCGCTGTTGTAGTGCAGACTGCGAATCAGCGCCACCTTGTCCATCATCCGCGACATCAGCGGGAAGTGCTCGCAGATGTGCAGTCCGGGCACGTTCGTCTTCGCCGGTTTGAAGGCGCCGCGCACGTCTTCGGGTGCGTTGGGCTTCATGTCCCAGGTGTCAAGGTGGCCGGGCGAACCGACGAGGAAAAGGGTGATGCAGTTCTTGATCTTGGCCTTGGCCGGCTCGACGGCGCCGGCCTGTTGCAGACTGAGCAGGTTCGGCAGCGTCAGCCCCGCCATGCCGGCGGTGCCGACCTTCAAGAAACTCCGTCGCGTCATGCCCTCGCACAGCCGCACCGCGGCGCTTCCGATATTCAGCATGGCTCGTCCCTCGTTCGGGGCCTTTAAATCCGGTACGAAACCTTGTTGGACACGTCGATGAACTTGCTGTTGACGTACTTTCCTTCCTTGTCCTTGCGATAATCGACGTACTTCCACATTTGCAGGACGATCTCGTAATTCCCCGGCGTTTTGTCGGGGTGCTCGTAACTGTCGGCGGCGCGGGCCGGCGCGACGGCGACTTCCTTGCCGTCGCGGAAAACCACCCATTGCAGCCGCGAGCCCCAGTCGTTGATCACGTCGCCGCGAATGACGCGACGGCCTTCGAGGCGGATCTCGACCTTCGGCGTTCCTTCAAACTTTTGATCCATGATGGCACATCTCCCACAAAAGGGCCTGATGGCGGGTTCGAGGTTGGTGCGATCGTACCGTCCAGGTCGGCGTGTTATCCGGCAGAGTGCGAACAGGGGGGATTCCTTGGATGAACCCCGGCAGCAGGGTACAATCCAGAATATGACAATACCTGATCCGTGCGCGGAAGTCACGCGCGGAAAAGCGTCATTCACAAAAATATGCCGGGGGCAACAAGCTCCCCCAACGACCATCAGAAGCCGTTTAATAAACTAGCCCGGAGCGCCAGCGACGGGCAGAACGCCCGTCGCTGGCGCTCCGGGCTAGTCGTTTTGAAATCGCTTCTTCGTGGAACGCGATGGCCTTCAGCCGCGGTCAGGAATCGTCGCTTCAATCGTCAACAAAGGACGTGCCTCCCTTCTTGTCCGTCCAGACGGAATCCATTCAGGAGTTTGTCGCCATGCGATCGCAATCTCCCCGATACGTTTTGGTGCTGACCGCGCTGGCCCTGGCGGCGTTGACCGCTCCGCTGGCTCGTGCCGAAGAGATGTCGGCGGAGCAGCGTAAAGCGGTCCAGAAGGGCCTGGACTGGCTGGTCAAGAACCAGCACCGGGACGGCCACTGGGAAGCCGCCGGTGGTCAGTATCCGGTTACGATGACGGGCATAAGCGGCATGGCGATGCTGATGGAAGGCAGCACTCTCCACGAAGGCAAGTACAAGGACAACATTCGCCGCGCCGTCGATTGGCTGATGGCCCATTCCATGCCCAACGGCATGCTCGGCAATCCCAATATCCCCGGCGAGGCCGGACGCTACATGTACGGCCACGGGTTCGCCACTCTCTTCCTCTCCTCTGTCGTCGGTGAGGAGGAAGAAGGCGACCGACGCCGCCGCCTGGTGGACATTCTCGAACGTGCCTGCAAGTTCTCGCACGCCGCTCAGACCAACCGCGGCGGTTGGGGCTACATATCCGCGAAGGAAGGCGGCAACTTCGACGAAGGCTCCGTCACCATCACGCAGGTGCAGGCGCTGCGCGCCGCTCGCAACGCCGGCATCATCGTCCCGCAGGACGCCATCAAGATGGCCCAGAAGTATCTGCACGACTCGACGAGCGCGTCCGGCGGAGTGATCTACAGTCTCGGCCAGGGCGGCGGCGGCGGAGCGGGCAGTCCGGCGCTGACGGCGGCGGCGATCTCGTGCGGTTTCAGCTTCGGCGATTACAATTCACCGCTCATCAAGAAGTGGTTCAAGTTCTGCCAGCAGCACTTGCACGTCGGCGTCGGCGCCGGCCGCTTCGGCCACCACGACGAGTACACGCAATACTACTTCGCCCAGGCCGTCTATATCCTCGGCGAGAACGGCTACACCCGGCTGTTCCCCGATGCCAAGGCCAGCGATCGCCTCACCTGGAGCGGCTACAAAAAGGACAACTTCCAGAGCATCATCCAGTCGCAAGCCAGCGACGGCAGCTGGTCCGGCGGAATGGTCGGCCCGAACTTCATCACGCCGGTTTACCTCACGATCCTGCAACTGGACAACGCCGCCCTGCCGATCTACCAGCGTTGAGCGACCACGGCGATTCGTTATAGTAACTCCATGACGCCGAGCCGCGAACAGCTCGAAGAATGGGACCGCGCGCACGTTTGGCATCCCTTCACGCCCATGCAGCCCTACGCCGCCGACAAGCCCCTCATCATCACCGAGGCGCGCGGCTGCTTCCTCATCGACCTCGACGGCCGCGAGTATCTCGACGGGGTGTCGTCGATGTGGTGCAACGTCCACGGCCATCGCGTGCCGCAGCTCGACGACGCCGTGCGCCGGCAGCTGGATGCCGTCGCCCACACTACCTTGCTCGGCATCAGCAACGTGCCGGCCATCCGTTTGGCGCGCCGTCTCGTCGAACTGGCACCGCCGGGGCTGAATCACGTCTTCTACTCCGACGACGGCGCCACCGCGGTTGAGGTGGCGCTGAAGATGGCGTTTCAATACTGGCGACAGTGTCCCAATCCGCGCCCGGAAAAGACGCGCTTCCTCGCCCTGCACGGTGCCTATCACGGCGACACGCTCGGCGATGTCAGCGTCGGCGACTTGGCGCGCTTTCATCACCTGTTTTCGCCGCTGCTCTTCCCGACCGTCCGCGCCCCCTCGCCCTACTGCTACCGCTGTCCGCTCGGCCTGGAACGCCCGCGCTGCCAAATCGACTGCGCCGAGGCGCTGGCCGAACAGGTGCGCCAGCACGCCGACACGCTGGCGGCGGTCGTGATCGAGCCGCTCGTGCAGGGGGCGGCGGGAATGATTACCGCTCCCGAAGGTTATCTTCGGCGCGTCCGCGAAGTGACGCGGCGGCACGATGTCTTGCTCATCGCCGATGAGGTCGCGGTCGGTTTTGGCCGCACCGGGACGATGTTCGCCTGTACGCAGGAGGAGGTCGCTCCCGATTTCCTCTGTCTGGCCAAGGGATTGACCGGCGGCTATCTGCCACTGGCCGCGACGTTGACGACCGATGAGGTATACAATGCCTTCCTCGGTCCGCCGGAGGCGGGGCGAACTTTCTACCACGGCCACACCTACACCGGCAATCCGTTGGGCGCCGCCGTCGCCCTGGCCAACATTGAACTGCTGGAAGCGCCGACCGGCCTGGCCGCGCTGCCGCCGAAGATCGAGCGTTTGCGAATGCAGCTGGAGCGCTTGCGGAACTTCTCGGTCGTCGGCGACCTCCGACAGAAGGGATTGCTGGCCGGCATCGAACTGGTGCGCGATCGGCGGACGAAAGAGCGCTTTGCGGCGGAACAGCGGATGGGGGCCTCTTTTTGCCGGCTGGCTCGCGAGCAAGGCGTGCTGCTGCGGCCTCTGGGCGACGTCGTCGTCGTCATGCCGCCCTTGGGGATCAATCTGCCTTTGGTGGACCGGCTCGGCGACGTGCTTTACAATTGCGCGAAGGCGATGTCCCGATGATGCGTGGCCTGTTCGTCACCGCGACCGACACCGGCGCCGGCAAGACTTTCGTGACGGCCGGCGTGGCGCGGATCTGGTGCCGCGAGCAACGTCCCTTCCGCGTGTGCAAGCCGGTGGCGACTGGCGCGGAGGGACGTTGGAGCGAGGACACGCGCCGACTCGCGGAGGCGTCGGGTGATGCGGACCTGGAAGCGGTGACACCGTACACCTTCGCCGCCGCCGCCGCTCCGCCGGTGGCGGCCCGCCTGGCGGGAGTCAGTCTTTCTCTGGAGGATTTGACGGCGGCGGTTCGTCTCCGCGCTGCCGGCGGGATGACCGTGCTGGTCGAAGGCGTCGGGGGAGTGCTGTGCCCCTTGACGGAGCGTGAGACAGTCGCCGACCTTGCTGCCGAGCTGCATTTGCCGCTGATCGTGGTGACGCGGCGTTCGCTGGGCACGCTCAATCACACGCTGCTGACCGTCGAGGCGGCGCAGCATCGCGGCCTGCGGATGGCCGGGGTCGTGGTAACAGCGACGACGCCAATAACGGGAGTCGCCGAGGAAACGGCGATCGAGGAGTTGCGGCGACGACTCGATGTGCCGCTGCTGGCCGTGCTGCCGCATCAACCCGACGCGTCGGACAGCGGGATTGCGACTCTGGCAGCCGTCGATTGGTGGGGGCTGACAGAGCCGCGAGCGTCCGCGAGCGATTGCGCCTCCGCTCCCTGACGGTCGCGGCTCGGACAAAGAGGTTGGTTCCATGACCAACAAGGCGATACTGCCGCTCTTGATCGTGGCGGCACTTCCGCAGGCGGGGGTGCTTGCCGCCGAGCTACTGCCGTCGCGCGCCCTCGCCCGCATCGGCGACCATCGCTTTTATCACGGACCCGACATTACATGCGCTGTGCTATCTCCCGATGGTCGCCGTATCGCCTCCGCGGCTCACTATTCTCGTTTCTCCCGCTTCCCCGCTCCCATGGAAGAACGAGACGCCTACGACCCATTCATCGTCCTGTGGGACGCCGCCACAGGCGAACGTCTCCGCGAACTGCGCGTCCCGAATGCGATCATTCAGCAGCTCGCCTTTTCCCCCGACGGAAAACAGATCGCGGCAGCCTACACTAGCTCCGACCAGAAAGAGGGCGTCGTCATCTTCGCGGTCAAAACCGGCAAGCTCCTGCGGCAATTGAGGGATTTCAAGAGCCGCGTGAACTATCTCCAGTTCTCGGCCAGTGGCCAACAGCTGCGCGTGAGTGAATGGTGCGGGCCGGTCAGCGCCTGGGACACCGTGAGCGGAGAGCAGCTACGCCTCTGGAACCCGCCGCCCGAAGTACCGCCCACCGAGCACGCAGCAGGGCTGTGCGGATGGAGAGGCGTGCTATCTCCCGACAACAAGGTTATCGCTTGGGAGATGCACGCCGTTTACGGAAGAGGCCCTTCCCGAGACATGGTCGGCCTGCGCGTTCACGACGCCGCTACGGACAAACTGCTTTACCAAAAGAAGTTCGAGCCATCTCATCGGCCGCCATCGTTTGCCTTCTCCGCCAACGGTCAGCGGTTCGCGACCGACTGCGACAAGCTGACCATCTGGGAGACGGCCACCGGCAAGGAGTTGTTAACCCTCAACATAGAGGACATGAGCAGATTCGCCCTGACACCAGACGGGCGGCAGGCTGTGATTTCCGAAGGAGCCCCATGGTCTTCCCGTGAGCGCTTATGGGATCTCCAGAGCGGGAAACCGTCTCGGAAGCTTTCCCCCGACTCCATTCTGCTGATGCCCTCTCTTCCGGGAATGCAGCAAGTTTTCTCCGCTGATGGGAAAACGCTTTTGCTTACCAGTAATTCGACCCTGCGCCTCTTCGATATGACGACTGGGAAAGAACACGATGTGCCCGGCCACCGCACTCCGGTCACGCCCCGTTTTTCCGCCGACGGCCGGACGCTGTTCACCTCCTGCGATGAAGCGAGGCGGAGCTGGGACGTATCACCGGGAAAAGAACCAACGCTGCTCAGCTATGAACCGAAGAAAGCTTGGGAAGCCGATTGCCTGGCTCACAGCGCCGACAACCGGCTCTTCCTCGACCGCTCGGAAGACCGGGTCCGCGTGCGTGACACGGCGACCGGCCGCGTTCTGCGCGAGTTGGGGGACGACAACCGGGACGCAAAATCTGGCCAGTTCTCGCCGGATGCTACCCGAGTGTTGTTCCAGCACAAAGAGGTAAACGATAATAAGCCCGCTATTTTCCGAATTTACGAAGTGAAGACGGGCAAGGCGTCAGGGGAGTTCAAGGCCGAGTTGTTTACCCATCCGATGTTTTCCCCCAACGGCCGTCTCGCCGCCTGGGCCGACAGCGCCGGCACGGTCCACCTCCACGACGCGGTGAGTGGAAAAGACCTCCGAACGCTGCGCTCGTCTCGACCGCTCCCCAAAGTGGAGGGCGACGACGACTATGACCTTCTCTTTTCCCCCGATGGGGAGCAGCTGATCCTCAGCACTTCCCGCTATAACGCCTTCATGTCGGGAGAAGAAAGAGAAACCATGCTGCCGGTGCGGGTATTTCAGATTTCCAGCGGTCGGGAAATTGTCCGCTTTTACGCCAATCCGGATAAGAAACGCAAGGCTCATCCACCCTCGTGTATGGCCTGCTCGCCGGACGGTCGCCTCCTCGCGGTCGCCGAATATGGTTCCGCGATCATCCGCCTCCTCGAAATCGCCAGTGGCAAGGTGCGCGCGGAGTTCGCCGGCCATAGCCACGGCGTTCATGGCTTGTCTTTCGCTCCCGATGGCCGGACGCTGGCATCCGGTGGCGAAGACAATGTCGTGTTCCTTTGGGACGTAACCGGCGCGCGGACGCCAGCCGCCGTGAAGAAGGCAAGCGAAAGCGACCTGA
>DATBGU010000282.1:0-7769 GCA_036557825.1 Gemmataceae bacterium
CAGCCAGCTCACGGTCCGCTTGCTTCGCCTGTTCGAGCGCGACCTCGTCCATGAAGGTCACGACGCATTTGAGCAACGGGTCGTAGCGGCGCAGACGGGCAAGGTAGAGCTTCGTCAGTTCGACGGAGGAAATCTTTCGGCCGCGTAATAAGGATCCGAGGTGTCGGATCGAAGCGAACGCCAGGTCCTCGTCGGATTTGGGGCGTTCCAGCGCGCGCGAAACCGGCTTCGGCGATGCCACAACTCGATAACCGCGCGGGTCGGGTCGTGACGCGGGACTTGTCAACGGCGTAAAGACCAGCCCAGGACGCTGCGCATTGTCCAGTTCGATCGCGCGAACGCGTTTCATCGATTCTCGATGCGTGTTCAGATGGTTGGCTGCCGCCTCGCGCTGGGCCGCCGTGAGCTTGATCCCTGCGACCCATTCGGCATCCGCAATCATTTGTGGCGAAACCGGTCCTTCGGCCGCCTTCGCCGCCAACGCCCGCCGAAAGATGCCCGTTCCGATCCCTGCCGCCCCGAGAATTGCAAGCGCTCGTCGCCGCGTGAGCATGGTTCGCGTCCCTCAAAAAAGTGTCGAAGACAGAACAGGGGTCTTGTAGGACGCCATCGGTTGGGCGTCATTTATCATAGCTGGAAGCGCTGGCATCTTACCCTCTCAAGTCGCCGAACGCCCTGCTTCGAAGCGATTTCAAAACCCGGCTCGCCAGGGTTTTGTCCGCTCGCCCTTACTGTGCCCCAGAAAGCGTCAGGCGCGCCTTGCGGACGGCAAAATGGTCGTCTCCCGAAAACACCAGATGGAGGGTCTTGCCGTCGGCGCTCATCCACTTCGTCGGAAAGCTGGCGGTTTCGCCGGGGCCGACGTCCCACTTCGCGATGGAGAACACCGTCGTCCACGGACCCCACGGCTCGGGGGCGTCGTAAACGGCGAACCCGCCCTCGAAACGCGTGTCAGCTTTCTTGCCTCCCGTCCCTGGGAGGATCTGCACCCACAAGTAACGCTTCAGCCCGGCGTTGTAGCTGATGCCGCAGCGATAGCAACGACCTTTGTGTGTGAAAACCGCCCCGCGTTCGGCGACAGCCTTCGTCCAGATCGGCCGGTCGTCGGGACCGAGCCCTTTGAAGAACTCGTAGGCCCCCCGTTCCTTGATTTGTCCTTTCGGGACGCGGGCCAGCACCATGCGGTCCGCCGGCCGATAGGCGCTGTCGGCATCGGGCGAATAGACGTACACGAACTCGTCGCGCGCCCCGGCGTAGTTCTTGCCGAAGTTCAGGAACGTCGGACAACCGAAGCCGGTCGTGAACTTCCAGTCGGCCCACTCCCACGTCTTGCCGTGGTCCGCCGACCACGCCAGCTGCGCGTTGCCGGCGTTCCGGACCCCCATGAAAAGAACGCCATCGACCATGAGCATCCCACTGGCCTTCTTGCCCTCTTTCCCCTGGCGGCTGTTTTCCGCACTCGGCGCGCGGATGTTGACGCCCGTGAAGTTCTCCGGTCTCCCCTCGACGCGCGCGATGCCAAGACCGAGCTTCTCCGGGACGGACGGCTCGAAGCCATTGCCGTCGCCGTAGGCCGTGTACAGGTGGTCGTCGTCGGCCCAGGTCAGCGGCCAGTTATCGCTGCCCTTCGCCTTGCGGACAATGGTCCCCCGCGGCGCCCAGTCGATCCGGGTGATGGCCCGGCTCGGCGGGTACGGCGCGGCATCCGAGGGGCGATTGGTGATCGCCTCCACCAGCGGCCGGAACAAGATCGTGGCGCGCGGGTCGTGGAACTGCTCGAACACGTCCTTCGCGTTCAGCTTCTTCAGCTCGCCCGGCGTGAGGAGCGCATCGCCGTTGCGGACCATGATCAGCTTGAGGCTGGGCACCACAAGCAGTACCTGGTCGCCCGCCCCGGCGCCCCACACGGCGTCCTGCGGCAGCCAGTCGTAGCGGCGTCCGTTGTTCGTCCACCAACCCATGCCACAATGGCCGGCCAGCCCAGCGTCCTGCGTCACCTGTCGGACAGCGTCCCGGCTCAATATCCGCCGACCGTCCCAATCGCCCTCGCGGAGGACGAGGCGCCCGAGGCGGGCCATGGCGCGGGGGGTAAAACTCCCGCCGCCCCACGAGCCGACCAGGGGCAGGCCGTTGACCGTGAAGGTCTGACCGTAGCCGATCGACCACTGCGCGTCGGCCACGCCGATCGGCCGCATTACCCGCTCCTTGAGCAGCGAGCGGATGTCGCGATGCTCCGAGTCCTTGATCGCCGCGGTGACGCAATAGTTCAGGATGCCGATGCCGGGGTTGCTGTACTGGAACTTCTTCCCGGGTTCAAAAAGGACTGGGGCCTTGTCGCGCGCGATGGTAAAGGGATCGTTCGGCGGTGGGAGGCGCTTCCAGAAGTCGCCCTTCCAGCCCGGCTGGTCCTCGTTCTTGACGCCGTTCGTCGTCGAGTCCGACAGTCCGGAAGTGTGGGAGCCGAGGTGGCGGATGGTGATTCCGGATTTCTTGGGCACATTTTTCCACTCCGGGATGTACTTCCTCGCCGCGTCGTCGAGGCGGATCCGCCCGTCGGTGACGGCCACGGCCAGCGCCAACCCGCCGCCGACCGCCTTGGCCAGCGACGCCGTACCTTGTTTGCTGTCCGCGGCGGATCCTCGGGCGTACCATTCGCAGACGATCTTGTCGTTGCGGATCACGAGGAATGCCCGTGTCTTTCGCTCCACCAGGCTGTCGCGAAGGACGTCGAGCTTCGGACCGGACATGCCCTGGCTCGCTGGCGTCGCCATTTGCCATTCAAACGGCTGCCCCGACGCCGTGGGGCCGAGGCACAGAACGGCAACGACCGACGCAACTGCCAGAGAAAACGGCGTCGTGACCAAGGTTGTTCTCATGGCATGTCCGCTCCCTTCCGCATAGACAGTGGTACAGCTTGCGCTGGTTGCACCGTGAATCGAGTCGAAAAACGTCAAACTGTACCACTACGCGTTTTCGCCGTCGTTGACAGGCTCCGCCGCACCAACCACTGATGCACGCCGAAAAAGAGGATCGCCGCCGCCGGCCAGGCGATCCACGGCCACATCTCCCCCAGGCGCGGCAACGGCTCCTCGGCCCCCATCTCGAAATGAATCTCGACCGGCCCTCGCGATTCCTCGATGATGATTTCCATGTCCCACAAGCCGGGTTCGGGCAAGTCGAAGACGGCGGCCCGAAAGAGCTTATTTGTGGCCGCCTCCGAGGTGGCGGGTTGACTGATCCCTTCTCCGGGATGGCCGCGCGGCATCGCCCGCACGAGGACGCGCACCTGTGGAATCGGCTCGCCGGTGGCCGCATCCTGGACCAGCACACTGACATCGACAGGGCCGGAACGCAGGGGCGTCGGCGACGTGAAGACGGTGATTTGATAGTCTTGTTTTCGCTGCGACAGGCGCAGCGTACCTCCGTCCGCAATCACAGCGGCGCGCGGATGTAGCAGAGCGGCTGCAAGCAGACACACACGACAAAGGAAGCCAATCTTTTTCATGGCGTGCCTCGCATCTGCATGGGCTGAAGGACAATCCATACACCCACCAGGAACAGCAGCACCATCAACAGCGCCCAGGGCAGAAGCAGTTTCACGGTCTGCCCGAAGCGCGACGCGTCTCCCAGGGCGAGGCGATAGCCGGTATACAGAGACAGGAGCAATCCCAGGTCGAGGGAGAGGATCTCCAGACGCGGCAGCCAGCCCCCCACCGTGCGGCAGCAGCCGGCCAGCCAACGCGGTTCGCCGAGGACCGTCCAGCCGAGATCCGCTGTGAACCGCTGCATCACCGGCACCACGGTGTCATAGCTGGTCAGGAAGTGAAAACTGTAATGCCCTATCCACATAGCGAATCCGAGCGGCACCAGGGCGAAGGAATAGCGGGTCACTGTTTCGAGCCAGCTCGCCCGGAGCCGGCCGCACCGGCGACTGACGGCGGCGGCGCCGCCGACCGCCAGCAACGGTAGCACGACCAGAGCGAGGAAATAGTAAAGGATGTTGAGCAGAAAGGGCGAGCGCTCCTCGCGCCACCCGACCACCGGGGCGACCATGCCGGCGGCGTTGGCGAACGCGCCGAACACCAGGACGAGAACCAGGGCCGCGAGATCCGGCCGACGGCTCAGGCGGCCGACGCCGGACCGAAACGCCTCGCGCCACAGCTCCGACGCGGGAAGACGTGCCGAGATGCCGATATTTTCGTGCGGGCATGTGTGGATGCAATCGAGGCAAAAGGTGCAATCCAGGTTGCCGGTCTTGCGCGGCACAAACAGGTGCAATTCGCAGCCAGGGATGCCGTCGCGGCCGCGCAGGCAATCCTTGCTCCGGCACGCGGCGCACACCTGCGGATCGCGGACTTTCACTTCCAACGGCGAGATCAACGATTGTACGAAGTTGAATTGGCCGATGGGGCAGAGATATTTGCAGAACGCCGCGCCGCGAAAAAAGCCGTCAATGACGAAGGCGCTGACGAAGTAGGCGAGCGCGATCCACGCCGTCCACCAAGGGCTGTCCCACAAGGCGAACGCCTCGTAGGCCCAGAAAAACAGCACGAGCAGCAGCACCGCCAGCCATTTGCTGCGCAGCCGGCGCGGCCAATCACGGCCGGCCGGAAGGCAACGCCGCGCCAGCGTTCGCGGCAGCATGAACGGGCATGCCATGCAAAAGACATTGCCGGCTGCCAGCAAGGCCAGGATCAGCAGACCGCGCCAGTGAATCCACGGCAGCACACCGGCGAGATTCATGGCGCCGGCCTGCGGTCCCCGTAGACCATCCCAGATCAGCATACCTGCCAGCGCCAGCAGCGGCAGTTGGAGAGCGAAGCGCGCATGCCGCCAACGCAGAAATCGGCCCAAGAGCGGTAGGCGCACCGCATCAAAAGGCGGCACGGCCGTTTGGCCGACAAGGGGGAGTGGTATCAACCTCCTCGTTCCCACGCTCTGCGTGGGAACGCACGTCCGGACGCTCCGCGTCCCGTCCGGCGAGATAAGCCGACGCGCCGCGGAGCGTCGCCGCCGTGCGTTCCCGCGCTCCGCGTGGGAACGAGAAGGGGACATCAGTTGCACGCCGATGAGGAACAGGGGGAGGAGAAAGACCAGCGAACCCGGCACCCACATGAGGACGCCGGCCGCTGCTTGATCTTCCAGCGCCGACACGCCGCCGACGCGCGGGACTTGTTGGTAGTACGGATACAGGACGCGATTGGCGAACGTCAGCAGCGCGGACAGGCCGGTGTTCTGCACATCGGCGAGGAGCAGGTACGGGACGAGCAGCCACAGCGACCAGCGCGGCCGACTCGGATACGGCCGCACGACCGGATACCAGAAAAGAAGGGCGGCAACGAGGAAACAGACGTGTTGCAGATAGTGCCAACCGCTGGAGCGCAGGGCGGCTTCGTAGATCGCGGGAACGTGCCACAGCCAGGCGGCGGCGGTGAAGAGCGGCAGCGCCGCCGCGGGATGCGTCAGGCGCTCGCCGAGGCGGCGGAGAAAACGCCAACGCAGTAGGGGAGCAATCCAGTAAACGCGGATTGGTTGCGGCAGTCCACGCAGCAGCGGAAACAGCGGTGCCCCCAGCCATAGCAGCGGCGGAGCGGCCATCATCAACAGCAAGTGCTGGGTCATGTGGACTTGCAGAAGCAGAGCGGCGAACGGCTCAATCGGCGATGCCAGCGCCAGAAAGACGACGGCAAGTCCGCCGAGAAAAGCCACGAGTTGTCCAGTGTGCCAGCGGTGCGGGTCGCGGCGATGAAGCAGGAGCCAACCGCGCACGTAGAGCGCAGCCGGCAGAACGAGCAATGCGATCAGCCAGGGATCGAACGGCCAGGAACGCAGGAAGGCGTCGAGCGTGGGACTCATGGCACAATCGGCGCCGCCAGGTGCGCCGTCGTCTTGGCGGGCGGTTGGCCCTCCGCGCGCAATGTTGTGAGAAAATCAACCAGCGCATCCATCTCGGCCGGCGTCATCTGCTTGCCGAACGCCGGCATGTTGCCGCCGCCCGGCGTCCCGTTGCTGATTTGATCGATCAATTGATCGCGCGTCATGCGCCCGCCGATGCCCGCGAGATCGGGACCGCGCTGGCCGCCGAGTCCCTCCAGAGCGTGACAGTTGCGGCACTGCTTGATTTGCAGGACCGCGGCTCCCTGCATTTGCCGCGGCGAGCGTTTTTCCAGCATGTGCTTCGGCACCGGATCGCCGCTCCACGCCGTCATTTTCGGCGACCACGGCGCGCTCACCCCCTCGTAGGTGAGCACGCCGAGCGTGGTGAAGATAACCAGCACGGCCAAAACAGCCACGGGTCGCCGACTGGGGGCACGCTCGCCGCGCCGCGACACGAACGGCACCAGAAACAGCGCGACGATCAAGACGACCGGGAAGATGAGCATGATGAACGTTTCCGCCGCCGGCGGGCTGAGCGACAGTAAAGCGAACAGCCACAAAAACGGCCATTCCGGCCGTGGATTGGCGCCGCTCAGCGTTGGATCGGGTGGTCCCGACGGTCCCTTCGGCCCAATCACGGCGGCAAGGACCACGACAAGGATGACGGCCAGCGCCGACACCAGCGCATCGCGCAGCAGCGGCTTGCCAAGGAAGGGCACGCCGGTTTGCAGCTCCTTCTCGTAATGGGCATCGTAGGTGTTGGGATCGACCGCCTGGCCGGGCACGGGCGGCTCACTGACACCGCGCTTCAGGACCAGCCACAGATGCACGGCGAGAAAGAAGAGCAGCGCGCCGGGAATGAGGAAGACGTGCAGCGCGAAGAATCGGCTCAGCGTGTCGCCGCCGATCACCGGCCCCCCGAGGAGCAGATGAACGAGGTATGGACCTATCAGCGGCACGCGCCCCGCCATCGAAGCGCCGACCGCGATGCCCCAGTACGCATCCGGATCCCAGCGCAGCACCTGGCCGGTGAAAAACATGCCCAGCGTACACAAGAGCAGCAAAACACCCAGCACCCACGTCAATTCGCGCGGATACTTGTACGAGCCGTGCAGAAATACTTGTGTCATGTGCAGCAGGACCATGACGACCATGCCGGAGCCGGCGTAGTAGTGCAAGGCGCGCAGGAACCAGCCGAGCGGCTGATCGAAATTGAGATAGAGCAGACTGTCGTAGGCTTTGTCGGCGCTGGGCACGAACACCAAGGAGAGAGCGACGCCGGTGAGGATCTGTACGACGAGCAAGGTGAGCGAGGCGCTGCCGAAGACATACCACCAACCCATCGGCCCGCCGGCGCCCTTGGGGATGGGATGCATCAGCATCGGCAACAGACTTTCGCGGATGCTCAGACGGGCATCGAACCAGGCCAGGATACGCTTCATCGCCGCCTCCTCCGTGCTAGTGATCCGCCCCAACGGAGCTGGCGGGTGGGACCGGCGTCCCGCCGGTCTTCCGGTCCTCGGACCGGCGGGACGCCGGTCCCACCGACCCGCCAACTCAACCGAGGCGGACCACTAGTCCCTTCACACCCTCGCCGGGTTTCGCAACGTGTCCTGTAAGCTCGGATAATGCGGCGCCTGCACTTCCAATTCGCCATCCTCGTTCACGCGCCAAACGCAAGGAAACAGGCCGCGCGGCGGCGGTCCGGAAGCACGCTCGCCGTTTTCGTAGTACACGCCGCCGTGACACGGACACATGAACAACGCCGAACGCGGAAACCACGATACCGGACATCCGAGATGGGCGCAATTCACCGCCAGCACGCGGAAATCATCCTTGTCGCCTTTCTTGCCCAGATAGCAGACGAAGACACCCGTATGGGCCGTCATGCC
>DATBGU010000283.1:0-13396 GCA_036557825.1 Gemmataceae bacterium
TAGAGGTCCACCGTCAACATCCTCGCCTCCGCAGGTTGGAGCAGGGCGAACCCTGTTCAACGTGCGGAAGCAGTTGCGGTGGTCAACTTCTTCATGCCGATTTGCCCCCGATGTGGTCAACTTCTTCATGCCGATCTCCAGTCCGGCACGTCTCATGACCGACTGGACGGCGGCGCGACGGAGCTCTCCAAGTGTAAAAGAGCGAACTGGTCTGCATTGCTTGTCTGGCCCGCCAAGGCGGGCCAGAGGGCGGCCCGCTGGCGCGGGCCGCCGCCTTCCGAGAAAAGGGCAACAGGACGCCAGGGACAGACGGGACAGGCGGGACAGGTGATTCAACCCAAGGCGGACAAGCAAGAAGCGGCCGGAGCGGCGGAACCGCCGGTTGGGACGTGTCCCGGCCTGGAACCGAGCGACGGGAAGCACCAGGGGGGTGGGAAGAAGGAACAGTCCAAACACCATCGGCCCCTCGACGAATCGCCGGCGCGGACCGCGAACAAGCGGAAGACAAGCAGAGGGACCGGACGTGTCGCAAGGGCCGTCCGGGACGGGCCTTGCGGCGAGGCTTGCCTCAGTTTTGAAGACCAGGCCCCCACCAGAGGTGCAAACACTCCCGGAACGGTTCGAGGCACGAACGCCATGCCGGACTCGCGGAACTCCGCTCGTGCCTCTTTCTATATCCAGCATAGCAAAAAATACTCTGCTTGGTTAGCGACGCTTCGCGGAAGCGTCGTGGCCTGCCGGCGAGCGGCTGGCCCTTTTCATCGCCGCATTGACTGGACCAGCAGCGTGACCCCGACCGCGATGAGAAGGACGTGGACGCAGAGAAGGAACCGATGTCCCTTCAGGCGCCGGTTGATCGCTCGACCCAGCAAGGTCGCCGCCAGCGCCGGCAGCAAGGACAGCAGATAGTAACGCGTCACGGCCGGCACCCACAGGTCCGTCAGCCAATAGCCGAGCAGGCCGACCAGGCTGGCCGGAAGGAAGTAGCCTTGCAGCGTGGCCCGGAACTGCTCCGGCGACCAGCGGCGGAGCGCGCCGTAGACCACCAGCGGCGGGCCGTTCATCCCATACGCGCCGCCCAAAATGCCCGCACCGAAACCGAACAACCACGCCAAGCGATCGTCCTTCAGTTCCAGCCGATGCTGGTTGAACAGGCAATAGGTGGAGAAGGAGATGATGACGACGGCCAGCGTCGCCTTGACGACGGGTTCAGGCGCCGCCTTCAGCAGCAACAGACCCAACGGGATGCCGAGCAGAGTGGACAGCACCAGCCGCCCGGCGCTGCGGAGGTGAATGTGATGCCAGTCCTGCACGACGACAACGAGGGCGACGGTGATAGACAAGAGAACGGCCAGCGGGACAGCCACGTCGATTGGGACCGGGACCAGGGCCAGCAGCGGCACGGAGATCAAGGCCTCGCCGAAGCCGAAAGCCGAACGGATGAACGTGGCCAGAAAGATCACCGCCAGCACCGCCAGCGTCGTCCCATCCACGATCATCGCGTCCATAGCCTCCGTGCGGACAAGGTTCTGCCAGCCCACCGCGCCAGCAAGGGACACCCCTTGCTGGCGCGGTGGGCTGGCAAGAAGAAAGACTCACTTGATCTCCTTGATCTCCTTGCCCAGTTTTTTTGTCAGAGGCTGGATCCAGATGTTGCGATAGCGCACCTTGCAGCCGTGGTCCTGCAAGAGCAACGGGCCGGGCTGATCGAGCTTGTTGTCGAGTGCGCCGCCGGTGACGCGGTCGAACTCACCACCGTCGATCACGGCGACGCCGTTGAGGACCACGGTCAGCCGGCCCTTCTCGGTGACTTTGCCCTTGTCATCGACGCGCGGCGAGCGCAAGGTGATGTCGTAAGTGTTCCACTGCTCGGGCGGCTTGACCGCCTTCTGCTGCGCCTCCTTGTTCGGCGCGATGATGCCGTACAGGGCGCCGACGGAGCCGTTGGCGTAGGTGTCGTTCTCGTACGAGTCGAGCACCTGGATCTCGTAGCGGCCTTGCAGATAAACGCCGCTGTTGGCTCGCCCCTGTCCCTTCGCATCCTTCATCAGCGGCAGCCAAAACTCGACGTGCAGCCGGAAGTCCGGGCCGAACTTTTCCTTGGTCAGAATGTCGCCGCCCTTGACCTCCATGTAGCCGTCCTCGACCTTCCAGCCGGCCGGCTTGTCGCCGCGCGCCGTCCAGCCGGACAGATCCTTGCCGTCGAAAAGCACGACGGCCCCCTTGGGAGGCGCCTTCGACGTTTCTTCCTTCTTGTCCTCGGCCCAGGCCGCGGTCAGCGCCAGCAGCAGAGCGCCGCCTGACAGGACGGCAAGCACCGAACGAGAGAGTTTGCGCGAGTTCATCGTTCACAGCCCTCGGATGGATGGGGTAAGTAGGTGGGAACCGGACGTGCGGTGCATTCTAGGAACGACGGGGGAGCATCGTCCACCTACAGCGTTTTGAGATACTCGATCACCGCCGCGCGCTCTTCGTCGCTCAGCTTGTCGCCGAAGGTGTGGCCGCCGTTGCCGCGGCCGATTTGCGTCGTGTCGTAGATTTTGCGCTGCTCGATCGGCGACAGTTTCGCGGCATCCCGCTTGTCGCGCAGCACCTCGATCTTCCAACCGAGTTTGTCGGCGTCGTAGGCGTCGAGGTCGGTGCGGAAGGAGCGCGTGAACACTTTTGGACGCGCCTTGGAGTTGAGGACGTGATAGACCGTCGGCGCCGAGCCGTTGTGGAAATATGGCGCCGTCGCCCATACGCCGTCCAGCGGCTGCGCCTGGTAGCCCTGCGTCATGCGGCCGGGATAGTCCTGGTTGAACCAGCTCTTGGCGTAGTACTCGCCGAACTTTTGCGTGATGCCGTCGAAGCGGCGGCGGTCGGTGCCGATCTTGTCGATCGACACGATCTTGTTGGGATAGGTCCATTTTTCGCCGTAGGTGCCGTGGCAGTGGGCGCAGGTGGTTCGGAAAATCTCTTCGCCCTTGGCGGCCAGGCGGCGGTCGATCGGCAGCGGATACTTCGGCGGCGTCAGCGACAGCAGATAAGCGCGGATGTCCTTGAACGCGCTCTCGGCCTTCTGGATATCGCCGGCCGAGTTGAGCGGACTCATCATGAACTGCATCAGCGAGCGGACCGAACGGGCGTCGGAGCCGCCGGTGTGATACATGGTCTTCTTCTTCTTCAGCAGCCACCACGCCGGCGGATCCTCGCACAGATCATCGTTCAGATCGAGATCGAGCCGGTCGAAGCGGCGGTCGAGGTTTGGTTCGCGGTAGCCGAGGAGGTAGACGGCCATGGCGCCGGCCTCGCTGGTGCCGCGGACGTTGCAGAAGCGAAACGGCGTGCGCGGAGCGCGGCCGTCGGCGGCGGACATCTCCTCGTAGAACGCTTGGTAATCCAGAGTGGAGTTGCCGAGTCCGACGTACGATTTGCCGGCGATGGAGCCGCCGTGGCAAACCATGCAATCCATGCTGATGCCCTTGCCCAATCCCAGGGGCAGCGACTGGGGACGCAGACCCATCGGCAGACCGCCGTTGGGATAGGGCGCCTCATGCAGTCCGTAGCGCTGGCGGAAGAGGCGATCGTAGTCGGCCGGGGCGGGCTTTTGTTTCAGCCCCCATTGCTTCCAGATCTCGTCGTAGGCGCGGCGGGTCATGGTCGGCGGAGCGTAGCACTTGGTCAGCAAGGCTTGCTTGCCGCGCTCCACCGCATCGGCGTCCGCCGCGCGAATCGGCGCAACCACCACGACCGCCATCATCGCGACCCACAGCAGAGAACCGCGCGTCATCGCTCGAACCTCCATTGGGGCGGCCACCACTCTTCTCCGCCTCATTGTACCAGGGTCGATCAAGAGATTCCCAACCCTTTCGCCTGCCGCGTCGCCGAGCGAAAATGGGTTATATTGGAAGGGTGGAGGGTCTCGTCGGCCCTCTCCGCCGAGGATCGCCACGATCGGCCATCCCGTCCACGACGACGCCTGTCTTCGTCCCTTCTCGCTCGGCGGGTCATACAATATCTTTCACGCCCACGGTCCCACGGAAGAACCAACCGTCCCGTCGCCAGGGGATTAACTCGCTCTCGCAAGCTGGGGTATCACAACCGCAACGATCGCGGCCAGAGGGATCCTTGGAGACAGGGTCGCTGTTCGCTGCCGCACAGGAGCGCGTCAATGGAGATCCGCACGTATCAGCCCGGCGATGACGCCGCGCAGGTGAGCATTTACAACGAAGCGGCCGGCGAGCTGCCGAAGTTCAAGGCGGCCACGCTCGACGAGGTGCGCCGCCGCGCCCACGCCGCCGACCACGATCCGACGGCGCGCTTCCTCGCCCTGGAAGGCGGGCACGCGGTGGGATACGCCGGCTTCCACGCCAACGGACGGATCAGTTATCCGTGGTGCCGCAAGGGACACGAGTCCGCCGCCCTGCCGCTTTTCGAGCGCGTCTTGCAGACGATGCGGCAGCGCGGTCTGACGCGGGCCTTCGCCGCCTATCGCGCCGACTGGCCGGCGCAGCTGGAGTTTTTCCGGCACAACGGCTTCGAGATCCGCCGCGAGATGGTCAACTACGTGCTGGATCTCGTCGAGATGCCGACGCCGTCGGCGCGTCCCAGCAGCGGCATCAGCGCCGTCACGCCCGCCGACATACCGGCGATTCTAAAATTGGGTGCCAACGTCTTGCGAATCGAGGAGCCGGCGGCGCTGGAACAGTATTTCTTTCACAACCCTTATTTCCCGGCCGATTCCGTCTTCGCCCTGCGCAATCGCGGCGATGGAACGCCGCTGGCCGTGGGCGTCCTCATCGCCAACCCGGCTTACACCCATCCCCGGCAGGTCGATGCGGCCATGCCGTGTTTCCGGCTCGGCGCGTTCGGCACCGAGGGCGAGTCCGCCAAGCGCATCAATGGTCTGTTCAGCTTTCTGGTTGCCGACGGCCGCGACGCCCAGCCGTTCGCCCTCGACCTGCTGGGCTATGCCGCCCAGAAATTGCAGCATACCGAGGTCGAGACGTTTGGGGCACAGGCGCCCTCCGACGCTGGCCATTTGGCCCGCTTCTACAAACAATATTTTCAGCGACAGGCGAGCTTTCCGATTCTCGAACGCACGCTTCCGCAAGGATGAAGGATGAAGGATGAAGGATGAATCAAATGCCTTCTTGTTCATCCTTCATCCTTCATCCTTCATCCTTTTAAGGGGGAGGTCATCCCATGCCGTTCGTCGCAGCGCTGTCCACAACCGAACCGACTCCGCGGGCGGCGGAGGAAGTCTGCGCGCAGACGCGCGCCGGCCTGCTGGACGAGGTGGACCTGGCCGTCGTCTTTTTCTCGACCCATCACGCCCGCGCCGCCGACGCCCTCCGTCGCATCGTACAGGAACGGCTGGCTCCGCGCTGCCTGCTGGGCTGCGTCGCCGAATCGGTCATCGGCAACGAACGCGAAGTCGAGCAAGCGCCCGCGGTCAGTCTGTGGGCCAGCCGATGGAAGAAGGGCGTCGGCATGGACCCGTTCCATCTGATGCTGGAACGCACCGCCGACGGCCCCAGCCTGTTCGGCTGGCCCGACGAGCTGAGCGGCGCCGACGGCAACCAAAGCGCCGTCCTGCTTCTGGGCGATCCCTTCACCTTCCCCATCGACCTGTTTTTGCGGCGCGTCAACGACGAGGCGCGCGGCGTGCGCGTGCTGGGCGGCATGGCCAGCGGCATCCGCGCCGCCGGCCAGTGCCGGCTGCTCTTCGACGACGGCGTCAAGGACCAGGGTGCGGTCGGCGTCCTTTTGCGGGGACCGCTCGGCCTGCGCTCCATCGTCTCGCAGGGCTGCCGGCCCATCGGCCGACATTTGGTCATCACCCGCGCCAAGGACAACCTCATTCTGGAACTGGGCGGCAAAACGCCGTTGGCACAGCTGCAAGAGCTGTGGCCGACGCTGACGGCGGAGGAGCAGGGGTTGTTTCGTCAAGGCTTGCACATCGGCCGCGTGCTGAATGAGTACGGCGGCGACTTCCAGCGCGGCGACTTCCTGGTCCGCAACGTCCTCGCTCTGGAGCGCGATACCGGCGCGCTGGCCATCACCGATCGCGTGCGCGCCGGTCAAACGGTGCAGTTCCACGTCCGCGACGCCGCGACCGCCGACGAGGATCTGCACGCGCTGTTGCGTCTGGACCTGAGCGCCCACGAGAAGAAGCCGGCCGGAGCGCTGCTGTTCAGCTGCAACGGCCGCGGCACGCGCCTGTTCCCCGAACCGCACCACGACGCCGGCGTCCTCCGCGCCGAGGCCGGCGACATCCCGCTGGCCGGATTCTTCGCGCAGGGCGAACTCGGCCCGATCGGCGGTCAGAACTTCATCCACGGCTTCACCGCCAGCGTGGCCCTCTTTGAGGAATAGCACGGCGAACCAGCCCGAAGCGCCAGCGAGGGGTGGCCACCCATGATCGACACGCACATTCATGTCATGCGGCCGCACTTGCCGGGCGTCGGCAGTATGAGTCCCTTGCTCGACGCCGCGCCGGAAGCGCGGGCGGCCGCGCTGCGGCGCGAGATGCAATCCGCCGGCGCTACGCACGCGCTGGCGATGGGCCGATGGAACGCTCCAGCCGACGATCCGCTCGGCGTGGCCGAAACGCTCCTCCTCGCGCGTTCCGTGCCCGGCCTGCTGGCGATCGGCGTCGCCGATCCCACCCGCGACGACGCCGACCATCTGCGCCGCGTTGAGTCGGTCCTGGCGACGAAACAGGTCCGCGCCCTCAAGGCGTACCTCGGCTATCTGCACTACGCTCCCGACCACGCCGGCTATCGCCCCTATTACGAGCTGGCCGAGCGCCATCAACTGCCGGTTATTTTCCACACGGGAGATACCTATTCTCCCTTGGCGAAGCTGCGCTATGCCCGGCCGCTGCCGGTCGATGAGGTGGCCGTCGATCATCCCAAGGTGAAGTTCGTCCTCGCCCACGTCGGCAATCCGTGGATGACCGACGCCGCCGAGGTGGTCTACAAGAACGTGAATGTGTGGGCGGACCTGTCGGGCTTGCTCGTCGGCGACGCCGACAGCTTCAGCGCCGAGGAGCGTCAGGAAACCGTCGAGGAAGCGCGGCAGGCGCTGCGCCGCGCCTTCCGCTACGCCGAGCGGCCCAACCGCTTCCTGCACGGCAGCGATTGGCCGCTGGTGCCGATGGAGCTGTATCGCGCCTTCATCGCCTCGGCCGTCCCCGAGCTGTATCATGCGATGGTCTTCGAGGACAACGCTCGCGCGCTCTTCCGACTTTGACCCGCAAGGAGCCTCCTGCGATGGGCATGGAACAAACCGTTTCGTTCGCCGGCACAACGGTCCCCTCGTTTGTCGCCGTCCGCGATTTTTTGGGGCAGCGCGGCTTCCCGCTGCAAATGGGCATGATCGACGGCCAGCTCGCCTTCCCCGACGAATTGCCCGACGACAGTTGGCGCGAGTTGCGTTTGCGCACGCCGCAGGGGATGGTGACGGTTCGCCGCGACGGCGAGCGCCTCGCCTTCGTCACCTGGGGCAACGCCGACGACGCCATGCGGCAAGCGTGGAACGCGCTGGTGTGGGCATTCGCGGCGGTCGGCGGCGGGCAGATCGAGACGCCGCAGGGGAGGCTCGACGCCTCGACGTATCGGGAACGTATGGAGATGCCTTCCGCGCTGTGCGGTTGATTGCTCGAACGCGGGAGGCGTCCGGCTCATTTCAAGTTCAAATCGAGCGGAGCGGTCGCGCCTTTTTCCACGGTCACGGTCAGGCCGGACTTCGTGAAGTCGCCGTATTTCGAGGGAATGCGCGAACGGGATCCCTTGGCGATGGTGCGTTGTTTGGCGCGGGCGTCGGCCTTGCTGTTGTCCGTCTTGTCCGCCTCGCTCGGCGCGATCACGCTGGTGACGGACACCTTGGCGGTCCCGACGGGAACGTCGCGGATGAGGAAGGTGCCGTCCGGCTGGATTTTCCCATCGTAGGGCTGCCCGTCGCTGGCGAGGAGCATGACGGTGCCGTCGGGCACGGGCTGATCGCGATAGGACACCTTGCCGGCGACCTGGCCCACACGGCCGCAGCCGGCGCACACGAGGGCCACAAGCAACCAGGGAACGACCCTGAAGGCGGTTGCGTTCGTCCAACCGGCTCGGAACATCGCGCATTCTCCTCGCACTCAGAAGCCACTCAGGTCCGCAGGCTCTTTGCCGGCCCGCGTGGCCAGCGGGATGGTGAGGGCCGCGGCCGCGTAGGGCACGAAACGCACCGAGCCGTCGGCGAACGCCCAATTGCCTCCGCCCTCGTGCAGGCTCCAGAAATGATTGCTGTCGCAGTTGTTGCTGACGTTGCCGCGGCGGTAAATGCCTGGCAACGGGCAGCCCGGATACAGGAGGGTGCCGCCGATGAAATCCTGCGTGGCCAGCACGTTGTCGTAATCGCTGAACCCCCACCAGCCCCAGACTAGGTCCGCCGAGGGCGGCCGCTCGCCGAGCATCAGAGTGTTGCTGGTCCCGTCGCTGATGTCCGAAATCGCCACCCCCGTGCTGTTGGCCTGGAAGACTCCCGAGTTGGTGGGCGTGAAGCCGTCCGGCAGCACGCCCAGCGAGCCGGAAACGCCCACATACCAGATCAGGCCCGCCGTGGTTTGGCCGAACGAGTAGGTGATTGAGCTGCCGTCCTGCCCGGCGCGCGGATCGGACGGGCACTCGAACAGCCGCACGTTGACGTTGATATTGTATCCAGGGGCGCTGGCATCCACCGCCGCTTGGAGGTTATTTTGCTCGATCTGCGGGAGGATTTTGTATGGCCAACCTTTGTACTCGGTGAAGCCGACCGTCTCGTAGGCGAACACGCCGCGCGGCTGGGGAAACTTGCCGTAGCTGCCGTGGAAATTGACCAGGCCGACGCCGAGCTGCTTGAGGTTGTTCTGGCACTGCACGCGCGCGGCCGTCTCCCGTATCTTCTGAATCGCCGGCAACATCAGTCCAATAAGGATGGCGATGATGGCGATCACCACCAACAGTTCAATCAGCGTGAAGCCTGTGCGTTGCGTCGATCGAGTCATGGCGTCCGCACTCCTTCCAGGACCATTCTCATGGTCTGAAGTTCTTGAGGCGCATCGGCTTTGGACGGACCCACCGAGGACGCGCCGCACCGCGCGTAGCAACGACGAGCGAGAAAGTCGCCGGATCACTTGCGAAATGAGCCGATCCGCCGAAGCAGTATCCGGGGCTCGGCAGCGAATGTTTCAGTAATTCTACCCCGCTGGGAGACAAGTGCAAGCAATATCTCCACCGAACCGTCCAGCGCTCAAACGGTCCGGCCGCGGAGGGGATGGGTGAAAGAAGAGAACTTGCCGCCAATTGGCGTCAAAACGTGCCGAGACGGACCGTCCGTCACCGTCACCAAACGGTGGTAAGGGTGAGCGACGCGCGGAGCGGTTACTTTTTGCCGCTCAGATCCGTCAGGCGGCGCTGCGCTTCCTCGACGCGCTTGGGATCGGTCTCGTGCGTGGTGATTTCCTTGTAAATCTCGATGGCGTGGTTGCGCTCGCTCTGATAGCGCTCGTACAGGCGAGCGGCGCGCATGCGGGCGTCGAAGTGCGTCTTGGGGTTCCACTGGAAGCAGCGTTCAAAATACACCGCGGCGCGTTCGTTCTGGTGGAACACCTTGCTCTCGTAGATGTCGCCGAGCATGTAGGCGGTGTCGCTGATCTTGTCGCTCTGCGGATAGTTGGTCAAGAGCTGCTGGAACAGCAGTTCGGCGCGGTGCTGGTTGTCGGCGAAGTCCTGGCCGAAGCCGTGGCCCTTGTACTTGAGGGCCTGGCGAAACAGTTCGTTGGCCTCGGTAATGTTGTAGTCGCCGCGCAAGGTCGGCGGCGGCACGTCGAGCTGAAGGCAGAAGGGGTGCTTGGCGATGCGGTGGAACTGTACCAACTCTTCCTCGGCCCAGCGCGCTTTCTCGATGTCGCCGGCGCCGATGTAGTGCGCCCGCAGCGTCTCCATCGTCACTTGATATTCCTTGCGCGCCGCCAACAGGCGCTCGACGATCTCGACATCGCCCTTGGCGCCGGTCTTCTTGCCCTTGTCGGCGGGAGTCGGGTCGGCCAGGGCGGCGGCCCACACCGCCAACACCAGCGAGCAAGCCACCATCCATCGAACGGTTCGCATTTCCCGCTTCTCCTCCACCGCGTCCCTTGCCGGCGCCGCGGGCCTTAGGACGTCGATCCGCCCGCGGAGGCGGCCTGGCCGCTCGCGACCGCCGACGGCCGGCCCTCCATGCGCCCGAAGATCATGCGGCCGGCCGGCGTCTGCAATACGCTCGTGACCGTGATGGCGATCTCCTGACCAATCATCGAGCGGCCATGCTCGACCACCACCATCGTGCCGTCTTCCAGGTAGCCGACGCCCTGGCCGATCTGATCGCCGGGCTTGACCACGCGCACCATCATCAGCTCGCCGGGCAGCGCCACCGACTTCAGCGCGTTGGCCAACTCGTTGAGATTGATGACCTCGACGCCTTGCAGTTGGGCGATCTTGTTGAGGTTGTAATCGTTGGTAACAACGCGGGCGTCCAGCGCCTTGGCCAGCACCACCAGGCGCTCATCGACTTTATGCACGTCGCGCAGGACCGGCAGATTGGACTCGTGCATTTGCAGTTCAACCTTGGGGTTGTTCTGCATCCGCTTCAGCATGTCCAGTCCGCGCCGTCCACGGTTCCTCTTCAGCTTGTCCGAACTGTCGGCGACGCTTTGCAACTCTTGCAGAACGAAGCGCGGCACGATCAGTTTCGTGTCGATAAAGCGCGTATCACATATATCGGCAATTCGGCCGTCAATAATTACACTGGTATCCAGAACGAGCGGTTTGCTGCCCTTGACCTGCTTGGAGAACTCGACGTAGGGGATGATGAAGCGAAATTCATCCTTGGTTTGCAGCAGCGTCGAGATGGCGATGTAGCAGCAGATGACGGTGATGATGAGCGACAGCGCCTTGCGCTCGTACTGGTTGCGTTGTTCCTGCGCGGTGGCCCCGCCCCCTTCGCCCTGGTTGACATCGACGACGGTATTGCCTTTCTCGTCCGGCGGGTGGACCACCAGGCGCGGCGGCTTTGCGGTGCTGGACTGGGTCGTTCCCCAATCGAAGATGAACGGCTCCAGGGCGGTGGAGAGGATGTTTCCCAGCAGCAGGCCCAGCAGCAGGCCGAAGTACACCGCCGACAGCGTGGTGATCTGCTTGTTGCGGATCAGCACGTCGGTGACGACGATGGTCAGCGCGACGCCGAGGATGCAAAGGAAGGCGATGTAACCGCCGGCGGTGTCGCCCAGGCCCGCGCTGAAATGCTGAAAGGCGAGCATGGCGATGCCGATGCAGATGGCGCCGAAGAAGCCGCGCAGCAGCCACAGCAGCAAATGATCGGTGGGCGGCCGATTGGAGAAAAAGCCGGCCAGCCGGTTGATAAACGGTCGGAGCGATTGCGGCGACACGGGTGAACCTCCTCGGAGTAGGCCGCCTCATGGTGCGATCGCACGGCGGAGGCGGGAAATGAACGGGTGGGGGGAGTGCGGACCCTTTTGCCACGTGCGGCGCTTCCACGGGCGACCGCCGTCGTGGGGAAAGACGCATTCTACACGATTGTATACGGTTGGAAAAGTCTGAGAAACTCATCCTGGGCGTAGCGGTCGGTCATGCCCGCCACGTAATCGCAGACGGTGCGCTGCGGGCGATCGTCGCCGACCCGCCGGCTGTAGCGCTCCGGCAGCAGCCGCGGCGCCCGGCAAAACTCCTCGAAGAGTTGACGAATGATGCGGCCGCCTTTGACGGCCATGCGCTGGACGCGGTAGTGGTTGTAGACGCGGCGACGCAGGAACTCCTCCAGCTCGGCCTTCATGGCCCGCATGTCGGGGCCCGGCTCGACCAGCACCGCCGGCGCGGCGCGTACCTCCTCAACGCTGCCGATGCGGTCCTGGCGAAGTCGCCCAAGGGTGTGGTCGAGCAGGTCGCGCACCTGCCAGTCGATGAAATGGCGGACCATGGTGGGCTGGAACTGTTCGGGCGGCAGGTCGCCGTGACGGCGGCGGACCTGTTCCAGCACGCGCCGCCAAAACTCGACCTCGCCCAGGTCGGCGGGAACGATCAGGCCGACGCTGAGCGCGTCGTCGATGTCGTGAGCGTCGTAGGCGAGGCTGTCGGCGGCGTCGGCGACCTGCGCCTCCAACAACGGTTGCCCCACCGAGGCGAACTCGGCGACTTGCGGGGCGTTGCGCCGCTTGCTGTGCAGGGCCATCGCTTCCAGCACTTCCCACGACAGGTTGAGTCCGGGAAAGTCGGCGTAGCGATATTCCAGCACCTCGACGATGCGCAGGGCGTGCAGGTTGTGCTCGAAGCCGCCGTGTTCGGCCATGCACTCGTCGAGGGCGTTTTCGCCGGCGTGGCCGAAGGGCGGATGGCCGAGATCGTGCGACAGGGCGATCGCTTCGGTCAGATCCTCGTTGAGTCCGAGGCGGCGGGCGATGGTGCGGCCGATCTGCGCCACCTCCAGGGTGTGCGTCAGGCGGGTGCGGTGGTGGTCGTTGGTCTGGGTGACGAGGACTTGCGTCTTGTGCATGAGCCGCCGAAAGGCGGTGGAGTGAACGATGCGGTCGCGGTCGCGCTGGTAAAGGGTCCGGAAGGGGTGCTGCTCTTCGGGATGTCGGCGGCCGCGGCTTTGGCGCGTGCGCATGGCGTAGGGGGCCAACACCTCGTCTTCGCGGTCGAGCCAGTCGGGCGGCTCGAACGGAGCGCCATCAATCATGGACGGAATCCCGATAGGTTCATCCTGGCCGCAATCGTTCCACCAACAAATCATACAGCGCGTCGAGCGATTGCACGATAACCTTGACGTCGGCCAACAGCGGCATGAAGTTGGTGTCGCCGTGCCAGCGCGGCACGATGTGCCAGTGCAGATGGCCCGGCAGTCCCGCGCCGGCGGCGTGGCCGAGATTCAGACCGATGTTGTAGCCGTCGGGGTGCATCAGCTCGTCGAGCAGGCCGACCATGCGCCGCAGCGTCTCCATCGTTTGCAGCAGTTCCTCCGGCGTCAGTTCGTCGAGGCGGCCCTTGTGTTGGCGCGGCGCGATGAGGAGATGGCCGTTGTTGTAGGGAAAGCGGTTTAGCACCACGACGCTGAGCGGCGTCCGCAGGGCGATGAGGTGTTTGCGGTCGTCGTCGTCGGCCAGCCCGGCGCAGAGGAAGCACGGATCGCCGGTCGCCGGCGCCTTGGCCGTCGCCACGTAGGAGAGACGCCACGGCGCCCACAATTGATCCATCGGCCAGTCCTCCCGCCGTTTCGACGCGCCGCGCGGAGCGAGCACGGACCTGTCTGTTGTCCCATCCTTTTGTATGATGAGAGATAGCATCGGCGAGCGGGGGGCGTCAGCCCCCTGTTGCGCGAATCAACAGGGGGC
>DATBGU010000284.1:0-19713 GCA_036557825.1 Gemmataceae bacterium
AGCCGCTCGGCTTCATTCTCAGCATGGAAGGGGCCGATCCGGTGCTGTCGCCGGAGCAGGTCGAGGAGTGGTATCAAGCGGGGTTGCGCATCATCGGCCCGGCTCACTACGGCGTCAGTCCCTACGCGCACGGCACCGGCACCGAAGGCGGACTCTTTCCGCAGGGTCCGGCGCTGCTAAAGGAAATGCAGCGCGTCGGCATGATTCTCGATGTGACGCACCTGTCGGATCAATGCTTCGACGAAGCGCTGGACATCTACGGCGGGCCGGTGCTGGCGAGTCATCACAACTGCCGGGCGCTGGTGCCGGATCAACGGCAATTGACCGACGCCCAGATCAACCGCCTGATCGAGCGCGGCGCCGTCATCGGCGCGGCCCTCGATACCTGGATGATGGTTCCGGGTTGGGTTCGCGGCAAGACGATGCCGAAGGAGGCGGGCGCGAAGTTGGAAATCGTGATCGATCACATCGACCACGTTTGCCAGTTAGCGGGCAACGCGCGGCACGCGGCCATCGGCACCGATCTCGACGGTGGATTCGGCCGCGAACAGTCGCCGTATGATCTGGACACCATCGCCGATTTGCGTCGCCTGCCGGAAATGCTGCGTCAGCGCGGCTACGACGACGACGCCATCGCCGGCATCCTGCACGGCAACTGGGTCCGGTTCTTTCGCAAGGCGCTGCCGGCGAGCGGGTGACGGACGTCCTCCTGTACATCAGCTTCCAGGTAAATCCAGTTCAAACACCCTGCCATCACGGAAGCGCTCGTTTTGCTCATCGAAAACGCGCTGCACCGCCCGCAGACGCTGCCCGTCGATGGTGTAATCGCTGTACGACCACAGGCCGTGATGCGTGGCGCTGCCGGCGCAGATGATCGGGAAGGGCGTGCGCTCGGAGCGCGGATGGTGATAAGCGGAGTGGCGGTGGCCGTGCAGCCACAGCACGACGCCGCCGCGCCCGGCCACGGCGAGCAGATCGTCAAGATCGCGCAGGCCGTGGAAGGCGTGTTCCGGCCCGCCCTTGGCGAGCCAGACGGGGTAGTGCGTGACGAGGATGCGCGGTCCCGGCTCCAGGCTCGCCAGCAGTTTTTCCAGTCGATCCAGTTGCTCCGCGCCGACGTGGCCGCGGGCGTCGTGCGGCCAGCGATTGGCCGTGCAGGAATTCACACCAATCAGCCAGGCAGGTCCGACGCGTTGCGCGAACGGATATACTTCGTCCGCGACGCGCTCGCCCTTCTGCCACGCCGCGAAGTGCCGCTCGAAATGGCGGCTGCGCATGGCGGCGTGCGTGCAGTAATCGTGATTGCCCGGCACTGCCAACCCTGGCAGGTGATCCGCCGTGTCCAGTCCGAGAAACTCCGCCGCGCGCCGCATCTCCTCCTCGAAACCCAACGCCGTCGCGTCGCCGGAGAAGACGACGCGATGAAAGTTTCGCTGTTTCAGTTCGTTCCGCAATGTCGGGAGAATGCGGTCGGTGTGGCGGAAGTGTTTGCCGCGTCCGAGGACGTGCAGGTTGATCCACGCCGACATCCGCTTGTTGAACCAATCGCGCAGGCGCCAGGAACAGGCCGGCGCAGAGACGTGAATATCGCTGAAATGGGCCAGCCGAACGGTAGGGGAATCGTTCCGATTAATAGCGACGTTCTCCGCGTTTTTGACCAGCCTGAAGCGCTAGCGAGGGCCGCCCTCGCGGGCGCTTCGGGCTGGTTTGACACGGTACGGAATCAACTCATGTTCATGCTGAGCAGGAATTCCGCGTTCGATTTCGTCTTGCGCATGCGGTTGACGACCAGTTCCATCGCCTCGACGGGGTGCATGTCGGCCAGCACGCGGCGCAAGGCGCGAACGCGGTCCACCTCGTCGTGGTGCATCAGCAACTCTTCCTTGCGCGTGCCGGAACGGTTGATGTCGATGGCCGGCCAGACGCGCTTATCGACGAGACGGCGATCGAGATGCAGTTCCATGTTGCCGGTGCCCTTGAACTCCTCGAAGATCACTTCATCCATTCGCGAGCCGGTGTCGATCAGGGCCGTCGCCAGGATGGTCAGCGAACCGCCCTCCTCGATGTTGCGGGCGGCCCCGAAGAAACGCTTCGGCTTCTGCATGGCGTTGGAGTCCAGACCACCGGACAGCAGCTTGCCGCCGGAGGGCGCCTCGGTGTTGTGGGCGCGAGCCAGGCGAGTGATCGAGTCGAGCAAAATAACCACGTCGCGGCCGTCCTCGACGAGGCGCTTGGCCTTCTCCAGGGCGATGTCGCTGACGTGGACGTGCTCCGACGATGGCTCATCGAACGTGCTGGCGACCACCTCGGCGTTTTGGCCGGCAACGGTGCGTACCATGTCGGTCACTTCTTCGGGTCGCTCGTCGATAAGCAGCACGATCAGGTAACATTCAGGATGGTTCTTCTTGAGCGCGAGGGCGATCTTTTGCAGCAGCACGGTCTTGCCGGCGCGCGGAGGCGACACGATCAGGCCGCGCTGGCCCTTGCCGATCGGCGTCACCAGGTCGATGACGCGCGTCGGCATCTCCTCGCCGGTGGTTTCCAGGACGAGCCGGCCGTTGGGATGCAGCGGCGTTAGATCCTCGAAGACAGTCGGCCGGGACTTCTCCTCAGGCGGATGGCCGTTGACCACCTCGACCTGCATCAAGGCGAAGTTCTCTTGTCCTTCAATGGGCAGACGGATCGGCCCCTCGACGACCAGGCCGGTCCGCAGTCCCAGGCGGCGGATCTGGCTGGGCGAAACGTAAATGTCTTCCGGCGAGGCCAGGTAATTGTGGGCGGCGCTGCGGAGAAAGCCGTAGCCGTCGGGCAGCACTTCGAGGGTGCCGGAACCGCGAACGACCTCGCCGCGTTCAACCTGACGGCGCACCACGGCCACAATCAGCTGAGCGCGATTCATGCCGGTGTGTTCGGCGATGCCTTCGCGCTCGGCCAGGGCGAACAGTTTGGGCATCGGCAGGCGGTAGAGGTCATCCAGCCGCAGGGCGGGGTTGGTGGTGCGCGGCGCGGCGGGATTGGGGGGATTCGCCGATTGCGGTGCCGGCGCGGCGGCGTCAGGGGGGCGGCGAATCGTACGTCGGCGGGTCAGGTTGCCTGATCCATCGTCGCTGCGAGCGACGGCCATGGTGTTGTCCTCCGGTCGTTTTGAAGAAAAAGTTCGGGCTGGGGAAAAGCGTTGTCGTGACTCACGATCCGCGTCGGGACGTGGATGGCCTGCTCCCCCGGCTCATGCACTTCGCAATGTCCTATGATTGCGAGTAAACCTTGCGAATGCGGTTAAAGTTGCGGACTTCAATGGGACCACCCCCAACATGAGAGTGGTGGTAAAAAAGTGAAGCCAGCGGATAGGGGTTTGGGCGCGCCAAACCCTCCTGTGAAGGTATTCTAGCAGCCCCTCCAGGATTTTCCAGTCACACTTGCAAAAAGTTTGCCGCGACGCCGGCGCGAACGATATCCGCGATCGACCTTGCCATACTTACCGCATCTGGTCTATTCTTCCGCCATGCCCGATGCGGTGTCAAACGAATTCTTTTCAACCCGACCGAAGCGCCCGCGACGGGTCCAAGAGGCCTGTGGCTCGCGCTTCGGGCTTGTAGTGAACCATGCTCCCCCTGCGGATCGCACGCGGAAAGTGCTTGCCCCTCGGCGCTTCGGCGCTGCCCGACGGCGTCAACTTCGCCCTCCTCTGCCGCAACGGCACCGCCGTCACCCTGGTCGTTTACCCCCTCGACGACGATCGCCCGCTTGCCGAGATCCCGCTGGACCGCCGGCACAATCGCACGGGTGATCACTGGCACGTCCTCGTCGGCGGTCTGCCGCCCGCCTTTACCTACGGTTGGCGCGTCGAGGGTCCGCGTGGCCGCGGCCATCACTTCGATCCCTCCATCGTCCTGCTCGACCCCTCGGCCACGGCCCTGTCCAACGGCGCCCGCTGGGGCGAATCACACGAGCCGCCGAATCAGCGCTTCTCCTCGCGCCGTAGTCTGTATCTGCGCCGGCCGTTCCACTGGCGCGAGGACGCCCCGCCTTTGACGCCGCTGGAAGACACGATCATCTACGAACTGCACGTCCGCGGCTTCACCTGTCATCCGTCGTCGGGGGTCGCCCATCCCGGCACCTTCGCCGGCCTGACCGAGAAGATTCCCTACCTGCAAAGTCTGGGCGTCACCGCCGTTGAGTTGCTGCCGATCCACGAGTTCGACGAGAACGATTGCATCTTTCGCAATCCCGACACCGGCGAACGGCTGCGCAATTTCTGGGGCTACAACAGCATCGCCTTCGCCGCGGTGAAGTCGGCCTACGCCGGCACGGCCGCGGAACACGGCCAGTTGACCGAGTTCCGCGAGATGGTCCGCGCCTTCCACGCCGCCGGCATCGAGGTCTATCTCGACGTCGTCTTCAACCACACCGGCGAGGGCGACGAGCGCGGCCGAACCTATTCGTTTCGCGGCCTGGACAACCAACTTTATTACATGCTCAGCCCGGAGGGACGCTATTTGAACTTCTCCGGCTGCGGCAACACGCTCAACTGCAATCATCCGGTCGTCCGCAACCAGCTGATGAACTGTCTGCGCTTCTGGGTGGCCGACATGCACGTGGACGGCCTGCGCTTCGATCTCGCCTCGGTCATGGGCCGCGATTACATGGGCCGCGTGCTGGTCGAACCGCCGGTCGTCGAGATGATCGCCGAGGAGAGCGTGCTGGCCGATACCAAGCTGATCGCCGAGCCGTGGGACGCGGCTGGGCTGTATCAGGTCGGCCATTTCCCGTTCGGCCGGCGCTGGTCGGAGTGGAACGGACTGTATCGCGATCACGTCCGCCGTTTCTGGCGCGGCGAGCCGGGCCTGTCCGGCCACCTGGCGACGCGGCTGTGCGGTAGCTCCGATTTGTACGAGCGCTCGGGCCGGGCGCCGCAACATTCGGTCAACTTCGTGACCTGTCACGACGGCTTCACGCTCTGGGATCTGGTGTCGTACAACCAGAAGCACAACCGCGCCAACGGCGAGGACGAGCGCGACGGCGCCAACGACAATTACAGTTGGAACTGCGGCGTCGAAGGCCCGACGACCGATCCGCCTGTTCTGGGTCTTCGGCAGCGGCAGGCCCGCAATTTGATCGCCACACTGATGCTGTCGCAGGGGGTGCCGATGCTGCTGGCCGGCGACGAGTTTTTGCGCACGCAGGGCGGGAACAACAACGCCTGGTGCCAGGACAACGCGGTGTCGTGGGTCGATTGGACGCTGGCCGAGCGCAACGCTGGCTTTTTGCGTTTCACGCGCGAGATGATCGCGCTGCGCAAACGTCATCCGGCCCTGCGGCGGCGCTGGTTCCTGCGCGGCGGCGATGTCATCTGGCACGGCGTCATCCCGTTCAAGCCGGATTTCTCGGCGTGGAGCCGCTCTCTCGCACTGGTGCTGGATGGACGCTCAACGGGCCGCGAGCCGGATCGCGATATTTACATGGCGTTCAATGCCTGGATGGAGAAGCTGCCGTTCCGCATTCCGCCGTCGCCGCAAGGCCGGAAGTGGCGGCGCGTCGTCGATACGTCGCTGGCGTCGCCGCTGGACATCGTCGGGCCGGACGAAGGCCCGCGCGTCGAGGTCGGGACGACGTATTCAGTGATGCCGTACTCGACGCTGGTTCTCATCGCGGAGGAGTAAAGCCCGTTCGGGCCTTGCCATGCAATTGAAGATCGCAAGAAAACGGCCTGCAATGCAACGAAACGCAGGCCGTTGCAAGGAAACAGAAAGAGCCGCCTGATGGCGGCTCTTGCCAGAATGCCGTTCGCTTATGCACTCGGTTCGTTTGGGTCGTTCCTTTGGGCAGATCGCTTCATCTTCCTAATTACCAGTTGCATCCAGTCCTCAACGTCTGCAATCTCGCCAGAGTCGATTTTTTCTGGCCAGAGGACGACAACTTGCCCCTGATCGAGCGTGTAAACGTCTTCTTTGATTCCTGTTTGCATGGGGGGCTTGACCACCATCCCAGAGGCCGGCGCAGCAGCAGTTCCGGTCACATGGCTGCGGGCAGCGCAAACAGTCCTCGTGCCACGGTTAAACCGGGACTCCCCTGATTCGGGATGGGAAGCAGGGGCTTTTGTGTTCGGAACACCAGACCCCATTGTATCAGACTGGTCAAGACGAGCAAATGCAATTGTTGACCGAAACTGACTGATAAAAGCATCGACTCGATCTTTGTTAAAGCGGGCGTCCTCTCGCTCCCGAAGGAGATAGACCCGGATAGAAACGTCCGTTGAGGGGAGTTTCCCCTCGAATCGCTCCCAAAGCTCACGGTGGATTTTTGGATTGAGCGCGGCTTTCTGGATTGCCTCAGCACGCTCACGGGAATCTTCGGGGTGAACAACGATGTCCAGCGCGAGGTCGGACAGACGAACCCGGCGATCTTCTCGCCTTCCTTCATCCGTCAAAAGTCCAAACTGTTTCAGAGCCGCTACCGTCAGCAAAAAGGCACTGCTGGAAGTTGCGTAGCCCCAATGCTCAGCCGCCGCTTCGATATTCTCCCACCGCTGATCCGCAGCATCATACAGAGCTTGCGCCCTCCTGATCGCCTCGTCTAGCCCGATAGCGGGATAGGCCGGACTGCGAGTGCGACCCTTGGATTCTTTCTTCTGTTCTACGTCATCTGCCATTTTTACATCCTCCTTTCAGACTTATCGTACCGCCCAACCGAATCGGCGTCAAGTATCCATCGAGAAACAGGCGAGATTTATCACCGATAAAAACTTGACAAGAACCCGATTGCGTCTAAAATAAGGTCGTGGTTGTGTTCGATATGGTTTCCGGCAGAAAGGAGATTGGTTATGAGAAGAGTTCCGGCCCTGCCGCGAACTGATCGCCGCTCGGCAGGGCGCAAACTGTCCGCATGGGCAAGTTCGACTGTTCGTCGCTGGATGGAGATGGACTGACGAGCAAGGCGATCGGAGCGGCCGGGCAGGCGCTGATAACGCCTGCCCGGCGCGTGTGACGCAGGTAGCTCAAACGGCAGAGCGACTGATTCGTGGTCAGACGGTTGCGGGTTCGATTCCCGTCCTGCGTAGTCTTGCCATGCAATTGATGTTTGCAAGAAAACGGCCTGCAATGCAATAGAACCGAGCCATGTGCAAGGAAATCGGCCGGAGGTTGCTCACAGCGGCGCGCGGCGCGGCCGTGTCCACCCGTAGGACATGCCGATGATCCCGCCCAGGATCGCGGCGGGTAGCACGAGTTTCAGCGCGATGAAGAACCACTCGCGGGCGGCCTCTCCGGGAGGCAGAAAGGCGCAGGCAGCGGTCGGGATGAGGCCGCCGATGAGAAAGCCGGACACCATCCAGAAGAGGAGGTTCGCCCACGAACCGGGGCCGGCCGGCTGCTCGGTCATCACCGCGCCGCGCTCCCCGTCGTATCTGAAGCCGTGTTCTCCGTCGTGTTCGGCCATGCCGCCCTCCCCTCGCTATCACCCGCCAGTTTGCCGCGCGGCGCGGGCGGATGCCAGGGAATCTTGAAACGGCGCAGAAAAACAGCCCGGCTGCTCCGTCGGGCTGTTTCTGCTTTCGTCGTCTTTTAGTGCTCCTCGACTTCATTTTCTGCCTCTGTCTCCCTGGCAGACGCAGAAGGTGACGAGGGTCCGCGAGTGGAGGCAGTACCGCTCGCGGACCCTCGCCGCTGGGAAATTAGCCGCGTGGCGCACTCCTCACGATGTCGCGCCTTTAAGTCATCGTGGCGACCCCCAGCAACTGTCCCTGCGGCGTGTAGAACGCCTGCGTTATCACCACTCCATTCACACTAATCTGCGTCACTTCGTTGAAGCTGTTGTAGCTGATGTCCACCCCAAAACCGGCGATCTCGATCCCGGTCAGCAGCCCCTGCGCATCGAAGAGGAACACGATCGGCGGCATGCCCGGAATGGCGGTGTGAATCGCTTGACCGCCGTCGGCCGCGAACGTGGCGGTCGAGATGGCGAGAGCATTCAGCGGCTGCCAGAAGGCCGTTTGCGTGGTGCTCAGCGCGGGGCCGCCCAGGCTGATGTAGGTGACGCTGATGGCCTGCGGCGACTGCGCCGTGATGAGCGGCAGGACCACGCTGGCCGTGGCGTCGCCGTTGCCGTCCACGGTGGCGAACAACGTCCGACCGTTCAGAGTGAAACTCATCTTGCCCGAACCGCTTCCGGCCGCGAAACCGAAGACGTGAGCCGTCAGCGTTTCCGTCTGCGTCAGATTGAGCAGGTTCGCCGCCATATTGATGGTGGTCAGCTGAACGGCTGACGGGTTAACGAGGAGCGTGTGCGTGCTGTCGGAACTGGCGGCGAAGTTGGGTCCGGGATTGTACACGGCGTCGATGGTGTAGTTCCCCGCCGTCGTGCCGGCGGGCAAGGCGTAGCTGACGCTGGCGGCGCCGTTGCTGACCGTGTTGGACATGACCGCCGTACCGACGATGGTATTGCCCTGCTTGACGGTGAACGTCACGGTCCCTTCGTTCACCGAACCGGCGGTGCTGCTCACCTGCGCCGTCAGGATCACGCTTTGAGCGCTGGTGCTGAAAGCCGTCGTGGCGTTGCTGGCCGCGATCGTGGTGGACGCAACGCCGACGGTCAGGGTGTGCGTGCTATCGGAGCTGGTGGTGAAGTCGGGTCCGGGGTTGTACACGGCGTCGATGGTGTAGTTCCCTACCAGCGTGCCGGGCGGCAGGGCATAGCTGACACTGGCTAAACCGTTGCTGAGCGTGTTGGACAGTACGGCGGTTCCAATCGTCGTGCTTCCCTGTTTGATCGTGAACGTCACCGTGCCTTCATTCACCGGGCCGGCGTCGCTGGTCACGTTCGCTGCCAGCGTCACGTTTTGAGCGCCGGTACTAAAGGGGACCGTGGCGTTGCCGGCCGCGGTCGTGGTGGAGGCGGGGCTGACGGTCAGGGTGTGCGTGGTGTCCTCGCTGCCCGTGAGACCAATGCCGGGGTTGTACACGGCGTCGATGGTGTAGTCGCCGGCGACCGTGCCGGCGGGCAAGGTGTAGCTGACGCTGGCAGCGCCGCCGCTGACCGTGCCGGAGGTCGTCGCCGCGCCGATGACCGTGCTGCCTTGGAGGACGGTGAAGGTCACGGTGCCCGATTTGACCGTGCCGGCGTCGCTGGTCACGTTCGCTGTCAAAGTCACGTTTTGAGCGCTCGCGCTGAAGGAGGTTGTGGCGTCGCTGGCCGCGATCGTGGCGGCCTGGACCTCGAAAGCGCCTAGCGTGGGCGTGGTGGCCGAGCGATCCAGGTCGCGCTGATCGGTGGTGATACCGCTGACAGGCGAACCAGCCTGGTAGGCGGGGCTGGTGATCGGCACGGCCATCGTCGGCGTCAGCCCACCGTTGTTTTGTAGTCCTCCTAACTGCGGATCGGTGGTCAGGGGGGCGGTGCCGCCGATCGTGCCGCTGGAGGTCTGCACGAGATTGGGTCCGCTCAGGGTGACGGTGGCTGTGTTGGTGTTGGCGCCGTCCACCTCATTGTTGACCAGATCGTTGCCGGCCGTGGAGTTGGACAGGATGCTGTCGGCGATCGTGGCGGTCGCCGATTGGGCACCGCCGGCGGCGATGTCGTTGCCGAGGGCCAGGTTGAAGACCGCCCCCCCGTCGGCGCTGCCGTCGCTGCCGCCGAGGTTCAGGCCGGCGGTGACGGTGTTGTCGGCGAGGGTGCAGAAGGTGAGGTTGAGGGTGCCGTCGAGGTTGAAAATGGCGCCGCCCAAGCCGCTGCCGCCGTTGAATCCGTCGCCGCCCTGAGCGGTGTTGCCCTTCAGGGTGGAGTTGGTGATGGTGAGCGTGCCGAACATGATGAAAATGCCGCCGCCCATCCCCGCCCCTCCGCCGCCAGCGGCGGTGGTGGTGCTGTTGGTGCCGCCGGTGCCGCCGCCGAACCCGCCGAGTCCGGCGGGGCCGCCGAATCCAGCGCCGCCGCCGCCGCCGAATCCACCGTCGCCGCCGCCGAAGGTGCCGGTATCAGTCCCGCCGAGTCCGCCGCCGCCGCCGAATCCACCACCGCCGCCGCCGAAGAGGCCCGCGCCGCCGCCGCCGCCGATCCCGCCACCGCCGCCGGCGCCGCTTCCGAATAAGCCGCCGCTTCCGAATCCACCTCCATCGCCTCCGCTGCTGGTGGAGGTGTTCACGCTGCCGCCGCCGCCGCCGTCCCCGGCGTTGCTGGTGGAGCCGGTGGAACCACTCCCCCCGAAGCCACCGAGCCCGCCTCCGTTGCCACCTACAAACATAGTGGCATTCCCCCCCGTATCTCCTGAGCCAAAGCCACCGCCGCCGCCGCCGCCGCCGGAACTAGTGGCGGTGCCGCCGCCACCGCCGAACGTCCCATTCAACAGCCCCCCAAAGCCACCGCCGTCGCCGCTCGGGGCGTCCTCGCCCATGCCGCCGCCGCCGGTGCCGGCGGCAAAGCCTCCACCGCTTCCGCCCACGGCTTGATTGTTCGTCAGCGTCACTCCCGTCAACGCCAGCGTTCCCTGGTTGAAAATCGCGCCGCCCGCGCCGAGGCCGCCCCCGCCCCCAAGGCTGTTGCCTCCTTGCGCCACGCCGCCTTGCAGCGTCAGATCCTCCAAGGTCAGATTGCCCGCCGCCAAGCCGTCGAAACCGCCCGAAACGTAGAACAGCCGAAAGTTCGGCGTGCCCGCCGTCGAATCGCGCTGGATGACGGCGCCGTTGCCCTGAATGGTGATGTCGCTGGCGATGGCTGGCAAAGCATCCGGTCCATACGAGAAATTATCGACTACCGTCAGGTCATAGGTCGTGTTCGCTTGCAGCGTGATGAGGTAGCTATCGCTGCCGGCCGTGTTGTTGGCGGCGTTGATCGCATCGCGCAGCGTCACATTGGGTCCGAGCGTCGCCACCGTCACGTTCGTCGGGTTGTCCAACAGACCGCTACTGTCGTTGACGTTGATCGGTATGACCGACGGCGTCAACCTGTCCTCCAGACTCTCCAGGTTCGGCCGCACGGACGGCCGCGTCCGCGAGGCTTTTCGGGCGCGCCGGCGCCGTGCGGCGGCCGGGCGAGGACCAAACAACTGACGCTGTACGTGACGGAGCCAGGCGAAGTACATCATGGTGGGCCTCGAAAATGGAGTAAACGGAGACTCGAAGTCAACAGCATACTTGCCGCGCGCCGTTTCCGCCACAATGTAATTGCGGAAAAGTTGCCCTTAACTGATAGGAATTATCAACGAAATGGATAATGTGCCGTGGAAGGGTAAAAGAAGAGGAACTAATCACAGAGTCACAGAGAACACAGAAAAAGACACAGAAAAAACAAGAAAAAAAGAGAAGAAAAGAACGGGAGCGATTTGCTTTCCCTTTTCTTTTGTCTCTCTTCTTTTCTTCTCTGTGTTCTCTGTGACTCTGTGGTTAGCTCTTTTTCTATCCGCGAGCCGCGCTCTCCTCACGATGGCGCGCCACGCGCAGTTGTGAGCGGGCGCGTTCCTGGGCCTTGACCTGCGCCTCGCGCGCCTGCGCGTTGGGGGCCGGAGCGAGGGCGGCTTGCAGAGCGTGCGTCACGGCGGAGGTGTCGATGTCTTCCGCACGCATGGCTCGCGCGGTCAGCACCGTGATCGTGTTGGCGCGCACCTGCACGAAGCCGCCATCGACGAAGAAGCGCCGCGTCTGCGTGCCGCGACGGATGCGCAGTTCGCCGTAACCGAGACGACCGATCAGCGGCGCTCGGCCCGGTAGGACGCCCAGTTCGCCGTCGAACATCGGCACGGCCACGAAGTCGGCGGCCTCATCAATCACCGCTCGTTCCGGCGTCACGACCACGCACTGCAACTCGCGTTCGGGATTGTCTGGCATGGTTGGTTACTTCCCTTCGCCGGCCATGCGCTTGGCCTGCGCCTCGGCCTCCTCGATGCCGCCGACGTACATGAACGCCGACTCCGGCAGATGGTCCCACTTGCCTTCGCACAGTTCCTTGAAACTGCGAATCGTCTCGGCCAACGGGGTCACCTTACCCTTTTTGCCGGTGAACGCCTCGGCCACGATGAACGGCTGCGACAAGAACTTCTCGATGCGCCGCGCCCGGTTCACCACCTGCTTGTCTTCCTCGCTCAGCTCCTCGACGCCGAGGATGGCGATGATGTCCTGCAATTCGCGGTAGCGCTGCAAAATCTGGCGGACGCGGTTGGCGACGGCGTAATGTTCCTCGCCGACGTACTGCGCCTGCAAGAGATTGCTGTACGAGGCCAGCGGATCGACGGCGGGATAAATGCCCTTTTCGGAAATGCGCCTTTCGAGATAGATGAAGGCGTCGAGGTGCTGGAAGGCGTTGGCCGGGGCCGGATCGGTGGGATCGTCGGCCGGCACGTACACCGCCTGCACGCTGGTGATGGCCCCCTTGTTGGTGCTGGTGATGCGCTCCTGCAATTCGCCCATTTCGGTGGCCAGGGTCGGCTGATAACCGACGGCGCTGGGCATACGGCCCAGGAGCGCGGAGACCTCCGAGCCGGCCTGCGAGAAGCGGAAGATGTTGTCGACGAACAGAAGCGTGTCGGCCCCGGTGGAGTCGCGGAACCATTCGCACATGGTCAAGGCCGACAGGGCCACGCGCAGACGCGCCCCCGGCGGCTCATTCATCTGGCCGAACACCATGGCTGTCTGCGAGAGAACTTCGCGGCCGGTGTTGCCGATCTTCGTCTCCTGCATTTCGACCCACAGATCGTTGCCTTCGCGCGTCCGCTCGCCGACGCCGGCGAACACCGAGTAACCGCCGTGCTGGCTGGCGATGCGGGCGATCAACTCTTGCAAGATGACCGTCTTGCCCAGTCCGGCGCCGCCGAACAGGCCGGCCTTGCCGCCGCGGACCAGCGGCGTCAGGAGGTCGATGACCTTGATGCCCGTCTCGAACAGCTCGCTCTTCGGCGACAATTCGGCGAAGGACGGCGGCTCGCGGTGGATCGGCCGAAACTCCGTGGCGTTGACGGGACCGCGGCCGTCGATCGGCTCGCCGAGCAAGTTGAAGACGCGGCCGAGCGTCTCCTTGCCGACCGGCACGGACACCGGCTTGCCGGTATCGACGACGTGCATCCCCCGCACGAGTCCGTCGGTGGTACCCAGGGCGACGCAGCGGACGCGATTGCCGCCCAGCTGCTGCTGCACCTCGCCGGTCAGACGGATGGGAACGCCCTTGTACTCGGCGTCGATGCGCAAGGCGTTGTAGATTTCCGGCAGGTGCCCTTCCTCGAACTCGGCGTCGAAGGTCGAGCCGATGATCTGCACGATACGGCCCGTGTGCTGGCCGTTGGCGCGTTGGTCGGTAGCGGTAATCATCACAAACTCCGTGGATGCAAAGTTCTCGCGTCAAAATGTGAGGCGGCGACCAGCCCTGGCATCCTCTACCAACTGGATGATCTCCGCGCCACCGCCTGGATAAACTCTCTCGCCCAATCGCTTCAGCTGAGCCGATCGGATCGCCGACGAGTTTTTCTCCACCATCGAGATAAAGTCCGCAGCGTCGAGGTGTTTCTTTCTCTCCTCGCGATTCGGCGATACCATTGCCGCGAACTTGCAGGCCAAGGCGAACTCCAGGTTCGGAATACGGTAGCCCTCTTCGACAAGGACCGTTTGCCGGAAGGCAACCTTGAACAACGGCTGATTCGGCTTCATCAAGTCGATCAGCGGATTTTTCGTAACCGGGTCGAGAAACCGAGTGACGACGGCGTAATCCGATACTGCTAAACGCGGGAACGCCTCGTGGATCGCCCGTACGGCCTTGCGATGATCGCGCCGTCGAACCAGGATGTCCACGTCCTCCGTGGCTCGTGCATCGCCTCTCCAGCCAGTGATGCCATAATTGCCCATTAGGACGAAACTCACACCTGCTTCGTTCAGCACGGCAATAACGTCCGACGGAGCGATCATGCTCACCTCGGGCCGATACATCCGGCGCAGCGTTCGCGTGATCTCGCTGCTTCTTCTCAGCGCCTCGCCGTGGCGGGTTCCGGATGCGGACGCCATGCTCTCGTCTCCGATTTATTCCAGCGCCGCGGCTCCTCCGATGACCTCAGCGATTTCCTTCGTGATCTGCGCCTGCCGCGCCCGGTTGTATTCGCGCGTCAGGTTCTTGATCATCTCGTCGGCGTTCTCCGTCGCCTGTTTCATGGTAACGCGGCGAGCGATCTGCTCGCTGACGGCGGCGTCGAGGAAGCACTTGAACAGCCGCACCTTGAACGACACCGGCAGCAACTCCTGCAAGATGTCGGCCGCGCTGGGCAAGAACTCGTACTCGACGGGATGGCGCTGCTGCTCGCGCCGTTCGCCGGGCGTCGTTTGCGACAAAGGCAGCAACGTCTCGACAACCGGAATTTGCCGGGCAGCGTTGAGGAACTTCATGTACGCCACCTCAACGCGGTCAATCTTGTCGCTGATGAAGCCCTCAAGGTAGCGGTTGGCGAGTTCCTCCACTTCGTCAAAACGCGGCTTGTCCTCGAACTGCGTGTAGGCGTGCTCGGCCCGGACGCCCTGATAACGGAAGAAGGTGATGGGACGTCGGCCGGATAGTTCCAGGTGCAGCGTCGTGTCTTCGGTGCGCAGTTGGCGGATGCGCTGATTGGCCTCGCGGAGAATGCCGGCGTTGTAGCCGCCGCACAGCCCGCGATTGGAGCCGATCACCAGCAGCACCGTGTTGCGCACCTTCTCGTGTGTTTGCAGCAGCGGGTGCGAGACGTTCGTGGCGCTGGCGCTGAGGTCGGCGGCCAGTTCGGTGATCTTGCGCGTGTACGCCTCGGCCTCGCTGGCGCGGTCCAGCGCCTTCTTGAAACGCGCCGTGGCGATCAGCTCCATGGTGCGCGTGATCTTCTTGATGTTGCGGACCGCCTTGCGACGTTTGACGAGTGCTCGGGTGTTGGCCATGATTGCTCGTAAGGATCACGAATTCGACTAGCCCAAAGCCCCTGAGACGGGCGCCCGTCGCTGGCCCTCCGGGCTAGTCAACCTGAAATCGTTACCGGCCCGCCTTGACCTGATCTTGCGGCGCCTTGATGGCGTCGCTGCGCGGCGCGCCACCAGCCGGACGATATTGCGCCTGGAAGTTCTTGATCGCCGCCGACAACTGCTCCTCCAGCCCCTTGCTCAGCTTGCGCTCCTTCTTGATGGCGTTGCCGATGTCCGGCTGCCGCTCGTGCATGAAACGCAAGAACTGCTCCTCCCACGCTCGCACATCCTTGATCGGCACCTGATCGAGAAAGCCCTTGGTGCCGGCGTAGATAATCATGACCTGATCGACCACGTTCATCGGTTTGAACTGCGGCTGCTTGAGGATCTCGACCATGCGATAGCCGCGGTCGAGCTGCGACTGCGTGGCCTTGTCCAACTCCGTACCCAGCTGCGCGAACGCCTCCAGTTCGCGGAAGGAGGCCAGATCCAGCCGCAGACCGCCGGCGATGTCCTTCATGGCCTTGATCTGCGCCTTGCCGCCGACACGCGAGACGCTGATGCCGACGTCGATGGCCGGACGGATGCCGGCGTTGAACAGGTCCGGCTGCAAGTAAATCTGGCCGTCGGTGATGGAAATCACGTTGGTCGGGATGTACGCCGACACCTCGCCTTCCAGCGTCTCGATGATCGGCAACGCCGTCAGCGACCCGCCCGAAGTCGCAACCCTGGCAAGCTTGTGGCCGGGGAACTTGGGGACATCGTGCTTCTGAGCGTGCTCTTTTTCGAGCGGGCCGACATAAACCTTGCCCTTCTCGCCGGGCTGACGGCGCTCGCCCTGCTCGTTGTTGACGCCCCAATCGTCCTCGACCTTTTTTTCGTCGGCGTCGCTGGGAACGATGACGTAGCGCTCGGCCAGCTTGGCGGACCGTTCCAGCAAGCGCGAGTGCGCATAGAAAATGTCGCCGGGATACGCCTCGCGTCCGGGCGGACGCCGCATCAACAGCGACAACTGGCGATAGGCGGCGGCCTGCTTCGACAGGTCGTCGTAGACGCACAGGGTATCGCGGCCGAGTTCGTACATGAAATACTCGGCCATGGCGCAGCCGGCGTAGGGAGCGATGTATTGCAGCGGCGCGGGGTCGGACGATGAGGCGGTGACGACGATGGTGTAATCCATCGCACCGTGCTCGCGGAGCACCTCGACGTTGCGGGCGACGCTCGATTCCTTTTGGCCGATGGCGACGTAAACGCAAATGACGCCGCTGTCGTGCTGGTTGATGATCGTGTCCAGCGCGATGATCGTCTTGCCGGTCTTGCGGTCGCCGATGATGAGTTCGCGCTGGCCGCGGCCGATGGGCGTCATGGCGTCGATGGCCTTGATGCCGGTTTGCAGCGGCACGTCCACCGACTGCCGGCCGGCCACGCCCGGCGCCACTGATTCGACGAAACGAGTGTGTGGCGAGTTGATTGGCCCTTTGCCGTCGCGCGGGTTGCCCAGCGGATCGACGACCCGGCCCACCAGCGCGTCGCCGACCGGGACTTGCAAGAGCGCCCCCGTCGAGCGGACCTCGTGGCCCTCGGAGATTTCCTTGTAATCGCCGAGGATGATGACGCCGACCGAGTTCTCTTCGAGGTTGAACGCCAGGCCGCGCACGCCGGCTTGCGGAAATTCCAGCATCTCGCCGGCCATCACGTTGGACAGGCCGTAGACGCGGGCGATGCCGTCGCCGACCTCCAAAACCTCGCCGACTTCCTTCGGCTCGATCTTGTCGCGATACTTGCCGATCTCCTCGGTCAAGACCGACACGATTTCGTTGGCGTTAATGCGATTGTGCATAACTGCTTCTCTCGATGAGTTGGTTCCGAATTCGTTCCAGCCGCGCCCGCACGCTGCCGTCGTAGACCCAATCGTCCACGCGCACCACCAGGCCGCCCAGCAAATCGGGATCGACGCGGACCGACAAAATCGGCTCGCGGCCGAACTTCTCGCGCAGTTCGTGCCGCAGGCGGTCCTGCTGATCGTCGCCCATCGGCGCGGCGGCGCTCACCTGGACGTGCATGCGGCCGGCCCGGCGTTCGTACAGGTCGCGCATCAGGGCGGCCACTTCGCGGAGGACGCCGAGGCGATCGTGATCGTTGAGGACGAGCAGGAAATTGAAGAGAACGTCGTTGACCTTGCCCTCGAAGGCGCGGCGCAGCGATTCGCGCTTGCGATCGCGGCCGACGACGGCGCTGGACAGAAACAGCGCGATGGCCGAATCCCGATTCAGCACATCGCGGACGAGCGATTCGAGTTGTTCCAGCACTTCGTCGGTCTGCTGGCGGTGGTCGGCGGCGGCGAGCAGCGCTTCGGCGTAAATGCGCGCGATGTGACGGGTGGCGTCGTCGAAGACGGTTTCGTGATGGACCCGGACGTTCTCGGTCATGATGGTTCGTTCGAGTTCCCTTGTTCTGTGCGGGCGGGACGCCCGCGCTCCGGAGCGCGGGCGTCCCGCCCGCACAGACGCAAGCGTCTAAACCACAGATGTCCTCTGCCGGCCGTCGCCCGCCTGGCGCAGCTCGGCCAGCGCCTCGTCCACCAGCTGGCGCTGATCGTCGGAGTTGACCTGGCGGCGGATGGCCTTGCTGGCGACCAGCGTCGCCAGTTGCGCCACCTGCATTTGCAGATCGCGCCGCGCCTGCTCGGCTTGCAGCGCCAACTCGCGCTGAAAGCGGTCCTGGTCCGCTTGCAGTTTCTTGTGCGCCTCGGCGGTCATCTCGGCCGTGGTGCGCTCGGCGGCGCGGCGGGCCTCGTCGAGGATCGCGCGCGACTGGTCGTTGGCCTCGCGCATCTTTGATTCAAACTGCGTGCGAAGTTGGGCGGCCTCGTCGCGCGCTTGCTGGGCCTCGTGCAGGGCCGCGTGAATCGCTTTCTCGCGGTGCTCCAGACCTTGCAGCATTGGCTTCCAGGCCAACTTGCCGAGAACCGCCAGCAGAACCAGAAAAACGACCAGCGTCCAGATGCCCAGGTCCATCGCCCAGCCGAACAGGTCGTGACTGACCTCCTTGGCCTCGCCCGAGAGTGCCTTGCTGACGCCGTCCTCGCCGTTCTTCTCGCCTGCCTTGGCGGGTGCCTCGCCGTGCTTGTTCTCCGCCCGCGCCGCGGCCGGCGCGCACAGAACAAACGCGATCAAGCCGATCCCAAGCAGTAACAAACCGCGACGCATAGCTACCTCTTCAACATCATCCCCACCCGCCCGAAGCGTCCACGAGGGCACCCTCGCGGACGCTTCGGGCGGGTGAGTGATCCACTTGCTTAGAAACTCGCTTTGCCCGCCATGAGGATGCAGACAATGAGGGCGAAGAAGGTCGCCCCTTCGAGAAGGGCGGCGATGACGATCATGGCCGTCTGCACGCGGGGTGCGATCTCGGGCTGGCGCGCCATGCTTTCCAGGGCGGCGGCGCCGATGCGGCCGAAGCCCCAGCCCGCGCCGACGATAGTGATGCCGGCGCCGAGGCCCGCGCCGACGGCGGCGCCGGAAAGCGTCATCGACGACGGCGTGCCCGTTTGGGCCAGCACCGGCGACGCCGCCAACAGCAGAACCAGCATCACGAGGCAGAGTAGTTTCACGATTTTCATGGAACAGTTCACTCCAGTTTCAAGCGCCACAACAATCACGTCCGACACGATGCCAACCAACCGTCAATGTTCGGGGTGCAGCGACATCCCCATGAACAGCGCGGTCAGGAAGACGAAAATATATGCCTGCAAGAAGGCGACGAACAGTTCGAGCAAGCTCAGGGCCACCACGCCCAGCACGCTGGCGATCGACACGCCGCCCAGTAGAAAGCCGTTGCCCGCCGCGGCCGCCGTGTAAATGAACAGCAGAATCACCGCCAGAACGGTGTGCCCGGCGAACATGTTGGCGAACAGACGCACGGCCAACACGCCGCTCTTGATGAACGTGCTGACCAACTCGATGCAGAAGATCGCCAGGCTGAAAAACCAGCCGACGTAAGGCACTTCAATGGGCGGCCAGAGGGCTTTGAAGTAGAGGATCGTTCCTACCAGCAGCGGACCGAGCAGGGGGATTTTCCGCAACCCATCGAGCAGGGGGCTGGCGACCGCATGACCGTGGTGATCGTGATGCCCGGTATCCAGGTGCTGCCCCGGACCTTCGTGATGATCGTGGTTGTGGTGATCCCGCCCGTACTCAAAGCCCATCTTCACGATGGCCGCCCCGTGCAGCATGATGAAGGCGGTGCAGGCCAGCGCCCCCGTCACCCAGATGCTCGCCGTCGGCGAACCGAGGAACGGGAACATGCCGAGCAGGTTGCAAAACAGCAAGAACAAAAACAGCGTCCAGAGATAGGGAACGTATTTGTCCGCCTCCTTCTCGCCGAGGTTGGGCTTGGCGATCTCGTTGCGGACAAAGGTCAAGAGCGACTCGAAAGCATTCCACCATCCGCCCTTGGGCAGCTCGCCGTTCTGGGAACGGCGCGACAGCGGGATGTAAATGAGCAGGATCAGCACGGCCGCGATCACCTCCAGGATCATGAACTTGGTAAGCTGGAAGTGATACCAGTCGAGTTGCAAATGATAATTGAGATACGGAATGTCGAAGGAAGGCAGAGGCCATTCGACCGGCGAGCCGAACGCCGCGTTGAAAAACTCCCATTTGTTCCCGTTCGCTTCGGACGAGGAGTCCATCACGTGGTCGAACGGGTGGGGTTGGTGGTTGGCGTGGTCGGCCATCTCTACCCTCACTGAAGGTTCGTTGCTCTGTCGAAATCCTGGCGAGCGGGGGGCGTCAGCCCCCTGTTGCTGGTGTCAACAGGGGGC